>JASGGL010000095.1:0-11520 GCA_047605065.1 Asticcacaulis sp.
CGGTGGCCGTGACGGGCGTTGGAATCGTCCTGCGTGCGATCATAGGCCAGACGCAGCGACAGCTTATCCGTCGGGTTATAATCGGCGCTGAAGCGGAAGGCCGTGACGTCCTTATTGTAATGCTCGGCACCGGTATGAAGGTTCTTGCCGTAACCGTCGCGGTCGTACTTGGCCAGAGCCGCACCGATGGCCAGTTGATCCGTGAGCGGCACCGAACCGGTGAGCACGATATCGCGCTGGCTATAGCTGCCCAGCGAGCCGCGTGCCATGAAGGTCGGACGGGTGGTATCGAGCGGCTTGGTGACGTATTTGATCGCACCGCCGATGGTGTTGCGGCCATAGAGCGTGCCCTGCGGCCCGCGAAGCACTTCGATGCGCTGAACGTCATAGATGTCGAGCACCGCGCCCTGAGGGCGGGCCACATAAACGTCGTCAACATAGAGGCCGACGCCCGGCTCAAAGCCCCACAGCGGGTCCTGCTGGCCCACGCCACGGATAAAGGCAATCAGGGTCGAGTTGGAGCCGCGCGCCACCTGAAGCGTCATGTTCGGGGCCTGCTGCTGGAGCGCGGTGATGTCCTGCGCCCCGGTCTGGTCCAGCTTCACCGACGAGAAGGTCGAAACGGCGATCGGCACGTCTTTGAGCGTTTCCGCGCGACGGCGCGCCGTGACAACGACATCGGTGACGTCATCCGCCGATGCGGCGGCCTGAGGTTCATCGGCGGCGAAGGCCTGCGGGGCCATGATAGACAGCGACGCGGCGGTGGCCAGCAGAAGCGGTTTGAAAGCTTTTTTCATCTGGAGTTCCCTGTATTTTTCAGTCTGTTATTATTGATACGCGGTACAGAGGGCGTCAGGACGTCTGGTCCTGCTGCCGAAGAAAATGGACAATGGCCGCCACGGCTTCCGGCTCATCGAGGATGGGCGCATGCCCGCGATGGGGCAGGGTCAGGGTGGCGGTCTGAGGGTGTTCGCGCGCCATACGCTCAAGCGTATCGGCCGAAAGAAGATCCGACAGCCCGCCACGGATGGCGAGAACCGGAATACCGGACAAGGCCGCCCACAGGTCCCACAGTTCCGGTGGCGCAACCGCTTGGCTGCCCGGTGCCAGCCCCTGCGAAATCGCCGGATCGTAGGCAGGAACGGGCCGCCCGTCCTGCTCCGTATGCGTGCGACGTGCAAAAGCCATCCAGTCTTCGGGGCCGAAATCCGGAAAAGCGCTGGCATTGATGCGTTGAGTAACGTCGGCAGCTTCCTGCCAGGTCGTAACCGGCGCACCCTTGCCGACATAGGAACGGATGCGCTCCAGCCCCTCGGGCGACAGTTTGGGGCCGACATCGTTGAGCACGATGCCGCGCACCCTTGCCGCGGCCACCGAGGCCAGCACCATGGAAATCAGCCCGCCCATCGACGTGCCGATGAAGGTGGCCCGCCCAATACCGAGATCGTCCAGCAGGCGCAGCATGTCCTGAACATAGACGCCCAGATTGTACTGGCTCTTGTCTTCGTCCCACTGCGACCGGCCCCGACCGCGCTGATCGACCGCGATGATGCGGTACGCCGTCCCCAATCGCGCGATGAGCGGCTCGAAATCGGCGCTGTTACGTGTCAGGCCATGCAGACACAGCACAACGCGCGATGCCGCGCGATTATAGTCGCGCGCATAGAGCGTCAGCCGCCCGTCGGCACTCCGGTAATGCACGTCATCGTAATGAAGCGTGTCCGGCATGAGGTTTTCCTGTCCTGTATGTCCCGGCATTGTTTTATTTAACGCGCCGGATGCCCTCAGAATTTTTCAACAACCGTTGAATGTCAACTGTATATTTTCATTTTCCGTTGAAATTCGCACCCGCTGTGGCCCTCCCGACGCACACCACCCGACATTTCGCAGACATTTTTCCCACGCACGTTTCCTATTTCCGTCCGCGCAGGTCTTATGTTAAAGCTGCAAAATTCAAGCGCTTAGCGATACGATTCATGCCTTCCTCCGGCTCAACGCCCCTCACGCCTCCCCTCACGCCAAAGGGCCGACGCAAAAACAGCGAAGCGCCCCTGAGGCGCGACCTCGTTCTTGATGCCGCCGAAGCTCTGTTTTCCCGGCACGGCTTCGACGGGGTGACCGTCCGGCAGGTGGCGCAGGCCGCAGGCGTCGACGTCGCCCTGCCCAACTACTATTTCGAATCGAAGCAGGGCCTTTATGACGCCGTCTTCGGTCGACGCGCCCTCATCCTCAACGATATGCGCGAAGACTCGCTGCGCAAGGTACTGGATGGCGAGACAGCCCCTTCCCTTGAACAGATATTGCGGGCCTTTATCGAGCCGGTTCAGGTTATGCACGCCGCCGCCGATCCCGGCTGGCGGCACTATTGCCGCCTTGTGGCGCAGGTCAATTCCTCCAGCGTCCTGTCTCCGATGATGACCAGCCACTTCGACCGGCTGATCCTCAAATTCATCGGGGCCCTGCGTCAGGCCCTGCCGCACGTCAACGACCGTGAGCTTTACTGGGGTTACCACAGCCTGTCCGGCGGACTGACCCTGACAATGGCCTCGACGGGACGCATCGACCACCTTTCGGGCGGGCTTTGTCATTCCGATGACGCCGCCGACGCCTATGGTCACCTGATCTCTTACCACACCGGGGCCTTTCAGGCGCTTGAGAGCCGGGCGCTTGAAGATCGGGCGCGCAACGCCTGATTCCACATCTGTTGAATTTTACGTTGCACCCACGCGGCGATGGGGCCATTCTTCCCTCAATACATATATATAGGGAACCCTCGCATGAAACGCCTGCTGACCGGCCTCGGCCTCGGAGCCTGCCTGATGACCACACCTGTGTCCGCCGAACCGATCACCCCTACACCTCAGGAAGCGCAGGCCGTCGCCTTCATGCAGCAGGACGAGAGCTGGTTCATCAGCCATCTCAAAGGCCCGCGCGAGCAGTCTGAAGGTCAGTTGCTGGACCCGCGCCTGCAATACGTGCTCGAAAATGTGACGCGGCCCGCCGCCACACCTCAGATCAAGGCCCAGATGCGCGCCATCTACGCCACCGATGCCGGACGCGCCGCTACGCGCACCGCGCTCAACCGGTATTGGGCGACGCGCACCGCCGTCACCGAAGGCGTGCTCAGCACCGATCAGACGCTCAAAACACGCACAGGCGACATCCCGGTGCGCATCTTCGTTCCCGCCGGCCTTCAGGGCGTAAAGAAGGCCCCGGTCCTGATCTATTATCACGGCGGCGGCTTCATGTTCGGCGGCATCGACGCCTTCGATCCGTCTCTGCGAGCGCTGGCTCAGGCCACTCAGACCATCGTCGTCGCCCCCGGCTATCGTCTGGCTCCGGAAAACCCCTACCCCGCCGCCTTTGATGACGCCGAAGACGCCTGGCTGTGGACGCGAAAAAACACCACCAGCTTCGGCGGCGACCCCGACCGCATCGCCCTTGGCGGCGACAGTGCGGGCGGCACGCTGGCCCTGTCGGTCAGCCTGAGGCAATTGCACAAAAAAGCCAAAGCCCCGGCGGCCCTGCTGCTCTATTATCCCGGTGTCGATAGGGTGAATGCCTATCCGTCCAATAAGGAGCTGGCGACCGGTTACGGGCTTGATGCCGACAATCTCGATTATCTGGCGGCTCAGGTCTATCCGGAAGGGGTAAAAACCACGTCCGAAGACACCTCCCCCATGCAGGCGGACGTGAAGGGCCTGCCTCCGGTTATCATGGTCAGCGCCGGTTTCGATCCGCTGAAGGATTCGCAACGCGCGTTCGCCGATAAGCTCGAAGCCTCAGGCGTGAAGGTGACCCGCCGCCATTACCCGACCCTGATCCACGCCTTTTTGCAAACCACGGCCTATGTGCCCGCCGCACGTGATGCGGTCGGCGAAACCGGCCCCCTGCTTAAGCAAGCCCTGACGAAAAAGCCTTAGGCTGCCACATCCACCAGCGCGCTGCCCAGATCCACGCCGTTCAGGCTGACCGAGCGCAGGGAAACGCCGCGCAGATTCAGCGGCACGGACTCGCCCGGACGCACCTGCAACGGCGTGGTGATGGCGTTATCGAGCGATGCCCCCTCAAGGCGGGCATTGCGCAGACACGCGCCGCGCAGGTCCGCCCCCTGAAGCTGGCAGCGCCTCAGATCCGCCCCGTCGAGATTGGCCCCGGCCAGACTGACGCCGCGCATATCCAGCCCGTAGAAGACCGCGCCCTTCGCCGAAACAGCCGACAGGTCCTGATCGCGCAGATCAAGCAGCACCCGCACGTCTGCCCCGTCGAAAACGGCACGGCGGCCTTCCTTGCCCAGTGTGCGCACCCATAGATCGTGCTGCACCAGATTGGCGATGGTTTCCTTGTCGCGCGCGCTGAGCGTCGGCGGCGTCTCGCGGATAATCCCCGACAGATTGGCCCCGCCCGTCTGGCACTGGGTCATGCGCGTGCCGATCATGGCGGCACCGCCGAAATCGGCCTGACGGGCATCGACCTGATGCAGGTCCGCGCCAAAAAGGTCGGCGTCACGTAAGACTGCATCGCGCAGGTTCGCCCCGGCCAGACGACATTCCGCCAGCACTGCACCGGTAAAGTTCGCGCCTGACGCCATGGCCCGGTTCATACGGCAGCGGGTCAGGTTGGCCCCGCTGAAATCGGTCTTGATGGCGTCCAGCGCCCGCACGGTCGACGGCTGGCCCAGCATGGGCAGGCTGCCTTCGCCCATATTGGCTCCCATCATGTCGACACCCGACAGGTTGGCCTCACGCAGGCAGGCCCCGCGCAGATCGACTTCGCGCAGGGTAGCGCGCACCAGGCTGGCATGACGCAGATCGGCGCACAGCATCATCGCCCGGTCCATCAGGCTGTTGTCGAGCCGCGCGTCCTGAAGGATGCTGCCCGTAAAGTCCGCCCCCATCAGTTGCCGGTCGCGGAGATCGAGCCCGGTGAGGTCGAAACGCGCGAAGATGGCGCGCGCGCCACCGGCGCGGCCATCGCACAGGCGTTCGTGACGCAGGCATATTTCGTCGGCCTCTGCCTGAGTCAGGCGGCGCAGTTTCGGGAGAGTACGTATCGGTTGCAAGCGGGGTTAGCCTTAGTCTGTAGTCAGTCGTTTTTATGTATCGTGTCGTCAGTCAGGCCAGCCCTTAAGGCCAGTGCAGCTTCAGGATGGATTGACCACCCAGCCTCGTCAGCTCCGCGCCCAGTGCCGCATCGCCTTCGGCGTCACGGCATTGATCGAGCCTTCGCGCCATATCCGCGGGCGGAACCCCCACGGCTTCCGACAGGAAAAGCCCGGCTCCGGTGCCGAGTTCCAGTCGCAAAGGCATATAGTCGAGTGAGTCTTCGGCCCGAATGGGCGACGCGTGGGTCTGTACTTCACGCCACTCTGCATTGGCGTTCTCACGCAGCCACAGACTGACCGCGCCCGCACCAATGCCGAAAAAGCCCTGCGCCTTGTGCGAGACAAGCCCGTAGACAAAGGACAGGCCCTGCCGGGCGTGCAGAAAGGCGGGCATCTGCTGTTGCAGCATACGCACCGCATCGAACGGATTGCCACGATCATAGCCGCCGGAATGCAGCAGACCGTGCGCCCTCACCACCTGAGGTGCGGCCATAAGCGACGGCCCGTCCACCGACAGACCGTAGACAATAAAGCGGTCGCCATCGAGCGGCAGGACACCGCAAAGCGAGGCCGCCGGACGCGCATAACCGGTGGTCAGGGCGATACGCACCCCATAGGCGGCCTGAAACCGCGCCAGCATCTCAGGTGAAGGCACCAGCGTTTCGCCACCGGCGACGTTTTCCGACAGCCGTTCCAGCAGACCGGTATTCCCGGCACCAACGCTGCGCGGATCAATCATTCCGCTCATCAGACTATCCAGACGCCCGATAACCTGCGACGGCGGCGACATCGACAACAGGAAGCTGTCCAGACCACGCTCCAGAAGCGAGGCGAGGTCCTCATCCATAAGGTGTTCCGCCCTCAGCAGCATGCGGACATCACGCGCCGAAGGCTGCGCCTTGAGACGCCCAACCTGACGATAAAGAGCCGTATCGGGATAGCTGACGTCCAGCATCAGCGCCGCCGGGAGGAATTCCAACGCCTCGCTGACGCATTCCGAAAGAGAATCGAAGACCGACAGACGGCCGCCATACGTCTTTTTCAGCGCCGAGACCAATCCGGCATCGGGGCGGCCAGCGTACAGATACACGCCGCCCTTTTCCCTATCGGCAGATGTGCCGGGAACAGAGAGGCGACTGGACTGAAGCATGGACGCGGGGGCTCCAAAACGGGATTACCGCACTATCCTAAGTGGAAATCCTTAAATTTTGTGCAATGCCGTATCCCGCGACACTATTTTTATACCGTAGAGTCCCGTTTCAAAACGCTGTTCCACTTTCGTTTCAGCCCCAAAATGATAATGCTTCATTCCCAAATAAAGACACATTTCATTTGAATACTTTTAATGGTTAAAAATGTTAAAACATATATAATTTATGGTGTGTAAAAATTTATCTCAAAAATATATGCGCGATTTTCGGACAGATAACATTTCACCGCACAGTAATATTTTCATATTTTGCCAACCATATAAATAAATTAAAATTTAAACATAAAATATGGCCCCCATATTGCTCCTGTATCCTTGCCCATTCGGGTGTACTCACAGGAGAAACACATGAAATATCTGTCTTTAATCGCCGTCGCCGGTGTCGTTCTGGCCGGTTCGGCTCAGGCCCAGACCGCTTCGAACAATCAGAACAACTCTTCAAATGTGAAGGCGCAACTGAACGCGAAGATCGATAACGTCACCAGTGACGTGTCGGCCACCGCCGCGGCCATCGGCAACAGCTTCACCGCCGAAGGCTCCAGCCTGAACGACCTCAACAACTATCAGCGCTTCTTCGGCGAAGCGACCTCGAACCTGTCGGCGACGATCACCAATGTCACCGGCGACGTCAGCGCCACTTCGGCGGCCATCGCCAACACCGCGACGGTCAAGGCCGACTGGGCCGGCAACCTGTCGAACACCCAGTACGTCAACTACGATCCGACGGCGGTTCTCAACGCTGAAGTCTACAATGTCGATAAGGCCGTCAGCGCCACCGCTGCCGCCATCGGCAACTCGGCCACCTTCGAAACCGACTTCGCCAGCCTGTATTCGACGCAGGTCAATACGGCAGCGGTCAACGCCTATGCCAACACCGTCATCGGCGGCGTGGCGGGCAAGGTAGACGCCACGGCGGCAGCCATCGGCAACACCCTGACCGTCAAGGGCTTCTGATAAGCCGGGGAGCCTGTGCCCCCCGCAGGCTCCTCCCTCTCTCCTCCCGCCAGACGGAGCGCTTCATGCGTACCCCCTTTATCGCCGCTGCCCTGATGGTTGGCGCGGCCCCCGCTGCGGCGCAGACCAGCGACCTGCGTACCCTCGAAAACGGCTATGGCAACGGGCGCAGGCTCGAAAACCAGCCCTTTGCGCCGACCACCCGTGACGCCGACGGCAACCGTCTGATCGTCAACGGCGTCATCCAGTACGGCGACGCCAACAGCACCTATAGCCAGTCCTCAGCCAGTACAGGCAGCCTCCTGTCCAACCTAACCGGCACGGCCACGCAGGGTACGTCTTCGGCCACCGCCGTCGGCAACCTGTTGTCGGTCACCGTGACCGGCAGCCACAACACCATCGTCCTCAATAGCCGTCAGGACAATTCCGGCGAGGTGTCCGCCGTCCTCAACGGACGCAAGACGACCGGTCAGTAAGCCCCGCGTCCTTTCCCCGCCGCTCCGGACACACGATCATGAAACAGATGCGATTTCTTCCTCAGCTATTGACCGCAAGCCTTATCGGCATGGCGGCCTCCAATACCGGCCTGAGCGCACCAGCCGCCACCGAAGCCCCCAAGGCCCGCGAAGCCAGCGTTACGCTCAATGCGACGCCGGTAACGCCCGCCCTGCGCTGTCTAGGTCAGAGCCCCTCGCTCAACGGCCTGCCCCGGCTGGCGGTCGGACGTATCGGCGATCTGACGGGCAAGGTCGATTTCGACACCGGGGCTAAGATCACGCAAGGCGCGTCTCTGTTCGCCATTACGGCTTTAGGCTATGCGGGCGTGCCGGTAGTCGAACGCCTCGACAACAGCGTCGCGGAAATCGAACTCAACTATGCCCGTCAGAAACTGCTGTCCGATACGCCCGAACGCGCAGGCCAGAGCGGCGACAATTTCCGCCCCGTACTGGCCGGGCAGATCGCCGGATCGCGCTATTACATCGTCGGCGGCATCACCGAACTGAACTACAATATCCGCTCGGACGGCTATGACGCGGCGGTCGGAGCGCTGGGCCTGCCCGGCGCGCAGGGGCAGCTCAGCGCGCGTACCTACGTCCTCAACATCGCCGTCGACCTCAGGCTGGTCAACACCCAGACCCAGCAGGTCGTTGATACAGTCAGCTTCCAGAAACAGGTGATCGGCGTCACGAACGACCGTCGCCTCAGCGGCGGCAGCGAGGATATCGGCCTGCTGCTTCAGGGCGGCAACAGCCGTCAGGAACCGGTCCAGATGGCCGTACGCGAACTGATCGAACGCTCGGTCTATAAGCTGATCGCGCCTTTGTGGGCACCCGCGGCCTCCGAGTCGTGCCTGACCACAGCCGGACTTAAGGCGACACAGCCATGATCCGCACCCCTCGCCCCGTTTTCCTTCTGCTGCCTGCCCTGGCGGCGGTCTTAAGCGCCTGCACCAGCGTCACCGCCGATCCGGCCACCGGGCTTTATGCCAAACCCATCGGCAATGCCCCGGCCACCGCCAACCTGACGCCCTACAGCAATGATCTGGTCTGCCTGCACACTAAGGCCCTGTCGGCGCAGAAGCCGCGCCCGCGCGTCGCCGTAGGCCGCATCGAAGACATGACCGGCAAACGCGACTTCTATACCGGCGCCAATATCACGCAGGGCATCGCCCTGTTCGCCCAGTCGGCCCTGTCGCGGGCGGGCCTGCCTCAGGTCGAACGCGGCGACCGCGACATTTCGGATTACGAGCTTAAGGCTGCCATGGAGCGCGTCCTGTCCGACACCCCGGAACAGGCGGGCAGCGATCCCGACAATTTCCGCAAGGTCTATGCGGGTCAGGTGGCCGGTTCGGACTATTATCTCTCCGGCGGCCTGACCGAGCTGAACTACAATATTCATTCGGATGGCGTCGACCTGCGCGTCGGCGGCACGGGTGAAAACGACCCTGCCGGGGCCTTCGTGTCGCGCCGCTTCGTCATGAATATCGCGCTGGACCTGCGTCTGATCGATACGCGCTCTCAGGAGATACGCCGCGTCACTGCCTACCAGAAGCAGATCACCGGACGCGAGGTTCAGCCCGGGGTTTTCGCGCTGCTGGACGGTACCATGCTCGACCTGTCCGGTGGATTCAGCGAGATGGAGCCGGTTCAGCTTGGAGTGCGCACCCTGATCGAGCGCAGCGTCTATGACATGGCGGCGGCACTCTACGGCATGGATGCCTCGGTCTGCCGCACGGACGGGTCAATACAGGCCGCGGGTGAAAAGCCCGCCGAAACACACGGCACGCCCGAACCGCGTCCGGCCTATGAGGGACGCTATCTGAACCGTGGCGGATGGCGCGGCACGGGCGCGCCTCAGGGCAACTGACCGCGCGTACGCGTCTGGATTTCCCTCAGCATCAGTATCAGGCACAGGGCAAAACCGAGAGCCGGCGTCAGCAGCATCAGCGCCTTCAGATCGCTCAGCGTCGTCGCACTCTGGACGATGTTCGACCGATAGCCCGCCTGCGCCAGCCCCCAGCCGAACAACCCGGCCCCAAGCCCCATGGATATCTTGGAGATCATCCCCGCCACACCGAACAGGAAGCCGTCGGCGCGGACGTGCGTCGTCTGCTCGCCATAGTCCACCGTATCGGGCAGCAGAGACCAGAAGGCGAAGAAAAGCCCCAGAAACCCGCTGTGCACCACCACAAGGCAGGCCGTAATCCACGCGGACCCCGCCGAAGCCGCCGCCATCACCCACAACGCTGCCAGTCCGCAAAGTCCGATGCCGCAGGCGGCGATCCACACGCCGCGTCGCCCGATGCGCCGCGCCAGAAGCGTCCATACCGGGATGATGACCAGCCCCGCCACGCCGGTCACCGCGAACGCCATCGCTCCGGCCCGCTCGTCATCGAGGCTGTATTTGAAGAAATAGAGCACCGATTTGGTCAGCACCGTGCCGGATATGGCAAAGGCCATCGCCCCCATATTGAGCCGCCAGAAGGCCTTATTGTGCATCAGGCTCGCCAACAGGGTTTTCAGACGCGGGCGCGCAGCGGTTTGCGGCTCAGGGGCCGCTTCGCGCGTGGCGGCGAACACCAGCGGAAACATCGGCGTCGCCACAAGGGCAAAAAGCGCCGCCATCATCAGATAGCCATGACCGCTTCCGGCCTGAGGCGTCATCAGCGATACCAGTACCGCCGCCAGCGCCCCGAAAAACATGCGGAACCCCGACAATTGCGCCCGCCGATCCGGATCGTGGGTAAGCCGACCCGAAAGCGCCGCATAGGGTACGTTGACCAGCGCATAGAAGGTACGAAAAATCAGATGACTGATCAGGATGAAGGCCACCAGCGCCAGACCTTCGAGCGGCGGCCGGTAGTAGAGCAGGCAGAAGCTTAAGCCCAGGAGCGGCCCGCCGATCAGCAGATAGGGTCTGTAGGCCCCAAAGCGTGTACGCGTGCGATCGGCCATCAGCCCGATCAGTGGATCGACCAGCCCGTCCCACACCGAGGCGATCAGATAGATCAGCCCCGCCGTTGCGGGCGGCAGACCCACCACCTCGGTATAGTAGAACAAAAGGAACAGGCTGAGGCTTTGCCAGTAAAGATTACAGGCAAAGTCCCCAAGTCCGTAAACGGCGGCGCCTTTAAGCCCTATGCCCGCGCCGCCGCTGCTCATCAGGCCTTCAGGACAAAGCGCGCGGGCGTACCGCCGGTCGCCGACGGTGCGATCCACACATCGAAGCTGCCCGGTTCGGCGGCAGACTTCAGATCGGCCTGTACGAAAGCCAGATCGTTGCGAGACAGGGTAAATTCAACGCGTTTGCGCTCCCCGGCCTTCAGCGCCACCTTGCGGAAGCCCTTCATCTGACGGATCGGCTGGACAAGGCTGGCCACGCGGTCGTGGATATAGAGCTGCGCCACCTCTTCGATATCGCGCGCACCGGTATTGCTGATTTCGACGCTGACCGTCAGGTTGCCACTCCACGCCAGATCCGTCGAACTGACGGTGGTCGGGCCATAATCAACCGTTGAATAGGTCAGGCCATGGCCGAACGGATAGAGGGCCTCGTTGGTGACTTCGCGATAACGGGCCTTGTATTCCGGCACCTTGGGATCAAGCTGCGGACGACCGGTGATGCGGTGGTTATAATAGAACGGCTCCTGCCCCGACACCTGCGGGAAGCTGACCGGCAGGCGCGCCGACGGCGAATAGTCACCGAACAGAATGTCGGCAATGGCGTTGCCGGTTTCAGACCCAAGGAACCA
>JASGGL010000096.1:0-11198 GCA_047605065.1 Asticcacaulis sp.
CGGTTAACCCTTATCAGGGCTCAGATTTTCCTGAATTTTCTCAGATTTTTTCCTGGCGGATGCGGCCGGGCTCAGGACGCCGGTCGTTCGGGCCGGAATATTCGGACGTCAGATAGGTCTTTTTTGCCCGCCCCAGCGTCTCAGGCCCGCCGCGAATGCCGCGCTTTTCACCGCCGCCCAGAACCTGCGCCGCGTAATCCGCCTGCTCATAGGCCTTGCTGCCGCGTCGGCTGCGCGGGGCGTCGTGGTCCGTTACGGGACCGGCGGGGACAGGCAGGTTGCGTTTTTCGGTCATAAGGCGGGGATCGGTCAGCGGGAAAACGAAAAGAACGGAGGCCCTTCTGAGGGTCTCCGCTCCTGATCCTACACGGTTTTCCTTAATGTCCGGTCTACCGTCGCTTAGAGCGGAATGATTTCTAATAGGATCATTCCACTTCAAGCCGCCATTGAGGCGGCGGCCAAGGTGGCGTAGCCACCGCCCGGCGAGGGACTAAAAAATTTATTGGCGTGAAGCCAGTTGATCGATCTGCGCCTTCATGGCCTCGATCTGCTGACGCAGTTCGGAGACCTGATCATTGTCCTTGGGCGCAGCGGCGGGCTGAGCCGGGGCGGCCGCAGGCGTGGCCTCCGCTGTTCCAGCCGCCGGGGTGGCGAAGGAGAAGGGCGAGAACATGCGCATGGCGCGATCGAACATGGCGAGGTTCTGGGCCACCTGCTCGTCGAAATAGCCGAGGCTGGGCGCGCCGCCGAAGGCCTGCTGGAACTGCGAGCGGAACCGCTCCTGCTGCTTGGCGAAGCCGTCGAGCGACAGTTCCAGATAGGTGGGCAGCAGGTTCTGCATGGAATCGCCGTAGAAGGAGATCAGTTGACGCAGGAACTGGATGGGCAGCAGGTTCTGACCACGGCTCTCTTCTTCGAAAATGATCTGGGCCAGCACGCCGCGCGTGATGTCGTCGCCCGTCTTGGCGTCGAAGACCACGAAGTCGATGTTCTGGCGCACCATGTCCGACAGATTGTCGAGCGTGACGTAGGAACTGGTCGCCGTGTTGTAGAGCCGCCGGTTGGCGTACTTCTTGATAACGACGCGTTCCTGATCCCCGCGCTTGGACTTGGACTTGGTTTCGGTCATGCGTATGTCCTGTCTCCCCCCTGTGAGGGTGATGTTGAGCCCCTGTACTGCAACGTCTTCGCACCCTGTGTTGCGCAGCATGAATTTTGCGCAAACGCCCGGAACTAGGACGTTCTCCGCTACATTTTGTATTTATGCGGAGGACTTGGGCTCACTAAATGGCTATTCCGGCTGCTATTCAAGAGGCTTAGGGTCAGAAAGCCCCCGCAGATGTGCAAAAAGCGGTAAATCCGGCGTGAACATTTCGCATCTGCGAAGGAATTTCCGGTCAAAATCACGCATTTAGTGAATTTTTGACGCATTTTGTGTCGTGACACCGTCATGCCTTTGCGGCAGGGTCCGCACGTCAACAGGCCGGATGCGCGCGCATATAAGCGATTCCAGAGAAACATCCGGTAATCTATTAAAGGGAAATTTTATGCCGGTAAGTTCAGTGTCTGACGTGGTTATTGTCGCCGCGGCCCGTACCCCCGTGGGGTCTTTTCTGGGCGGCCTGTCGTCGCTGTCCGGAGCGGAGCTTGGCGCGCACGTCATCAAGGCGGCGCTGGAGCGCTCTGGCCTCAAGGCCGAGGACATCGACGAGGTCATTCTGGGGCAGGTGCTGACCGCCGCTCAGGGGCAGGGTCCGGCGCGTCAGGCGGCCATCAAGGGCGGCCTGTCCAACGCGACGCCCGCCTGGGGCATCAATCAGATCTGCGGCTCCGGCCTGCGCGCCGTGGCGCTGGCGGCGCAGCAGATCGCGCTGGGTGACGCGAAGATCGTCATCGCCGGTGGTCAGGAAAGCATGTCGCAGGCCAACCACGCGGCCTTCCTGCGCAACGGTCAGAAGTTCGGTGACATGACCTTCAAGGACACGATGATCTCCGACGGCCTGTGGGACGCCTTCAACAACTATCATATGGGTCAGACGGCCGAGAATATTGCCGCGAAATGGGAAATTACCCGCCTCGCGCAGGACGAATTCGCCGTCGCCTCGCAGAACAAGGCCGAGGCCGCGCAAAAGGCCGGTAAGTTCGACGACGAAATCGCGCCGGTCACCATCAAGGGCCGCAAGGGCGACACCATAATCGACAAGGACGAATTCATCCGTCATGGCGCGACGCTGGACAGCGTGGCGGGTCTGAAGCCGGCCTTCCTCAAGGACGGCACGGTGACGGCGGCCAACGCTTCGGGCCTCAATGACGGGGCGGCGGTGCTGGTGCTGATGTCGGCTGATGAGGCCGCTGCGCGTGGCCTGAAGCCGCTGGCGCGCATCCAGTCGTGGGCCACCGCAGGCGTCGACCCGGCCATCATGGGCACCGGCCCGATCCCCGCGTCGAAAAAGGCGCTGGAAAAGGCAGGCTGGAGCGTCGCCGATCTCGACCTGATCGAGTCGAACGAAGCCTTTGCGGCTCAGGCCCTGTGCGTCGTCAAGGAACTGGGCCTCGATACGTCGAAGGTCAATGTCAACGGCGGTGCCATCGCCATCGGCCACCCGATCGGTGCGTCGGGCGCGCGTATCCTCACCACCCTGATCTTTGAGCTGAATCGCCGCGCCGCCGAGGCCGGTAAGCCGCTCAAGGGCCTCGCGACCCTCTGCATCGGTGGCGGCATGGGCGTAGCCCTGACTGTCGAGACGGTGGCGTAAGCCACCCTGACGGGCTGCAAATAATCATCTTCCTGCGAGCCGGTGCTCACGTACTCAGGTACGCTGCGCTCCGGTTCTCGAAAGCTAATCATTTTCGCCGCGTCATGGCGGCTTACGCGTAAGCGGAACGAAGTAAAGGACATAAAAAAAATGAGCAGAGTTGCATTGGTTACGGGCGGGACGCGCGGTATCGGCAAGGCCATCGTCAAGCGTCTTAAGGACGCGGGTTTCAAGGTCGCCGCCGGTTATGCCGGTAACGAGGAAGCCGCCAAAAAGGTCGCCGAAGAACTGGACGTCTTCGTCGTCAAGGGTTCGGTCGCCGATTTCGAAGATTGTCAGCGCGCCGTGGCCGAGGTCGAGGCGGCGCTTGGCCCCATCGACATTCTGGTCAACAATGCCGGCATCACCCGCGACGGCTTCTTCCACAAGCTGACCCAGAAGGCGTGGCAGGAAGTCATCCACACCAACCTCGATTCGATGTTCAACATGACCCGTCCGGTCATCGAAGGCATGCGTGAGCGCGGCTATGGCCGCATCATCAATATCTCGTCGATCAACGGTCAGAAGGGTCAGGCCGGTCAGGCCAACTATTCGACGGCCAAGGCGGGCGTGATCGGCTTCACCAAGGCGCTGGCGCTCGAATCGGCGGCCAAGGGCATCACGGTGAACTGCGTTGCACCGGGCTATACCTCGACCGAAATGGTGTCGGCCATCGCCCCTGCCGTGCTGGAAAAGATCGTGTCGGGCATCCCGGTCGGTCGTCTGGGCACGCCGGAAGAAGTGGCGGAAATCGTCGCCTTCCTCGCCTCCGACATGGGCAGCTTCATCACCGGCGCCACCATCGCGGTGAACGGCGGCCAGCATATGGCCAGCTAGATTTTAGCCCCTCGCCGGGCGGTGGCTCCGCCACCCTGGACGCCGCCTCAATGGCGGCCTGACGCGGACTTGAGTGGAATGATCCCAACAGACATCATTCCACTCAAAAACCGCGAACGCTATCTGAACGTCTGCAAAGCCGCGTTATTCCCTAAAATGAATGGCGCGGCTTTTTCACAGGAGGGGGCCAGAAGGGGACCTGTGTCGTTTAAGGTGACAACTGTTGCAAATACGACGCGGATTCGGTCTGTACGGTGCGCCTTGCCCTTGTTAATCCCTTTACGCGTCCTAATTCCGCCCCTTTCGCCGCCTATCTGTACACTCGATGACAAACCGTTGGCTTACATTGCGTTCGATGCGGCATGAAACCTTCTGCCGGGCCGTGTGCCTTCTGATTCTGGCGCTCTGCCTGCCCTTCGCGGGCATGGCGCAGGCTCAGGCAGAACGGACGCTCAAAGATTCGCTGATCGGGCGGACGCAGCCCAATGACGGCCGCACCAATACGCCGCCGCCGGTGGCGCGCTTTACCACCGATCGTGGCGAAAGCTTTGTGCTGGACCGCAGTCGTCGCAATCCGCTCATTCAGTTCGACGGCGACAGCGAGGTCTGGGCGCTGACCCCGACGCCGGGGCCGATGGGCGACATCATCTTCAAGAACGACCTGGGTGAGCCGGTGCTCAAGGCGACGCGCTGGGGCGGCCTCATCCTGTTCTCCAAGGATCGCCCCACCGGTTCGCCGGTGGCCGTGGCCGGTCGCGCCGATGCTTTCGAGCCCGGACATATGTCACCGTCGCAATTATTCCAGCATCTGGTACGCACCTCAAAGCGTGCATCGGCGGCCCTGACGCGTCTGGTGCGCTTCGAAGCCGACGTGCAGACGCCGGGGGCGGACTATCTGTTTGCCGACGCCGCCACCGTGACGGCGGACGCCATGGTCGAGCTGTCGAGCACGAACCGGGGGCGTCAGCTTCTGGCCCCGGTGCAGCAGGTGCGTCTGATCGAAGGCCGTCCGCCCAGCGCCACGGTCGAAGGCAATGTGCTGGTGCTCAAGCTGGACCTCAGCAAGGGCTGGGGCGGTCGTCCGTCCTCCAAGCGCGTGATGAAGGTTCTGGCGGGCGGCTGATGGATCATTATGTTTTTTGATAGAAACATAATGATCTTGTTTTTTTAGCCCCTCGCCGGGCGGTGGCTCTGCCACCTTGGCCGCCGCCTCAATGGCGGCCCAACGCGGAATGATTCCACCAGACATCATTCCGCTTTAAAACCTGTCCTTGGCGGCCCTGACCTCTGCGAACTTCGCCGCCTGAGCGGCCGGATCGGTTTCCTTCAACGGATAGACCAGAAACGGATTGGTGGCGATTTCGTCGGCCAGCCGCGTCGGTACGGTCGCTTCACCGCGCTCACGTTGCGCCCTGATCTCCGTTGCGCGGGCGCTCAGCGCCGCAAATCTACCCAGATGCTCAGCAAACGCGAGGTTCGACAGGGTGTATTCGTGCGCGCAGTAGATCAGGGTCTGTCCGTCCAGCGCCATCAGCCGGGTGAGGCTGTCCCACATCTGCGCCGCCGTCCCTTCGAACAGGCGTCCGCAGCCCAGCGCAAACAGGGTATCGCCGACAAAGGCCACGCGCTCCGACGGGGCGCTGTAGCCGATGTGACCCAGCGTATGCCCGCCGAGGTCCAGCACGTCGAACACCGTCTCTCCCAGAGTGAACCGCTCACCGCCTCTCAGAACCCGGTCCAGCGGCGCGATCTTCGTGACCTCCTCCGGGCCGGCGATGGTGCAGCCGTAGCGGGCTTTCAGCGCCGCATTGCCGCCAGCGTGATCGGGATGCCAGTGGGTATTGAGGATATAGTCGAGCGTCCAGCCGCGTTCATCCAGAGCGGCGGCAATGGCGTCGGCGTCCGGTGCGTCTATGGCGGCGACCTGACCGGAGGCGGTGTCGCGCAGCAGAAAGGCATAATTGTCTTTCAGCGCGGGAAACTGATGAATTTGCAGGCCTGCCACGTCAGAATCCTCTGATAAGAAACCGAAACTGTCCTATATATAGGTACTGATTTGTAGAGGCCCGCCCTTGCGTCGCACCGTTTCCGAACTGAGCCGCTTTTATGCCACGCCCGAAGGCGCGGTCACAAGGCGCATGGTCGCGCAAAAGCTCAACGAGGCCTGGCCGGATGTGACGGGGTCGGACATTCTGGGCATGGGTTACACCACCCCCTATCTCGATGTGTTCAACGGGACGGCGCGGCGCGTTCTGACCGCCATGCCCGCCGCGCAGGGGGCCGAAATCTGGCCCGAGGGCCTCAAGAGCCGTTCGGTGCTGGTCGATGAGCAGCATACGCCGTTTCCGTCGGCTCTGTTCGACCGTATCTTCCTTATGCACGCCCTCGAAGAGGCCTCGAACCCCGAAGGTGTTCTGCTGGAGGCCTCACGGCTTCTGACTACCAACGGTCGGCTCATTCTGGCGGTGGTGGCGCGCGGCGGGCTGTGGACCCACGCCGAAAAGACGCCCTTCGGGCACGGTCAGCCCTTTTCACGGACCCAGATGGAGGCCCTGCTGCGCGCGGCGGATCTTGAGCCTCTGGCCTGGTCGCATGCGCTGTTCGTGCCGCCCCTGCGTTCACTGCTGCGCTGGGCGCAGGCCTTTGAGGACTGGGCACCGCGTATCTGGCCCTATACGGGCGGGTTGATCCTGATGGAGGCGGGTAAGCGCGCCATCCACGCCCCGGTGCGCGGGACGGCGGTGTCGGTCATCGACGAGATCAAGGACAAGCTGGGTGTGCCGTTGCCGCAGCCCGTGCCTCAGGGGGGGTAGATTTTTCCCTTCTCGACGCCAAAGCGCAGAGAGGCAATTATGGCTTGAACCCCACCCCCTTTCGCGTCCATAAGCGGTCCGAAAGAGCATGAGGACAAGGGAGGACGACTCATGATGAAGCACCTGATCGTCATGCGCCACGGCAAGGCCGAAAAGGACAGCGCGTCGGGCGAGGATTACGAGCGCAACCTGATGCAGCGCGGCGTGCGCGAAGCCGCCACGGTGGCCGAAGCCCTCAAAAGCCGGGGCCTTAAACCCGACTACGCCCTCGTCTCTGCCGCCCACCGCACGCATCAGACCTTCGAGGCGGTGAAATCCATTCTTAGCGACATTTTGGGCGACATTCCGGGCGAAGTCCGCGAAGACATGTTCAATATGGGGGCCGACGATCTGAGGCGACTGATCGAAGGGCACGAGGAGGCGGGTGAATGTCTGCTGGTCGTCGGGCACAATCCCGGCATTCAGTATCTGGTGCTCGACTACATGGTGCAGGGGGCGGCGTCACAGGTGGAAATCGACCGGGTGCGCAGCGGCTATCCCACGGCGACGGCGACGGTGTTCGATGTCGACGCCGCCGGGCGGCCCTTATTCAACGACCTTCTGAAGCCGAAGGATCTGGCTGACGATCTGGCGGGGGGCGAATAATGGATATCTACCGGCTGGCGCTCAAACCGCTGCATCTTCTCGATGCCGAAGACGCCCATGCGGCGACCATCGCGGCGCTGAAACTGGGCCTTGGGCCGCAATCGTCTTATGATCCGCCGGAGCTACGCACCGAGATCGCCTTTGCGGGCGGGACGCTGGAAGTGCGCAACTGCGTCGGTCTGGCCGCCGGTTTCGACAAGAATGCCGACGTGCCGCTGGCCATGAGCCGCGCCGGTTTCGGTCTGGTCGAATGCGGGACGGTGACGCCCCTGCCTCAGGAGGGTAACCCGCGTCCGCGCCTGTTCCGCCTCAGCGCCGATGAAGCCGTCATCAACCGCATGGGCTTCAACAATAAGGGGCTGGAAGTCTTCGCCAGCCACCTTGAGCGCTATCAGGGCCGCACCTATCGTCCGGTGCTGGGGGCCAATATCGGGGCGAATAAGGACGCCGCCGACCGCATGGCCGACTATGTGACCGGACTGAAGCGCCTGTGGGGTCTGTCGTCCTATTTCACCATCAATATCTCGTCGCCGAACACGCCGGGCCTGCGCGCGCTTCAGGGGCGGGGGCATCTCGATGAGCTTCTGGGGCAGATTGCCGCCACGCGCGCCGATCTGGTGCGGGTGACCGGCGACAACTATCCGCTGTTCCTCAAGATCGCGCCGGACCTCAACGAGGAAGAGATCGCCGATTCCGTCGAAGCGACCATCGCTCACGGCCTAGATGCCCTGATCGTGTCGAACACCACCATCGAGCGTCCGGCATCGCTGCGCTCGGCTGAGGCTTCGGAAACCGGCGGGCTTTCGGGTGCGCCCTTGTTTGGCCTGTCGACCTCGGCCCTGCGGCTGGCGCGTAAGGCGGCGGGGACGCGCCTGACCCTGATCGGGGCGGGCGGGATCGCCTCAGGCGCAGACGCCTATGCCAAGATCCGTGCGGGTGCTTCGTTAATCCAGCTCTATTCGGCTCTGGTCTATAAGGGGCCGGGTCTGGTCGATGAGATCAAGCGCGATCTGGTCGCGCGGTTGAAGGCCGACGGCCTGACGCATATCTCGCAGGCGGTCGGCCTGGACGCTTAGAGCGGAATGATTTTTAGTGGAATCATTCCGCGTTGGGCCGCCATTGAGGCGGCGGCCAAGGTGGCGGAGCCACCGCCCGGCGAGGGGCAAAATAAGGATCTAGGGGCTTCGCCTGGATTAAAACGGCGAGAATTTTTCCATCAGGTTCTGGCTGACCGGGGCGGCCTGCATGCGGGTGACATCGCCGCGCCCGCCGTAGGAGATGCGCGCTTCGGCCAGTTGCGTGTGCTTGATGACATTGGCCGACGAGATGTCCTGCGGATTGACGATGCCCGACACGATCAGTTCGCGCACTTCGCGGTTGGTGCGCACCTCCTGAGAGCCCTGAATGATCAGGTTGCCATTGGGCAGAACGCCGGTGACCACGGCGGCCATGGTCAGCGAGATCTTTTCCGAGCGGTTGACGCTGCCCGTACCGGAAAAGCTGGTCGAGCCGTTGTTCGACAGGCCTGCGGCCGCATTGTACTCGCTCGGCAAAATTTTCCCTAAGGACGATTCCAGACCGAACAGGCTGGGCAGCGACGCCGAATAGTCGTTTTCGCGCGACCGTGCCGTGGTGTTCTGGGTCTGGGCCTTATCGTCGATATCGATGGTGACGGTCAGGATGTCGCCGACGTGACGCGCGCGCTGGTCCTTGAAGAAGGCCTTGGCCCCCGTGCGCCACAGCGAATTGGCCGAGGCGGCGGTGGCGGGCTGAGCATAGGTCTGCTGCATCGGCACCAGCTGGGCGGGATAGCCCATCGGCTGAAGCTGCGGTCCGTTGACGGTTTCGCTGACGCTGGCGCAGGCGGTCAGGCTGAGCGCCGTCAGGGCAAGGGCAGCAAGGGCAGGGGTACGCATCTGAAACCTCGGCAACAAAATCAACGGGAAGAATAGAGGGCGGCATTACGCAGGCGCTGGGCGTCTTCACCCACGGCGGCGGTGCCGGGGCCGGTGACGACGGCGTCGATCAGCTTTTTCGACTGCGGATTGCGGATGGTGATGACGTCGCCGATCGCGCCGTCCTTCTGGGCGGTGCCGGTCATCGACAGGGAGGCGCCGCCCATCTGCCAGACGACGCGCACGGCGTCGGCACGATGCACCACGATAGGCGAGGTGAGGTCCGAGGCGCGCACGACGCCGCCTTCGCGGACGGGGGCGCGCACCGACTTGCCGATGGCCGTATCGGCGTCGCCGTTCAGCGCGCCCGAAGCCATATGGCTCTGAACGGGCTGCCAGGCGATGTCGCTGGCCGACACCACTTCACCGGCGCTCATCGAGCGGGTGAAGACGAGAACCTGCTTGGTACGGCCAGCCTCGGCTTTAACCTGTGCGACGCTCGTGCCATCGGCTCCGGCGGTGACGATGATGCGGCGCAAGCCCTGCGGATTGGGCCAGGACTGTCCCGACTGGCGTGCAATGGCCTGCACCTGTCCGGCGTCCAGCACAGCGGTGGCGGCGGTACGCATGCCCACCACGACGTCGGCGGCGGGACCGGCATTGTCGAACAGGTCGCCCAGCGTGATGCGGCCATCGGCGTCGGTGGTCTGCGCCTTGAGCACCAGCGCGTCCGCAGCGTGGGCGGAGTGGCCGCCCATGGTCAGGGCAACGGCCCCGGCCAGCATCAGCATGTAAACCGAACGGTGCATGGACTACCCCTTAGTTACGCAGGCTGCTGGCGACCGACAGCATTTCGTCGGCGGTGGTGATGACCTTGGAGTTCATTTCGTAGGCGCGCTGCGCAACGATCAGGGCGGTGATTTCCGAGACCGCATCAACGTTCGAGGCTTCGGTATAGCCCTGCATCAGCGTGCCGAAACCGACATCGCCGGGCGTGCCGACCGTGGCGGCACCCGATGCGCCGGATTCGAGGAACAGGTTGTCGCCGATAGCTTCGAGGCCCGCCTTGTTGACGAAGGTGGCGAGCTGAAGCTGACCGATGACGGTCGGGGTCGTCACACCGTCCTGCGTCACCGACACCTGACCGGTCTTGGAGATGGTGACTTCCTTGGCGTCGGTGGGGATGGTGATCTGCGGCTGAACCACATAGCCGTCCTCGGTGACCAGACGGCCCTGATCGTCGGGCGAGAAGTTCCCGGCGCGGGTATAGGCGGTCTCACCCGACGGCAGCAGGACCTGAAGATAGCCCTGACCGTCGATCATGACGTCATAAGGGTTTTCGGTCTGGGTCGCCGAACCTTGCGTCATGATGCGATAGACGCTGCCGCTTTTGACGCCGTTACCGATCTGGACGCCGGTGGGGACCACGGTGCCGGCGTCGGACGATTGTGCGCCCATGCGCTCGACGTTCTGATACATCAGGTCCTGAAACTCGGCCCGCTGCTTCTTGAAGCCGATCGTGTTCATGTTGGCGATGTTGTTCGAGATCACTTCGACGTTCAGCTGCTGGGCCGACATACCGGTGGTGGCGGTTCTCAGGGCACGCATTAGTCAATATCTCCATATGTGTTTCCAGCCGGATTGGCACCGGCTGGCAAGCGCGACTGCGCGTCGCCGCTGATGCGGCGAGCCAACCGATCCGTGTAACGGATCGGGCGCTTGGGCAAAAAAGTGCGCAAGGCGCACAGGGCGGCCTCTGAGCGCATAAACAGCGTGATCAAATGCAAACAGGGTTCAGTAAAAGACATCATGGTCATCACGCAGCACGACCCAGACGCTCTACGGCGCTGCGGTTCAGTTCGGCCTGCTGGTCGATGATTTTGCTCACCGAGGCGTAGGCGCGGTTGATTTCAACGAGCTTGGTGACTTCGCTCAGGGCATTGACGTTCGAGCCTTCGAGCATGCCCTGACGCAGACGGGCGTCGGTGGCAGGGTCGGGCGCGGCGTTGGTGGTGGCGCGGAACATGTTGTCGCCCTCTTTTTCGAGAGCCGACAGGGCGGGGAAGCGCACCACGCTGATCTTGGCGACGCGGATCGAGCCGTCGGGCGAGCGTTGCGACACCACGCCGTCCTGCGAAATGGACGGCGCGCCATATTCGGGATTGAGGCGGATTTCGCCGCCGTCGCCCTGTACCGGCAGGCCCGATTGCGTC
>JASGGL010000097.1:0-11131 GCA_047605065.1 Asticcacaulis sp.
GAGGTCTGCTCCTCCTATAGGGCACCCGATCAAGCCGTGCCAACGAAAAAATCCCCTTCTCCCGCAATGGGGAAGGGGAAAATCACTTACCCGGTATGGCCGCCACGACCTCGATTTCGACCAGATAGCCCGGCGCGGCCAGACCCGCCACCTGAACCGTGGCGCGCGACGGCTTGTTTGGCTGAGCCTCGGTGCCGAAATATTTCGTATAGGCCTTCATCATGCCGCCGAAATCCATCTTGCCGTCCATCTTCGGATCGCCGACCAGATAGACCTTCATATTGACGACGTCGCCCAGCGTGGCCCCCTCCTGCTTCAGCGCCGCCTCGATCTTGCGCAGCACACTGTCGGTCTGGGCCTCGGTGCTGCCATAGGTTTCGATCGATCCCTTGGGGGCATTGGGGTTGGCGACATCGGGCAAAAGACCGGACAGGTAGATGGTCGTATAGCCCGCAGGCACGCTCACCGCCTGCGCGATGGGGAAGCTGCCCGCATAGGTGCGCCCGATAACCGCAGATGTCGGCAAACCGGCTTCGGACTGACGCGCGGCCTCTTTCGTGACGGTCGTCACCCGCAGGCCGTCCGACGGGCCGTCATAGATGATGCAGCCGGACAGGCCGAGCGTTACGCCAAGTGACAGGACCGCCAGCGACGAACGGATCAGGATACGGGACATGGCTTTTCCTCTGGAAATCTGGCTTTGGAATTTTGGGACTCAGGCGGCTTTGGATTTCTGACGCCCGGCGATCAGGTTGACGACGCGGTGGGCCGAACAGAAGGCCCCCTGCTGCCATGAACTGACGTGACTGACGTGATCGCCGGCAAAATAGACCGGCCCGTCGGGCTGCGACAACAGGCTATAGGCTTCGGGCTCATCCTCGCTGATGAAGGTGGCCAGCCCCTGCGAATAGGGAATATCCGCCCAGTTGACGATGGCCGGCGATTTCATCACCTGCCCCTGTCCCGGATGCAGACGCTCGACGGTTTCGCGGGCATAGGCGATCTGAGCGTCCATGGAACGCGAGGCCATCTTGCCATTGAAGGCATAGCCCGCCACGATAATCCCCTCTTCGGCGTGGAAACGGTCCGAAGGGTACCAGGTGGCGAAGGTGTCGCGGTCGGTGAAGCTCAGGCCGCCATAGATATGGTCGTTTCGCTCCCAGAAACGCGGGCTCTGAAAGGCGATCTTGTACCCGCCGATGGTTGTCTTTGCGACCTTCTGAATGGTGGCCTTTACCGGTTTGGCGAAATCCGACTCGATCCCGGCCAGTACCGGCGGCGGCACGGTACAGATGACGTAGTCCGCCGCCAGAACGCTGACCTTGCCCGACGCCTTTTCCAGATAAAAAACCTCCGCGCCCGTGCGGGTGCGGCGGATGCGTTTCACCTCGCAGCCCTTTTTGATGACGCCGGGCAGTCTGGCTTCGAAGGCCATGGGGATGCGGTCCATACCGCCCACCGGCTGCTGCATGGTCGCCTGAAAATCGGCGATGTCGGCAAAGCAGGAGACGGCCTGAACGAAGGGATCGCTGACCACCGGAAACGGCAGGGGCGTGCGGAATTTCGGTGCCTGCGTCCCTGCCCCCGGCTCGACATCGTAGCCGCAGGCCTCGGTGCCGGTATAGGTCAGTTGCTCGGTCAGATGCCCCCACTGGGCCAGACCGGCCATCAGGCGGTCACGGTCCGTACCGCTGAAGGTTTCGTTCAGAGCGCCCTTATTGGCCACCTTGGCCAGCAGTTCGGCCATATAGCCGCGATAGTCGAACGCCGCCTGCCGCATCTCGATCGGCTTGCCGTCATTGAGACGGTCGGCCTGAATGCGCGCCCGCGCCGTCCAGTTGATCTCGGCCTCCATCGCCACACCCAGCTCGCGGCAGTAGCCGAGCGTCGCCTCGTGGTGAGCGGGGATGCGCGCCGGACCGGCGTTGAAATAGTGGCCGTCGTCAAAGGCGCAGGTCTGGCTGACGCCGCTTAAGGTCTCGATCTTCGTGCCCTTGCGCACCGTCCAGTTGCGCCCGCCCGCGCGGTCACGGGCTTCGAGGATGGTGCAGTCGTAGCCCGCCTTCCTCAGCTCATAGGCCGCCGCAAGACCCGCAGGCCCCGCGCCGATAATGGCGACCTTTACGCCCTTACCGGAACCGGGCGGAAGGTCGGGCATACCCGCCCACGCCTCATCGCCGGTAAGCCCCAGCGCATGAAGCGCCGCATAGCCTCCGGCAAAGCCCGCCACCGCGCCGAAGCGCATCAGAATCTCGCGTCGTGTCGTCACGTCGGCCCCCGCTTCGCTTCAGCTTCGTTACCGCTTAGTTACTGGCGAAACCGAACGCTAACGCAGGTGCAAATGCTTGTCGAGCGACGTTATATTAATTATGCGTAGGCTACCCAGCCGCACCAGTACATGCCTTTGAACAGCAGTTCGACACCGCTGAATCCGGCCTCGCGCAGCAGGGCTTCGTCGCGTTCCGGGCCGACGCAGTTCAGGTCGTTACGCAGGCGGCCATGAGCTTCTTTCAGGACTTCCGGGGCCAGTTGGCTCTCTCTGGCAAAGGCCAGATAACGGTCGAAACGCTGTTCCGACGCCGGGTCGGCTTTGTCGACGGACAGGTGCGCCATGAAAAACGGCGCGCCGGGCTTCAGTCGCGACCGCACCGCTTTGAGCGTATCGAGTTTCGCGCCGTCATCGGCGACAAAATGCAGGGTCAGCATGCAGGTGGCCGCGTCGAAAGCGCCTCCGGACATTTCCGTCGGGGCGTCGAAAATCAGCCCCTCCACCCACTCGACCTGCGACGGATCGCCCAGATAGGCACGTCCCTGAGCGATCATTTCCGCCGACGGGTCGACCGCGCAGAACCGCGCCTCAGGCAGGGCTTCGATCAGCGTCTTCAGCTCAAGGCCACCCCCGCCGCCCAGCACCAGAACGGCCCTCGGGTCGGCTTCGGCGGTGATCTGCGCCATGATGCGGTGCAGCCCGTCAAAGCCCGGAACGATCTTCTTCGGACGCTCGGCATAGGTGCGGGCGTGCTCAGGGTCCTTGAACAGATCGGCCATGTTATTGGGCGTGGTCTGGCTCATGGAACCCTCCTCAGCTCAGTTCGAAGGGTTCCAGTCCGGCAAGGCGCAGCGCCTTCGGGCGTTCCGGCGGGACGCGCGGCGCAAAGCCCCTCACCTCGTCGGCGACGTGTTTGATATGGTCCGGCGTCGTGCCGCAGCAGCCGCCGAGGATATTGACCAGCCCGTCCTTGGCCCACTCATGCAGTTCGTGGGCGGTCTGGTGCGGCTGCTCGTCGTACTGGCCCATGGCGTTGGGCAGGCCGGCATTGGGATAGGCAGCCACCAGCGTATCGGCCACGCGCGCCAGTTCGGCAATGTGCGGGCGCATCAGGTCGGCCCCCAGCGCGCAGTTGAAACCGATGGCAAACGGCTTGGCGTGCTTCACCGAGTTCCAGAAGGCTTCGGCGGTCTGCCCCGACAGCGTGCGCCCCGACCGGTCGGTAATCGTGCCGGAAATCCAGATCGGCAGTTTCTCAAGCCCTTCGTCCTCAAGGTCCATGATGGCCTTGAGCGCCGCCTTGCAGTTCAGCGTGTCGGTGATGGTCTCGATCAGATAGAGATCGACCCCGCCTTCGTTCAGCGCGCGGATCTGCTGCTTATAGGCCGCATACACCTGATCGAAGGTAACGCTGCGCGCGCCGGGATCGTTCACGTCCGAAGACATGGAGAGCATCTTGTTCAGCGGTCCGATCGAACCCGCCACGAAGCGCGGCTTTTCAGGTTCCTTCGCCGTCCAGGCATCGGCGGCGGCGCGGCCCAGCTTTGCGCCCTCAAAATTGATGTCCCAGCAGGCCTGCGCATCGAGGTGATAGTCGTCCATGGCGATGGTCGTCGCCGAAAAGGTGTTGGTTTCCGAGATATCGGCCCCCGCCGCATAATACTGATTATGCAGGTCGGTGATGATGTCCGGCCGCGTCAGGCACAGGATATCGTTATTGCCCTTCATCTGGCCCTTGTGACCCTTGAAGCGCTCACCGAGGAAGTCATGCTCCTCAAGGCCCCGAAGCTGGATCATGACGCCCCATGACCCGTCAAGGATCAGGATGCGTTCCTTCGCAGCGGCTTTCAGTTGTTCAATGCGGTCATGACGGGTCATTCGATATCTCCTCCTCCCCTGAAATCAGGGGAGGCGTTTTACTTCTTCGTCTGCTTTTTCAGCTCCGTCTCGAAGGCCTGTTCGGACTTCGCCACGAAGGCCTGAAACTCGGACGGATCGACAAAGGCGTCGGCGTCACCGGCGATCTGACGGTGGCGCTTATCGGCCATATGGGCGAAGTCGGGGTGGTTGACAAGGAAGACATCCGCCCGGATGGCTTTAAGCCGCTTAAAACTCAGGCGGTAATCCGCGACGATGCCGGGATAGGTCTTATTGCCGACCAGTACATTGCCCGCCGTGGTCGTCGAGCAGAAAAACACCGCCCTATGCGCTTTTTTATTGATCACCACCGGCATCGTCCAGGTCGTGCAGCCCTGCGTATGGCCGGGCGTCAGGTGCGCCGTCAGGGTGACCCCGCCGAGACTGACCGTCTCTGCGTGCCCGATCAGGCGATCCACCTTCACCGCGGCAAAGCTGGGGGTACCGTTTTCATTGTCGCCGATGTGGCGCCCGCCTTCGAGGATCGGGCGGTCCGCCGCACTGGCGATGAAGGTCGCGCCGGTATCGGCCTTAAGCTTCGCCATGCCGCCGATGTGGTCGAAATGGGCGTGGCTTTCCAGAAGGATTTTCACATCCTTCACCGCAAAACCCAGCCTGACGATATTGGCCTCAACAAGGCCCGCGCCCTTTTGCGTGCCGGAATCGATGAGGATATGCCCCTTCGGCGTGGTGATCAGATAGGCCCCGATACCTTCGGTGCCGACGAACCAGACATTGTCGGCGATGCGATACGGCTCCGCCGGGGTGTCCCAGTTATTACCCGCAAAGGCCGGTGTCACCGTGAGCGCCAGCAGGGCGCTGGTAAAGATGGCTGTTTTCACGCTTACCTCTTCGTCAGCAACAGGGTCAGTTCGCTGTTCCATTCCACGGGTAGGACCGGGAACGGGCCGGGGTGGCTGGTCTTTCGTATAAAACGGGCATCGAGTGCCTTAAGCAGCACACGATGGTCGAAACCGAGATGGTGCGGGTAATACCCCCCGCCCCCTTCGAAGTCGACGCGAAACCGTTCAAAAGCAATCTGTCCACGCGCCGCCTGAGTAATGCGCCCCTCATCCGTGTCGAAGTCGTCGCGCCTCAGGCCGCGGAACCAGCCCTTGACCCGTGCGACCGGCCCGGTTTCGACCGGCACGCCGATGATCAGCACCCCGTCGGCCTTCAGCAGGCGCGCCATCTGTGCCAGTGCGGCCTCCGTCTCCTCCGGCGGCAGGTGCTCGAACACCTCAAGGCAGAAGATGGCGTCGGCGCAGGCATCGGGCAGGCCGGCGACCTCAGCGGTCAGTTTCACCCCGGCAAGACCGCCGACATGGGCCTGAGCCTGTGCCAGCAATTGCACCGACGGCTCGAAACAGATGACTTCGCCTTCGGGAACGGCCTGACGCAGCAGTCGCGCCAGTTCGCCATCACCGGCGCCGTAATCGATGGACACGGCAGGCCTGCGCCCGCCCAGCAGCGACAGTGCATCCGTCAGCCGCCGGTTCTGCAGCCAGCGCTTGACCGGATTGGGGTCACGCCGCGTGATCGAGGCATAGTCGGGCTGAAGGCTCATGACGCTCCCGGTCGGGCCAGACGACAGATTGAGACGGCGAATTTAGACGGCGGATTTAGGCGACAGCCCCGGCCGTCCCCTTAATCCCTAAAACGCGGCAAATGGAATAGACCAGTTCGGCGCGGTTGAGCGTGTAGAAGTGGAAGTTCGACACGCCTTCGCGCTCAAGACCCAGCACCTGCTCGACGGCCACAGCCGAGGCCAGCAGCTTGCGCGTTTCGGCATCGTCGTCAAGCCCGTGGAACAGCTCTTCCAGCCAGTCGGGTACGGCCGCCTCACAGGCCGCCGCCATCTTGCGCAGGCCTTTGAAATTGGTCACCGGCATGATGCCCGGCATCAGGTCGATCTTTATACCCGCATCGGCCACGGCATCGCGGTAACGCAGGAAGGTTTCGGGTTCGAAGAAGAACTGGCTGATGCCGCGCGTCGCACCCGCATCGACCTTCTGCTTCAAAACGTCAAGGTCGAAGGCCAGCGACGGCGATTGCGGGTGTTTTTCCGGATAGACGCCGACACTGACTTCGAAATCGCCGATGCGGCGGATGGCGGCGGTCAGTTCCGTGGCGTTCTGATAACCGTCGGCGCGAGGCGTGTATTGCCCGTCCTGAAGCCCGCCCGGCGGATCGCCCCTCAGCGCCACGATATGACGCACACCCGCCTCCCAATAGGCGCGGATGACCTCATCGACCTCTTCGCGCGACGCCTCGACGCAGGTCAGGTGCGCGGCGGGTTTCAGCGCCGTTTCATCGAGGATGCGCTTGACGGTGCGGTGGGTGCGTTCGCGCGTCGAACCGCCTGCCCCATAGGTCACCGAAACGAAGGACGGCCCCAGCGGCTCAAGGCGGCGGATGGCCCCCCACAGGGTTGCCTCCATTTCCGGTGTCTTGGGCGGGAAAAACTCAAAGGAAACATTCAGGTGCGACGCCCCGGCACGGATCGAGCGGGCGATGGCGGATTGAACGAAGGCGGGTGGCGGGGCCATGGTCTTTACTCTGGTCGTCGTTTCGGGCGTTGCGGTTCGGTGTTCAGCTTTTGCGCATGAGCCAGATGCGCACGGTCAGGCCGGGTTCATTGTGCGGCGGCAGGGACAGGCTTTGCTGCACCTCAAGACCGGCAGCCTTTCGCCAGTGGTCCATGTCGTCGTCGCCGATGCCCAGACGGCGGTGCTGATATTCGTCGCGCATCACCTCAAGGCGGTGCGGGGCGAAGTCGACGATCAGCAGACGCCCGCCGGGTTTGAGCAGGCGCGCGGCCTCTTTCAGCGCCTGCGCCGGGTCGGCAAGGAAGTGCAGGACCTGATGGATGACCACCACATCGGCGCTTTGGGCATTAAGCCGCGTCGCCAGAATATCGCCGTGGCGGAAATCGATCCCGGTCAGGCCCGCCTCACGCGTACGGGCACGGGCGATATTGAGCATCTGCTGCGACAGGTCGAGGCCCACGGCATATTGCGCACGAGGGGCCAGCAGGCTGAGCATACGGCCCGAACCGGTCCCCAGATCGACGATCGTGTCGAAAGGCGCATCCCCGATCAGCGAGGCGATGGCGGCCTCCACCTCGGCGTCATCGATGTAGTGCGAGCGGATCTGATCCCAGACCGGGGCGATGTTTTCGAAATAACCCTGCGCGGTCTCCAGACGCTGCGCCCGCACCTCTTCGAGGGCGCGCAGATCGGCGGTGTCGTCATCGCCCAGCGCATTGAGCACCGCATCGATCACCGGCGTCAGGGCGGGCGCTTCGCTCAGGCGGTAAAAGACCCAGGCACCGTCCGGGAAGCGGTCGATGACCCCGGCTTCGTTCATCAGTTTGAGGTGGCGCGAAATACGCGGCTGACTCTGGTTCAGAATACGCACCAGCTCCATGACAGACAGCTCTTCATGCGCTAAAAGACGCAGGAGGCGCAGACGCGTGGGCTCACCCACCGCCTTGAGCGCCTCCAGAAGCGCCGCCTCACCCAATGTGCCGCCCGATTTCATATAACGACATAAAGATGTCTTTATATGATATTGCAAGCCTTAATTTACGGTCGAACGGCACGTCACGCCATTTTATCCCCTGCGACAGCATTACGCAGCCCCCGCCCCCGTGACGAACCCCATATAACAGAGTAAATTGGTCGGACTTTCGACCCGCAAAGCCCTTACTCAGGTACTTATGACTGCAAAAGCCCCGCTGAAGACTGCCATAGCCCGCGGCCTGCGCCGCCGCTGCCCCGCCTGCGGTGAAGGCAAGGCGTTTAAGGGATACCTCAAGGTGGTGGACACCTGTGCCCACTGTCAGACCCCGCTGGGCCTTTATCCCTGCGACGATGGCCCGGCCTATGTGACCATGCTGCTGGTCGGGCATCTGGTCATCGCGCCGATGTTCGCCTTCGAATTTTTCTGGAACTACCCGCTGGAAGTGGTCGTCCCGACCACGCTTGCCGCCCTGTGCGCCCTGACCCTACTGCTTCTGCCCTACATCAAGGGCGGTTTTCTGGCGCTGATCTGGCATCACGGACTGAAACGGACACGGTAACCTCTTGACGGAATCTCCATACCGGAGAATCCTCTGCCCTAAGCGCAAGACTGCGTGGTTACCAGAGGAGGCCAAGATGGCTCACAAGTTCCTGATCAAGAAAAACAAGGCCGGCGAATTCGTCGCCTATTTCGTCTACAACTCCGAAACCATCTTCTGGACCGAAGGCTACAGCTCGAAAGCCTCCGCCAAGAACGCCATCGAGTCGATCAAGAAGAACGGGCCGGCCGCCGAAACCGAAGACCTGACGCTCGAAAGCTGATCACAGCGCAACCCAACGCAGAAAGCCCGGAAGCCGAAACTTCCGGGCTTTTTCTTTTGCAAAACGCCGCAAACACGGCGTTACGCCATATTCAGCGTCTCGCGGATGATGGCGATGGAGCCTTCGGATTCTTCGGTGCACTCCATGTGCAGCCGGTCGATCTCTTCCTGCGCAAAGCCGCGCATCAGCATGGCCGCCTGCGGCGACAGGGCCATAAGCGTGCGCACGGATGCCCGCGCCAGAGCCAGAGAGGCATCAAGATCAACAAGGTTAGCGGTATCGCGTGCCACGGCCAATGCGTAAAGCCGCGATGCCGCATTCAGGGAGGAATCGGACATTAGGGTTTGTCAAAGCCTTAGTAATGAAGGGAAAGCAACCGGCCGGTCACACACACGCCGCCGGACAAACACTCACAGGGCATGGCCATACGCGTCATGCCGATACCTCATAATATCATGCCGAAAGCTTCAAAATCCAGAACGGTGATATAACACCGTTTTGAAATCGCGTTATGTTTGCCATTGATTTTATTTGATTTTTTCCGAGAAGATGGAAAATCATGCGCGCGCAGCCCGGAATTAGCGATATTATCCTGCGATAACGCTATCGTCGGGGAGAGTTTTCAACGCTTTGCAAAAATTTCCAGAACAAACGTACAAAAACAGATAACCAACTGTTTCAGAGCCCGCTGGAATTGTCACGGACAGTTACACGTCAGGTTGCGAACGTCAATCATTCAAAATCGAATCGCGGCAAAAAACCACACAGACACGGAATATAGAGATACAGGGGGACCAACCTACAAAAAAGCCCGCCTTTCGGCGGGCTTTCGGATCGTTTTACCGGATTAGCCGATCTTCTTGGCCAGACGCTCCTGACCTTCGCGGATCAGTTGAGCGGCCTTGTCCGGATCGCCCCAGCCGAGGACCGTGGTCTTCTTGTTCTTTTCCAGATCCTTGTAGTGCTGGAAGAAGTGCTGGATCTGCTCGATCAGGATGGCCGGCATCTGGCGATAGCTCGACACGTCCGTGTAGAAGGGGTGCAGTTTATCGACCGGCACGGCCAGAATCTTTTCGTCCATGCCCGCTTCGTCTTCCATCAGCAGTACGCCGATCGGACGCGAACGGATGACCACACCCGGATAGACCGGCACAGGACCGACCACCAGCACATCGCAAGGGTCGCCGTCATCGGCGAGCGTGTGCGGGATGAAACCGTAGTTACCGGGATAATACATCGAGGTGTACAGGAAACGGTCGACGAACAGCGCGCCGGAATCCTTGTCCAGTTCGTACTTGACCGGCATGCCGCCAGCGGGAATTTCGATGACGGCGTGAATGTCCCAGGGTGCGTTCGGGCCGACGGAAATCTTGTCGAGGTTCATGATAAGACTTTATATTTAGCTGATGGCATTGATGTTAAGTGGGCGATGTCATAAGCGCTGAGGCTCTTTCGCACAAGCGAAGTCTTCATATTTCCTTTCTCACTTTGCTACAATTTGTTACCTGCATAGCATTTGCGGCTTGTCAGGCGAATCCTCAGACGACAGATTGCGACCAAAGTCGGAATACCGGCGCACAACAGGGGTAAGGCCACTATGGAAGTGATGATCAGGCTGTTCGGCAGCTGGCAGGATTTCGCCGCCCTGCTGGTCTTTCTCTTCTGCTGGCTGGGCTATGAACCGGTGCTGAAGCGCCTGTCGCGCAAGTCCGGCGTGATCTTCAAGGACCTGACCATCGTGCGCCGCGCATGGATGAAGGAAATGGTCATCCGCTCCTTCAAGCTCTACGATTCGAACCTGATCGGTCACGGCGTCAATTCGATGAGCTTCTTCGCCTCGGCCAACCTGATCCTCATCGCGGCGGTGGCGGGCGCCATCTTCACCGGCGACCTTTCGTACAAAAGCGTGCACGCGCTGGGCATAGACACCTCGTCCTCGTCGCTCCTGCTGATCAAGCTGGCGGTGGTGATCATCTGTCTGGCGCGCGGGCTGCTCAACTTCATCTGGGCCCTGCGTCAGACCAACTACGCCGTCGCCGCCATGGGGGCGATCCCGGAAAATATCGACAGCAAGACCGCACAGGCCTTCACCGAGGCCGTCAGCGATATTTTCGAACCGGCCATGTCCAACTTTTCGCAGGGCGTACGCGGCTATTACTTCTCGCTGGCGGCGGGTGCGTGGCTGTTCGGAGCCCTGCCGCTGGCCATAGCCAGTCTGGGGGCCATCGTGCTTCTGGCCTGGCGTCAGTCGCAGTCGCAGGCCTCGCACGGCCTGAGGCGTATGCGCGAACTTCTGGAAGAGCACCCCTACCCCACGCGCACCCGCCCCATCTATGACGGCAAGACCGGTGAAGATGACGCGGGCGAAGATGACGCAGCGCAACAGGATGATGAGAATAACGAAACGATAGGCCGCGCCTCCGTTTCCTAATTGCAACAAGGCCTTATTCACGCCTCATACGCCCGACACGGATCATTTGTAACGATACGTGATCATACAAATCGACAATAGAGCTTGTGGATTTTTGCATCGCAAACTATAAACAACTTGTTCGACGTTTTTACGTCGATGCCCTTCCTGGGCGTTTCCTCCCTGTAG
>JASGGL010000098.1:0-11044 GCA_047605065.1 Asticcacaulis sp.
CCACATTCTGTCGGCCACCCACTGAAAGCCGGAGGCGGTCGAGTCGATAAACGAAAGGCGGTGTCCGTATCTCATCGCGTGACCTCAGATACGCCTCCCCTCGCCCCTGCGGGGAGAGGGTGGCGCAGAGCGCCGGGTGAGGGGGAAGCACAGGCAAGGTATTTCACCCCCTCACCCCAACCCTCTCCCCGCAGGGGCGAGGGGGCTTTAAAGATATCCGTCAAACCCCTCATCGCGCGGCCTCCGCCGGAGCAGGTGCCGGGGCCGCGGGCGCAGCGACCGGGGCGCTGGCCTCTTCGGGCACGGGCGTCACCGCCGGAGCGGGCGTTGCGTGCACCTCAGGACGGGCGACCGAACGCGAAATTTCCACCAGATTGTCGAGCCCCGCCTCGCGGCCGGGCGTCAGAGGCTCCATGCCCAGATACTGCCGCGCCAGCGCTTCGATACGCGCTGGACGCTCCAGACTGGCCACCTTGACCTTGAGCGCCTTGATGGCCGCCTCTTCCTCGGCGATCTGGGTGTTGACGCTGTTGAGGCGGGCCACTTCCTGCCCCTCCTTCACCTTGGACAGACAGACCCCGAAGATCATGACCAGCGCCAGAGACAGGCCGATCGCTTCGATCAGACGCACACCGCGCACACGGCGCTCGAACAGGCTCATCAGGGCTTTCATCGGACGCTTCTCCGTGAAGAGGACGCTTTACCAGAGGCGGCGAAGGGTGGATTGACGGTGCGGCGCGCGGCCCGCAGCTTGGCCGAACGCGCGCGGGGATTGACGCTCAGTTCGGTTTCGGACGGGGCGACGGCCTTGGTCGAATCGAGGCGATAGGTCGGCGCAGGCCCGTTATCGAGGCGCGGCGCATAGCGCGATCCGGACGGCAGACGCCCGCCGCGCTCGGTGAGGAAGGACTTGACCATGCGGTCTTCCAGCGAATGGAAGGTCACCACCGCCAGTACGCCTTCGGGCCGCAGCAGATCTTCGGAGGATTCAAGCGCGGCCTCAAGCTCACCCAGCTCGTCATTCACCGCGATGCGCAGGGCCTGAAAGGTCTTGGTCGCCGGATGCACCTTGTCGCCGCGACGTCCGCCCACGGCCTTTTCGACCACGGCGGCCAGATCGAGCGTGCGCGCAAAGGGCTCTTCCTTGCGGCGCTTCACAATCGCAGCGGCAATGGCACGCGATCTGTGCTCCTCGCCATAAAGCCAGATAATATGGGCGATATCGACCTCGGCCCAGTTATTGACGACATCGGCGGCGCTTTCGCCATCGACCGCCATGCGCATATCCAGCGGCCCGTCACGCATGAAGGAGAAACCGCGCTCGGCCTGATCGAGCTGCATCGACGACACGCCGATATCGAGCACGACGGCATCGACGCTGACCACGCCCAGCTCGTCCAGCCCGTCCTTCATTTCGGAGAAGGGCCGGTTGACGAAGCGGAAGCGATCCGGGAAATCGGCGCGCACGGCCTCGACGAAAGGCAGGACGCGGGCGTCGCGGTCAAAGGCGATGACCTCCGCCCCACGCTCAAGGAAGGCGCGCGTATAGCCACCGGCGCCGAAGGTGCCATCCACGACAAGGCGGCCCGCCTCCGGCTCGACAGCGGCGACCACCTCATTCAGCAGAACGGAAATGTGCGGCGCTTCACTCACAGGCCGTACTCCGCGAACACGTCGGACAGACCCTCATCCTGCTGCGCCACATGGGCGGCATAGGTCTGCGGGCTCCAGATCTGGAAACGGTCATAAAGCCCGGTCAGGACCACACCCTCTTTGAGGCCGAAAGGCTCACACAGGGCATCCGGCAGGGTCACGCGGCCCGCCGTATCGAAACTCAGGCGCACCATGCCGCCATAGATGCGCGCCTCAAGCGCGCGTCGCGCGGGCGATCCATAGGGCTGAGCGTCAACTATCTTTTTGTAATGGCTAAAAAATTCACCGCCGCCGCATTCGATGCAGCCCAGCGATTTCAGAGCAAAGGCATAGAGGCCGTCAAAGCTTTCCACGCCCTCGAACGGCATCAGGGCAGCCGCGCGGAAATCCTGCGGGACCAGAAGTCTCCGCTTGGCATCAAGCTGCTTCTCGTGCGTGGAGAGAAACACCCCTGCGCGCCCGGGCCGTCGCCCGCTCCCTGTAAACCCATGATAGCCCGGAACCCCGACGCGAAGACGCGCCGCCGAACCGGATTAGGGTTAACATGGGATGAAGTGGGAAGCAATGACTCTGACTGACACTTTCCGCCTTTCGACAAACAAATTCCCAAATCGGACCAAGGGGATAGAACGAATAGCGAACCTGTTAACGCTTTGGCAGCACACCCTAACAAAGGCTTGCCGAAAGCTTTACATTTCATGAATTTACCACTGGCGTAACGTCGCCCCGCCAACGGGATAAGCCTGTGCATAAGGCGCACTTATCCACACCGCACTGCTGACAGGATGTGACGCATCGCTGAAGCAGTATCCTGTGAAAAGGAGTCTTCACATGTACGGACTGATCGGAAGTTTCAGCGCCCATCCGGGTCAACGCGACGCCCTTATCGCTCTGATGACGCAAAGCGTCGGGGCCATGCCCGGCTGCCTGAGCTATGTGGTGGCCAAAGACCCCACAGACGCCGACAAGCTGTGGATCACCGAAGTCTGGGATTCCGCCGAAAGCCATAAGGCCTCTCTGCACATCCCCGCCGTAGCCGAAACCATCAAAAAGGCCATGCTGCTGATCGCCGGGTTCGGCGAGCATGTGGTGACCGAACCGGTAGGCGGGCATGGGATTTAACGCCAAGCCTTTGAGCATCAGGGGAAATATGGATCAGATGACCTGTAAGCCGGGTTCTGTTCGGGGCTTGCGCCCTCTGGCGACCATTCATCTTGGCGACTGATCGCTCAGCCGCTCATGCAACCAACCCGAACGTGCTGGGGCGGTAACACCCTGTCGGAGAACCGACGCGCCGTTCCTATTCGGTTTTGCTTCAGGCGGGGCTTGCCGTGCCGCTTCCGTTGCCGGTCGCGCGGTGCGCTCTTACCGCACCGTTTCACCCTTACCCGGCTGACGCCGGGCGGTCTGTTTTCTGTGGCGCTATCCCTAGGGTCACCCCTGGCGGGCGTTACCCGCCGCCCTGCTACCGTGAAGCCCGGACTTTCCTCAGGCCCCCGAAGGAGTCCCGCGGTCGCCCGGTCATCTGATCCACGGGCCTTGTGAGGGAAACGACCTGCGAAAGCAAGTTTTTTAGTCATCCCCTATGCCCGCGCAGGACGGCGATTACCCGACCGCAGAAAGGCACATTCCGGGCGCTGTCAGGTCACAGCCCTATCTTTTCTTCCTTTTGCTCTTTTTACCGCCGATCGCAGCACCAAAGCTGGCAAGCAATTCAAACAGAAAGGCGATCACTTCGACGAAAACACCAGACAACCCCGTTCCCCCTCCGTCAGTCCGCTTCGCGTCCTGCCACCTCCCCCGCTAAAGCAAGGGAGGAGGAAAGGATCACACCTTCTTCTCGATGAGCTTCAGCGCGGCGGCAATGGCTACTCCGGCCCAGCCCAGCATGACCAGTACGCCACCGGTGGGTGCCAGATTGGGCAGAAGCCCCTGCCCGCGCATCACGCGCGAACAGATGTCGGCGGCGAACACGCCCGCTCCGACCAGCAGGCACAGACTGACGTTCAGGCGCATACGCGGCCCCATGAAGGCCGAGTGCACCAGCGCGATGGCCGCTACCGCATGAAACAGCAGCATCATGCCTGCCGAGCCCAGACGCGGATCGGCATGGGCTCCCGCCGCCAGCAGCATAACGCCGATCAGGCCCCACAGGCCCGACAGCAGCAGAAACACATAGTCCGAACGCTGATAAGTCATGATCACTCTTCGCTCTTTTTGTCCGCGTTCTTTTTCTTCGCCGCGTTCGCCGCAAACACGGAGATGAACATGGTGAACACGCCACAGGCCACGGCAAACAAGGCGATAAACACAGCCGTATTATTCATCTTACCCCTCCATAAGTGTAATATGTCGCAGTAGCGCCATTAAGCGCACCCGCGTCAAGGCATCGGCCTTTCCGTCCACACGCGTTTGCACCCAATGGCGCTGAAAGGCGGTGACGATGGCCCTGGTTTCCTGATCATACGGACCACCGGGCAGGATATCGTAGCCCAGCTTGCCCAGCGCCCCCTGAAGCGCAAACACACCCGGACCGACATCCCCGATGTCGAGCGGCGGCCCCATCACGCCCTCTGGGGGAACCGCAGGCTCTACCCACAGTCCATGCCCGGCTTCGGCCAGAACCTGCCACGGAAAGCGCTCACCGGGGTCCTCCTTGCGTGCCGGGGCGACATCGGAATGACCGAGGAGGCGGTGGTCGGGAATATCCCAGCGCGTGCGGATGCCATCCAGCAGGCCGGTCACCGCGTCGATCTGCGCCGCCGGAAAGTCGCGGTAGCCGAACTCATGGCCGGGATTGACGATTTCGATGCCGATGGAGGCGCTGTTGATATCGCGCTCGCCCTTCCAGACCGACACCCCGGCATGCCAGGCGCGGCGCTCCTCCTCCACCAGATGATAGACCGTCCCGTCCTCGTCGACGCAGTAATGGGCCGAGACCTCGGCGGCCGGATCGCACATGCGGTCGAGTGCCGCTTTTGCCGTCTGCATGCCGGTATAGTGCAGAACCACCATGTCCGGCGTGAACTTGCGCGCGTTGAAATTAGGCGATGGGAGGGAAATCATCGGTAAATCCGCAAACAAAAACCCCGGCTTGATAGGCCGGGGTTCGGAAACCTTCAAGGTTTAACCTGAAGTCTTAGTAGACTTCCCAGGTCGAACCGTTCTTGCGCGCTTCCAGCACGCCGTCCTTGGCCGGTTGCGGCTTTTCGGCGCGTACGCTCACGCGCAGGGGCTTGCGCGTCACGAAGGCCGTCAGAGCCATAAGCGCCACGCCGATGGCCACCACCGCCGCCAGAATACCCGCGAAGATCACCGCCAGCACGATGCCGGCCAGCGAAACCAGACCCAGCAGGGTCATCAGGATCATGTCTTTCAGTTTCGCCATAGCGTTTCTCCGACGCACCTGCGCCCAGGGGTGCGGGCGCGTGAAACTACCGAAAATGGACCTCAGATCGCTCATGGCGTAACTCTTACCTCACTGAATGCCATGCAGGATGGGTTGAACTGCACTGCACCACACCAGATTGGCACGATTAAGGCGCGCGTCAACAGGCTTAACCGGCGTTAACCTAACTTTTTTATGACTTGTTAGCCACGCCATCGATTTCATCGCCGTTAAGGGGATTTTGAGTAACAGCGTCATGCACTTATGCCCCATATAGGGACAGTTTATTCACAGGGTGCGTTCGCGCACGATCTGGGCGTAGGCGGCGTTGATGCGCGCCGCCTTATGGGTGAACATGTCGATATATTCTTCGGGCAGACCGCGGGCCATGATGCGGTCCGGGTGCACATCCCCCAGCGCCCGGTTGCGCGCCAGACGGATTTCGTGATCTTCGGCTTCGGGAAGGATGCCGAGTATATGATAGGGGTCGTCCGGATCGGGCGCCGCATAGCCCGAACGAATCCGGCGATAGGTCGTAGCGTCTATCTCGAACAGGCGCGCGACGGTTTCCAGATAGGTCTCCTCGCCATCGGTCAGGCGGCCATCGGACACGGCGATGTGGAACAGGCCCTCCAGCACGTCTTCGAGGATGCGCGGGCACTGGGCATAGCGCCGCGCCAGACGTCGCGCATAGGATTCGAAGCCGAGGCTGGTCTGACGCGCCAGATCGTAAAGACGGCGCACATTGTCATAGGCGCTGCGCTCAGGCTGGAACACGTCGAAAAAGGCCTGCTCCTCGCTTTCGTCCACCAGACCGTCGGCCATGGCCAGTTTCGCCCCCAGCGCGGTAACGGCGGTGGCGAAGGCCGGGTCACGCCCCGGCTGCTTTTGCGGGCAATCGGTGCATTCGGCCGGGTCGAAGGCGTGAGCCGCCTTATGGGCGAGGGTTTTCCAGAAACTCATGACAGGCTTTTTCCTATCGGCTACTCTAGACTATATTGCGGCAGGCGGCAGTTTAAGTTTCGGTAAGGTGCGGTTTTTTATCCCCGCTGTGCGAATACGGATTAAAAAACCGGTAAAACGCGATTTTGCCCCAATCCCCGGCCTATAAGTACACGACGACAGGACGAACAAGGATACCCGTTTTGAAGACAATCTGGATGCCGATGAAAACCTTCATGACTGTGAGCGCGGCGGCGCTGCTGATCGCCAATCCGGTTATGGCGCAAAGCACGGCCCAAACCGAAGACGGCCCCATCGCCACCAACGTCACCGGCATCAAGGATCAGGTCGTGCGCACCCCGGTGCTGGCCGATGCGCCCGCCGACGACTTCGGTCGCGTCGCCTGGTGCCACGGTGCCCTGTCCGGCCATATGGATCTGGCCGAACGCATCGCCGATGTCGAACCCTTAAGCGCCGAAATGGAAAAGATCGGCGCGTCCTATCTCCGCGCCTATGAGGCGTCGCTGACCCTGTCGAAAAAAGGTGAAACCGCCGACGGTCGTAAGAGCGCCGAAGTCGCCCGCGAACAGGGCTTCGACGGCTGGGCCGAGGCCCGCCGCTATACGCAGGCCGGGGCCGACAAGGGCAAGGCCGTGGGTGCCTATGTCAACTGGTCCCTGCCCGGCGATTGCGAGCGCGCGGCCAAGACCCTGTCCGGTCATCCGAACATCTTCAAGGAGATGCAGACCGAGGAAGAGGCTAAGGTGATCGCCGAGGCACTCAAACCCGCAACCGAGCGTCAGACGCTCGACGTGCTGACCCCGCAAAAGACCAGCGCCACCCTCGCTCCCGAAGACCCCGACGCCGCCATCGGTTCATCGCGCACGACAGGTCGCACAGATGACAACAAGAAGGAAAAGGGCAACTGGGCCTCAGGCCTGATGGGCAAGCTGGGCTGGGGCAAGAAGGACGGGGAATAGGGCTTAAACCTTTGTTATCCGTGCCGGGGCATTGTGCGACGATGACCCTCTGGCTGCTCGCCCTCGCCTATCTGGCCCTGATCAATCTCGTCACGTTTCAGCTATGGGCCGCCGATAAACGCCGCGCCATCCGCCGGGAACGGCGTGTGCCGGAAGACCGGCTGTTGCTTATGTGCGCGCTGGGAGGCTGGCCCGCTGCCCTGCTGGCCACGCGGATGTTCCGGCACAAGAGTTCCAAGCGCAGTTTCGGGCGCAAGTTCGTGTGGCTCATGGCGGCTCAGGCCACAGCGGTGGTGGCCACGATCATTGCGATCAAAACCTTTTAAGTATCGGTCTGGACGTCGTCCCAGTCGTCGCCCTCATAGCCGATCAGCCAGTTGAGCGCGTGGTGGCGTTCCTGCACCACACCCGGCAACGGCCCCTCGGCCCCTTCGCGCACCGCCCAGTGGATACGGTAGATCAGGTCGGCCTGATCGAGAATGTCGTCGGCATCGCGGTGGCCGATCCGGCTCAGATCGTCGTGCGCAAAGCCCTGCCAGTAGTCGAGGATTTCCTGCGCATTGACGTCTTCGGTCGGGAACCACAGCTCATCGATCAGGCCGATCGCCCACATCAGCGGAACAATGGCTTCGATGCGCCACGAGAAGCGGATGGCGTCGGCTGGCGATACCGCATCACCTTGCAGACATTCGCGTTCCTGCGGCGTCAGGTGAGTATCGAGTTTCCACCGCCCGACAAAGGGCAGGACCGGACCCGCCTGCCCCAGAAACGCCGCCTGCGCCACCGCCGTCAGACACAGGATGCGACGGACGATCTCCTCACCGGAGCGGATCGTCACCTCCGCCGCCTCTTCGATCTCGGGCAGGCTTTCGAGGACCGGCAGGCCCTTCGCCTTCAATAGCCGGATCGAGTTTTGCTTGCGGGTTTCGGCGTCTATAGTCAAATCGGGTCTTCCAGTGAGCGGGCCAGCGGCGAGAACAGCTTCGGCCCGCTGGCGGTCATATACCAGCAATCCTCAAGCCGCACGCCGAATTCGCCGGGGATATAGATGCCCGGCTCGTCCGAGAAACACATGCCGGGTTCCAGCGGCGTCGAATCGCTGCCGACCAGATAGGGCGATTCGTGCCCGTCCATACCGATGCCGTGGCCGGCGCGGTGCGACAGCCCCGGCAGGGCGAAACCCGGCCCCCAGCCCTCCTTGTCGTAAAAGGCGCGCACGGCGGCATCGAGCCTGGCCACCGGTACGCCGGGTCTGGCGGCTTCGAGCACGATATCCTGCCCCTTGCGCACCGTCTCCCACACCTTGCGCTGCTTCGGAGTAGGCTCACCGAACACCCACGTCCGGGTGATGTCGGATTCGTAGTCGAGCACCGAGGCCCCGCAATCCATCAGAATGACCGAGCCTTCGCGCACGGTCTGCGGCGTTTTGGTGCCGTGCGGATAGGCGCTGGCCTCGTTGACCAGCGTCAGAGCGAACTCAGGCGCCGCCCCCATGGCACGGGTGGCGTCGTTCATCAGGGTGGCGATATCGCGCGACGACATGCCGGGCTTGATATGGGCATGGACGTGCTTCAGCGCGCTGAGCGTGATGTCGTTGGCCACCTGCATCAGGGCCAGTTCGGCCGGAGATTTGAGGCGACGGCAGGCATCGACCAGCCCGTCGCCGGACACCACATCGAAGCGGCCCAGCTTTTTCAGTCCGTCGATGATGAAGTAGCGGGTCGTGCCTTCGACGGCCAGTTTACCCGTCGCCAGTCCCCGATCCTTTAACGCCCCGGCGATCAGGGCATAGGGGCTTTGATCCTCGTGCCAGGTGCGCACCTCGGCCTCGACCTCGATGGTTTCGCGGGTACGCGGTTCCTCGAAATAGGGGGTGACGATGACGACCCTGCCCTTTGCCGGGATCAGGGCGGCGGTGACACGCTCAGACCGCCCCCAGCGCAGGCCGGTGAAGTAGGTCAGCGACGTGCCGCCTTCGATCAGCAGCCCGGCGATCTTCTGACGCTGCATGAGGGCCTGCACCTTTTCAAGGCGCGCCTGACGCTCGGTGGCCGTAATGGGCTTTGCCGCTGCGGCAAGGTTGGGCAGGGTCTGCGCGCCCGCACCGGATGTTGCACCCGATGCCATCACCATGCCTGAGGCCGCAACCCCGCTCAAAACCGCTCGTCTGGACAGCATGCATCGGCTCCATCACTTAAATCGTATACGATCTAGCGCGCGTTTGGCGGGATTGGCAAGCCCCTCCTCCCTGTGCCGCAGGCATGGGGAGGTGGATGCGAGCATAGCGAGCAGACGGAGGGGGACGGCGCAGGCATTCGTAATGCGCACGATTCTGTAGAGTATGCGCCAGAAACCACGACGGAGTCATCCCCCTCCGTCAGTCTGCTTCGCAGCCTGCCACCTCCCCATGCCTGCGGCACAGGGAGGAGAAATCAAGGTACGTAATTCAGGATCGGCGACAGCCACCGTTCGGCTTCGTCGACGGTCCAGCCCTTGCGGCGGGCGTAAGACTCCACCTGATCTTTTTCGATCTTGCCGACGCCGAAATAGTGCGACTTCGGATGCGCGAAATAGAGACCGGACACCGAGGCCGGAGGCGTCATGGCGAGGCTTTCGGTCAGTTCCATGCCCGTTTGCGCCCGCGCGTCCAGAAGGTCGAACAGGGTCCATTTTTCGGTATGGTCGGGCTGGGCCGGATAGCCCGGCGCGGGGCGGATGCCCTTATACTGTTCGGCAATCAGGCCCTGCACATCGAGGTCTTCATCGGCGGCATAGCCCCACAGTTCACGCCGCACCTTCTTGTGCAGCGCTTCGGCAAAGGCTTCGGCCAGACGGTCGGCCAGAGCGGTCGACAGGATGGCGTTATAGTCGTCGCCCGCTGCCTTGAACCTTGCGGCGATCTCCGTTTCCCCGTGTCCGGCGGTGACGGCGAAGCCGCCGATCCAGTCGGGCGTACCTTTCGGGGCCACAAAGTCCGACAGGGCCGTGTTCGACTGCCCCTCGCGGGTCTTCTTCATCTGCTGACGCAGGGTGTGGAACCGGGCGATGACCTTTGCGCGTGTCTCGTCGGCATAAACTTCGATATCGTCGTCTTCGGTGGCATTGGCGGGCCAGAAACCGACCACGCCGCGCGCTTCGAACCACTTCTCCTCGAGGATGCGCTTCAGCATGGCCTGCGCATCGGCATAGAGGGCCGTCACCGCCTCACCGACAATCTCGTCTTCAAGGATGTCCGGGAAGCGCCCGGCCAGTTCCCACGTTGCAAAGAAGGGCGTCCAGTCGATGTGGTCGGCCAGATCGTGCAGATCGTAGGGCGAAAAGGTCTTCGTACCCAGGAAGGACGGCGCGACCGGCGCTTCGGCGGCAAAGTCGATGACGAACTTCTTTTCACGCGCCTCTTCGAGGTTTGAGCGCGGCTTTGAGTCGCCCTTGCCATAGGCGACGCGCACCTTCTCATAGTCGGCGCGGGTATCGGCGATGAATTGCGGCCTGTCCGTCTCGCTGAGCAGTTGCGACACCACGCCCACGGCGCGCGAAGCATCGAGCACATAGACGGTCTGACCCGCCTGATAGCCGGGCTCGATCTTCACCGCCGTATGGGTCTTTGAGGTCGTCGCCCCGCCGATCAGCAGCGGGATGTCGAAGCCCTGACGCTGCATTTCGCGCGCCACGAAGACCATCTCGTCCAGCGACGGCGTGATCAGGCCGCTCAGGCCGATCATGTCGACCTTATGCTTTTTCGCCTCTTCAAGGATGCGATCGGCAGGCACCATGACGCCGAGGTCGATCACCTCGTAATTGTTACATTGCAGGACCACGCCGACGATATTCTTGCCGATGTCGTGGACGTCGCCCTTGACCGTGGCCATCAGAATTTTGCCCGCCGACTGATGCTCCCCGCCGTCTTTTTCCGCCTCCATGAAGGGCATGAGATAAGCCACCGACTGCTTCATGACGCGGGCGGATTTGACCACCTGCGGCAGGAACATCTTGCCCGCCCCGAACAGGTCGCCGACGACGTTCATCCCGGCCATCAGCGGGCCTTCGATGACGTGCAGCGGACGCGCGACACTAAGGCGGG
>JASGGL010000099.1:0-10952 GCA_047605065.1 Asticcacaulis sp.
CCACATAGGCCAGAATCGGGCGATCCACGACATTAAGGAGCTCTTTAGGCACCACCTTGGTCCCCGGCAACACACGTGTACCCAGCCCCGCCACGGGTATCACGGCCTTGCGAATTTTCTTCATATTCAACAGCCTTATAAAAAATATAAAAAAAACAATGGAATTTGAATTGGATCAAATTTGACCCTTATGGTTTAAACGCCCATGCCTTTATCCGCAAGTGTTTCAGGCAATATTCTGCCCCGGCTGTGCCTCTGTCGCACACCGGTCACCTCTTTATGGGAGGGGCAAGCCGGATGGATCAGGCCACGCCGGCGCGCAGGATTTCGTGCAGGTGCACCACGCCCACGGGGCGGCCTTCATTGACCGCGAAAACGCCGGTGATATTGCGGGCGTTCATTTCGGCCAGAAGCTGCGAGGCCAGCGTATCGGGCGTCGTCACGCGCGGTGAACGCGTCATGATTTCCGACACCGGACGGTCGGTGAAACCTTCACTGAAGGCGCGGCGCAGGTCACCATCGGTGACGATCCCCACCAGAGCGCCATCCGCCCCCTGAACACCGGTCATGCCGTAACGCTTGGACGATATTTCGACGATAGCCTGCGACAGCGGCGTCTGCTCCGACACCAGCGGCATGGCGTCACCGCCGTGCATGACGTCGCGTACCTTGAGAAGCCGCGCCCCCAGCTTGCCGCCCGGATGGAACTGCCGGAAGTCCTGCGCCGTGAAGCGTTTGAGCGACAACAGCGCCACCGTGATGCAGTCCCCCATGGCCAGTTGCATGGTGGTCGAGGTGGTGGGCGCGAGGCCATTGGGACAGGCTTCGGCCATTTTCGGCAGCACCAGAGCGATATCCGCCGCCGAACCCAGTGCGCTTTTCGGCCCCGCCGTAATCGCAATCATCGGCACGTCGAAGCGGCGCGTATAGGCGATAATGTCGGCCAGTTCGGGGGCCTCGCCCGACCAGGACAGGGCCAGCACCACATCATCCGGCCCGACCATACCCAGATCCCCGTGACTGGCTTCGGCAGGGTGGACAAAATGCGACAGCGCTCCGGTCGAGGCCAGTGAGGCGGCGATTTTGCGCCCGATGTGGCCCGACTTGCCCATACCGGTGACGATGATGCGCCCGCCCCGGCTCTGAGCGGTCTGAATGGTGTCGATGGCGGCTTCGAAACGCTGCCCCAGTTCGCCGTCCAGCGCCTCACGCAGCGCCGTCAGGCCCGCCGTCTCGATTTCGACCGTCTGCTGGGCGGCCTGAAGCGCGGAAGTGGCGTCAAGGGCGGTTTCCAGTGCCATACGTCTCTCTTACTTTGCGGCGAGGCGGCGACGCGCCTCTTCCAGATCGGCCAGCGTATCGACGCCCAGCGGCACTTCCGACACTTCGACCGCGTCGATGCGCATGCCGTGTTCCAGCGCTCGCAGTTGCTCAAGCTTTTCACGCAGCTCCAGCGGCGATGGGCTTAAGCGAACGAAACGCTCCAGCGCCGAACGGCGCCAGCCGTAAAGACCGATGTGGTGATAGAGCGGCCCCTCGCCCCACGGTGCGGTGGCGCGGGTGAAATAGAGCGCGCGGAAACGCCCCGGCGCGATAGGGGTGCCGATCATCTTGACCACGGACGAAGCGTTACGCTCTTCATCCGTATGGATTTCGGCCACCGGCGTGGCGATATCGACCTCGGCATCCCTGAGCGGCTCAAACACCGCGCGGATGGTTTTCGGGGCCACGGTCGGCAGGTCGCCCTGCACATTCAGCAGGATATCGTATTGCCGGTCCGGATCGATTGACGTGATGGCCTCATAGATCCGGTCCGAACCCGACGGATGGTCAGGCTTCGTCATGACGGCATTGCCGCCGACGGCGCGAATGGCGTCGGCGATTTCGGGCGTATCGGTGGCCACCCAGACCGGCGCAAGGTCGGCCTCCATGGCGCGACGCCACACCGCCACGATCATCGGTTCGCCGTTCAGATCGGCCAGCGGCTTATTCGGCAGGCGGGTCGAGGCCATGCGCGCCGGGATGAGGATGACCGGCTTCATCCTACTCGGCGGCTTCGCGCAGGGTGATGGCCTTGGCCACCTGATCGATGGCCATCAGATCGCGCATCAGACCTTCGAACGAGGCCAGCGGCACCATGTTCGGGCCATCGGAAGGCGCATTGTCCGGGTCCGGATGGGTTTCAATGAACAGACCGGCGACACCGACCGCCACGGCCGCGCGCGCCAGTACGGGCACGAATTCGCGCTGCCCGCCCGACGAACCGCCCAGACCACCGGGCTGCTGCACCGAGTGGGTGGCGTCGAAGATCACCGGCGCGCCGGTGGAGGCCATGATCGGCAGGCCACGGAAGTCGGACACGAGCGTATTGTAGCCGAAGCTGGTGCCACGGTCGCACAGCAGCACATTCGGATTACCGCCCAGCACCAGCTTATCGAGGACGTTCTTCATGTCCCAGGGCGCGAGGAACTGCCCCTTTTTGACATTGATGGCGCGACCGGTCGCGGCAGCGGCCAGAAGCAGGTCCGTCTGGCGGCAGAGGAAGGCCGGAATTTGCAGCACGTCGACGGCTTCGGCCACCGGAGCGCACTGTTGGGATTCGTGCACGTCGGTCAGCACGGCAAGGCCCAGACTTTCGCGGATTTCCGCAAAGATCGGCAGAGCTTCTTTGAGGCCGATACCGCGCGCCGCCTTGGCCGAGGTGCGGTTGGCCTTGTCGAACGAGGTTTTGAAGATGACGCCAAAGCCGAGACGCTCGGAAATTTCCTTCAGCGCCGCCGCCACTTCCAGCGCGTGCTCGCGGCTTTCCAGCTGGCAGGGACCAGCGATCACCGAGATCGGCAGATGATTGCCGAACTTCGCGGATTTCAGTTCGACGACGCTATTGGCTCGCAATTCGGACATGGCTTTACTCCCGTGCAGTGGGCTGGCGCTGAATGATTTTAGATAAAATCGTCATTCCGCACCAATTTTGAGTCGTCGCGATATTTTTGCCAAAAACCGCTCACACTTTTTGGCATATCGCTCTAGTGCATTACGCATGACACTTCAACCCGGCTTGCTTGAAGCTCAGAAGTGGGGCCTTTGTATGGAATTGCAAGCCGCCCGCCCGTGAGATGCAGGCAGGCGGCAGGCACCATCAGATGCTGTAGGTGGGCTCCAGCGGCAGATAGCCATTGTCGAACAGCCACTGGAAGATGCGTTCGGCTTCGGCTTCCGGGGCCTCGCCGTTTTTCGCGACGACGATTTCCGGGTTTTCCGGGGCCTCATACGGGCTGTCTATGCCCGTGAAGTTCGGAATCTGACCGGCACGGGCCTTTTTGTAGAGCCCCTTAACGTCACGGGCCTCAGCGATTTCCAGCGGGGTCGCCACGTGGATTTCGACAAATTCGCCCTCGCCCAGAAGCTCACGCGCCATACGGCGCTCGGCACGGAACGGCGAGATGAAGGAAACCAGCGTAATCAGCCCGGCTTCGGTCATCAGCTTCGAGACTTCGGCCACGCGGCGGATGTTCTCCACACGGTCGGCGTCGGTAAAGCCAAGGTCCTTGTTCAATCCGTGACGGACATTGTCGCCATCGAGCAGGGTCGTGTGATAACCAAGGCTGAGCAGCTTCTTTTCGACCAGATTGGCGATGGTCGATTTCCCCGCGCCCGACAGGCCGGTGAACCACAGGACCGCCGGCTTCTGACGCTTGATGCCTGCGCGGGCGTCTTTCGAGACCTCCAGCGCCTGCCAGTGGACGTTGCTGGCGCGACGCAAGGCGTGGTCGACCATACCTGCGCCCAGAGTCAGATTCGATATCCGATCGATCAGGATAAAGGCACCCGTGACCTTATTATCCGAATACGGATCAAAGGCGATCGGCGACTGCGTAGCGATATTCACCGTGGCGACTTCGTTGAGCTTAAGCGTCTTCGCCGCCAGCTTTTCAAAGGAGTTCACATCCGTCTTATGGCGGATATCGGTAATGGTCGCCGACACCGTCCGTGCACCGATCTTCAACAGATAGGGGCGGCCGGGCAGCAGTTCGTCTTCGTTCATCCAGATCAGGCTGGCCTGAAACTGCTCGCAGACCTCCGGACGCGCTTCGGCTCCGACGATGATGTCGCCGCGCGAAATATCGATCTCGTCCTCAAGCGTCAGCGTGACCGCCTCGTCCGCCCCGGCAACCGGCAATTCGCCGTCCCAGGTGACGATGGATTTAACGCGCGAAGTCTTGCCCGAAGCCGCAACGACCACCTCATCCCCCGGACGCACGGTGCCTGATGCGATCGTACCGGAGAAGCCGCGGAAGTTCAGGTCCGGACGATTGACCCATTGCACCGGCAGTCGGAAGGGCTTTTGTGTCTCGTCCCGGTCGATCTGCACGGTTTCGAGGTGTTCGACCAGAGTCGGTCCTTCGTACCAGCCGAGCTTTTCACTACGATCCAGCACATTGTCGCCAAAGCGCGCCGACAGCGGGATGGACACCAGAGTCTCGAAGCCGAAATCGGCGGCGAAGGCGCGGTAATCGGCGGTGATCTGCTCATAGACCTCTTGCGAATAGTCCATCAGGTCGATCTTGTTGACCGCCAGAACAACGTGCTTGATACCCAGCAGAGAGACGATGAAGGAGTGACGGCGCGTCTGGGTCAGAATCCCCTTGCGCGCATCGATCAGGATAACGGCAAGGTCGGAATTTGACGCCCCCGTGGCCATGTTGCGTGTATATTGCTCGTGACCCGGCGTGTCGGCGACGATGAATTTGCGCTTTTCGGTGGTGAAGAAGCGATAGGCGACATCGATCGTAATGCCCTGTTCGCGCTCGGCCTGAAGCCCGTCGACCAGCAGGGCCAGATCGATCTCTTCACCCACCGTGCCGAAGCGCTTGGAGTCCTTTTCAAGGCCCGCCAGCTGGTCTTCGAAGATCAGTTTAGTGTCGTACAGCAGGCGTCCGATCAGGGTCGATTTGCCGTCGTCGACGCTGCCGCAGGTCAGAAAGCGCAGCAGGCTCTTCTTTTCGTGCGTCGCCAGATATTCGGTGAAGGCCGAGGTATCGATTTTTTCCAGAGCGTTCATCAGAAATAGCCCTCGCGCTTCTTCTTTTCCATCGACCCGGCTTCGTCGTGGTCGATCAGGCGGCCTGACCGTTCCGAGGTCCGCGCCACCAGCATTTCGGCGACGATTTCCTCGAGCGTCGTCGCTTCGGACTCAATGGCCGCCGTCAGCGGATAGCAGCCCAGCGTGCGGAAGCGGACATTGCGCACCTCCGGCGTTTCGCCGTTAAGCGGCAGGCGTTCGTCATCGACCATGATCCACTGACCGCCACGCCTGACGACCGGACGCGGTGCCGAGAAATACAGCGGCACGATGGGGATGTTTTCGACGAGGATATATTGCCAGATATCCAGCTCGGTCCAGTTGGACAGCGGGAAGACGCGGATCGACTCGCCCGGTTTAATACGGGCATTATAGAGGTTCCACAGTTCCGGGCGCTGGTTCTTCGGGTCCCAGCCGTGGTTCTGGGTGCGGAAGGAGAAGATACGCTCCTTGGCGCGGGATTTCTCCTCGTCGCGGCGCGCGCCACCGAAGGCCGCATCGAAGCCGTGCGCCGTCAGGGCCTGCTTCAGGGCATCGGTCTTCATGACATTGGTGTAGACCGAACTGCCGTGATCGAACGGGTTGATGTTGTCACGAACCCCATCGGGATTGGTGTGCTTGATCAGGTTGAGGCCCAGCCGCGCCACCGTGTCGTCGCGAAATTTAATCATCTCGCGGAATTTCCACGTCGTATCGATGTGCATCAGCGGAAACGGCGGCTTCGACGGATAGAAGGCCTTCATCGCCAGATGCAGCATGACCGACGAATCCTTGCCGATCGAATAGAGCATGACGGGGTTTTTGAACTCCGCCGCCACTTCGCGCATGATATGGATAGACTCCGCCTCCAGACGCCGAAGGTGGGTTAATCTTTCCGGATTGATCGACATGCCTTGCCACACACTGTTGTCACGGACACATGCCCGCTTGTTATGAGGCGGGTTTTACGAGGGAAGGCGAACACGAACAAACGTAAAAGCCTGTCAGAACGATTCAGCCAAGCTAATCTTTTTCGGCGGGCTAATGTTTTTTAAGCGCCGGATCACCGGACGCGACAAAGTACGGATTGGCAAAATCCGGCGCACCCTCAGGCGTACGCTTGCCATAGGTCAGAGGCTGACCGTCGAAAGTGGTCACCGCCCCCCCCGCTGCGCGCAGAATGGCGTCACCGGCGGCGGTATCCCACTCCATCGTCCGCCCGTGACGAGGATAGAGGTCGGCCACGCCTTCGGCCACGCGGCAGAATTTCAGAGACGATCCCGCCGCGACGAAATCGCGGACGTCATAGGCTTTCAGCCAGTCTTCCGTCTCCGGGCTGCCGTGTGAGCGGCTGCCGATAGCGGTCAGGCCGTCCTCAGGCGCGGTACGCACGGCAATCGGCGTCTGCGCCCCGATCACACCATGACGCACCGGGGCCTTGAACGCCCCCTTACCGCGTGCCCCCCAGAAAATCTCACCCAGAGCCGGCGCATAGACCACGCCCGCCACCGGCTCGCCCTTTTCGATATAGGCAATGTTGACCGTGAACTCGCCATTGCGTGAAATGAATTCACGCGTACCGTCCAACGGATCGACCAGAAAAAAGGCCTCTCCGGTTTCCGGAATATGACCCGCCGATACGGATTCTTCGGCCACCACTGGAATCGGACGGGCCAGTTGCGCCAGCTCTTCGATGATCACCGCTTCGGCTGCCGCATCGGCTTCGGTTACCGGGGATTCATCGGACTTGCTGGCGACCGTGAACCCGGCCCCATAAATCTCCATGATGCGCGCCCCGGCCTTCAGAGCTACAACCGTCAGGAGGATGAGCGGCACGTCAGTACCGGACAAAGTATCATCGGCCATGTCTTAACCTCACGCGTCGCCTATACACCAAATCGATGCGGCGGACTTTTATCCGAATGACCCGCAGGCTCAAGCCTTTTTGAACACAAGGCCCTCTTACATTTTGACGCGGAAGGTTTCGTCGATGGCGCAGATGATGTGATAGAGGGTCGATGCCGGGGCCGGTTCTTCGACAAAGCTACCGTCCGGATTCATCTTATCGCGGTAAAGGCCGGTCATCGGCACGTCGAAATAGAGCTGAAGCCCCGCCGCCGCGCTGATCAGTTTTTCGACATAGTCCGCCTTTTCCTCAGGCGTCGTCGCGATGGACTGCAGGGCGACGTAAGCCTTCATGCGCTCGGTCTGAGCCCACAGGCGCGCCTTGTTGTCCTTCACCGAAAAATCGTCCCACAGCTCGAATATGGTGGCGTTGCGCGTATGGTCCGTGCCGAAGTCCTCGGCGATCTCGACCAGACGCTTGGCCGGGACGATGAACTTATCATCGCCGCTGATCGCCGCCCAGCGCACCAGAAGCCACGCCCACTCGAACTGATGACCCGGTTCGATGATGCGGCCCATCTCGCCGTCCAGCGGGTTCCAGTCGCCATCGAAATATTCACGCAAGGAGCCGTTTTCGGGATGCAGAAACTTGTCAAGGCACAGGGCCGCGATCTCACCCGCGATATCCTTCCACACGTTGTCGCCGCCCGCCTCGATCCAGGCGAGAGATGCCTCGAACATATGCATGTGCGGATTGGTCTTTAGCGGCAGGGTACGGGGGCTGGATTCCTCGAAACCGCGCACCGGGTGCTTATAGATCGTCGTCAGAGTGTCGCGAATGGCGATGGCCTTGTCTTCGAGGCTTTTGTCGTGTGGGCGCACCTTGAAGGCCGAGGCATAGGCCAGCAGCGCAAACGCATGATCGTAAAAATCGAATTCGGCCTTCACCACCTCGCCCTGCGGCGTCAGTACGGCATAGACAAGACCTCCCGGGGCGGCAGCAGGACCGCTGAGCCAGTTGAGACCGGCATCGATGACCGGGTCGACTTCGCTCGCATAACCCATCTGTTTGGCCAGAGCGTAGGAATAGACCTGACGGGCCGCAACGCGTGTGCGGCGGTTCACATCGGCAGGTGCACCGTCAAGCGACAGGGTCTCAAATACGCCGCCCTTGGCCTGATCAAGCCCCTTATCGCGCCAGATCGGCAGGGCCGCATCGAACAGCCAGGATTTCAGTTCGGCCTGCTTGGCCTCCAGTCCGGTTTTCAACGCATCTGATGACATGATTTATGACTTTCCACACCGCGCCTCAGTCGGGCTCGCGCGTATTATGACTATCTAAAAGGGGCAAAATAAAACGAATACGCTCAGACATAGCAGCCACATCCTCGCGAGGTCAAACACCCCGCGAAAGCAGCGCAATCGATTTAACTCAGATGCGCGGCGCGCAGCAGTTCATCCGCAATATGATAGTGATCCTGAAAGAAGACTTCACGCAGCGATTCAAGCGCCTCTACCGATACCCAGCGCGTCGCTGCGGCGTCATCGCCTGCCTGCGCCGGTGGCAGATCAAGGCCGCTGAGGTCGTAGATAAACCCGTGCGTCACAGTGCGGCCACGCGAACACCGATGCGGACGGTCAAAAATCCGCGCCCCCCTGAAACGATCTTTCAGGGCTGCCGCATTGAGGTGCAGACCCGTTTCTTCGGCCACTTCGCGCAACGACGCCGCCATCAGCGTCTCATCCGTTTCGACAAAGCCACCGGGCAGGGCCCACAGATCCTTACCCGGAATATGGGCACGCTGGATAAGCAGGATGGTTCCATCTCGGTAAATCACGCTGTCCGCGGTCACCAGATTGACCGGATAGGGCGCGGCGGCCCACGACTGTGCGTACTTGCGAAGCATCCGATGTTCCGCCCGCAGATCATCCCATTGCGCAAGCTGACGCAGGCCGTCGAAAAGCGGCTCCGCAATGGCGTCATCGGATAAACGCCCCTCATAACCCGCATCTCGCAATCCGTCGGTTACTGCGCGTGTGTCAGACACGGACCACACCCTCAGCCCCAGAGCCTCCGGATTGAAGTCGTCCTCAATCACGCCCCAGCACCAGTCGGGTGCCCTCCCCAGTACAGGCTGAAGCCAGGTCGTCAGGTCGGGATCGTCGCCATATTCACCGGCCTCTATAATGTCGACCGGACGCCCTTCCAACGCCTGCGCCACTGCCCGCGCCTGTTCTCCCATAGTGAATGGATAACGGGCTTCACGCCGTTGCTGCATCCCGACAACCACGACCACAAGGCGTGCGGCAGCATCGGCAGCCGCCTTCAGTATATCGACATGCCCTGAATGCAGGGGCTGAAAACGACAGACAAGTATAAGATTCAAAGGCCCCCTCCGACCATTCTCATGCCTGATCCGGATTACATATCCGCCATCTGGAACTGGATAACCAGAGACTTACCCGCCCCTTCCGCCGGCACATCGACAGACGAATTACCGATGGAGACGACCCTCAGCAGCGGCTCACCGCCCTCAGGCTGATTACGCAGCCTGCCAAGTACGGGCTCGACGCCGACCAGCGTCTGATGGAAGACCACCGAGCGCTCAAGCGACAGGGCCTGCGCGGCGCGACCTTCCTGCGTAAAGGCATTGATATTCGCCGTCGCTACAATGATCACGCCCCGCATTTTTGCCGTATCCGTACAGCCCGACGCCTCCGCGCCATAGGCGTGACACGGCAGACGTGCCGCCAGACTGCGCGCCAGCTTATCAGCGGTTGCGCGGCCCTCATCCGTAAGGTTTGCGGTTCCCGGCACGAACAGGCGGTCCGCGTCAAAGGTCGTCGAGCCGTCGCCGAGGCTCACATTGGCGTCCACCTCGGCTTGCCTAAGGTCGCTGTTGAGCCCCACGGCAAACATAGCCTGTGACGCCGACGCCTTTTTGGCCGCCTCGCTCTGTGCGTCCTTGGGCACGGCCCCCGAATAGGCAAAACACCGCTGATCTCCGGTCCCGCCGCTTTCAAGCAGGTCCGTGTCCCTGATGCACACCACGCTGTTCTTGTAATCGACCGCAATATCGGCGTTCCGGGTTTTTAACTCCGTCGCCACCTTGAGGAGCGCTGTCGTCTGGGCATCCTTGGCACTGGTCAATTCGGCGGTCGTGTCCCGAAAGTGCAGGGCGAAATAGGCCAGCATAATGATGAAGATGAACAGCACGCCGACCATCAGGTCGGTCATGGAGACGTAATAGCTTTCGCCTTCTTCCAGTTCATCTGCGCGACGGTGTCTGAAACGCATAATCAGCCCGCCTTGCTCAGCGTGTCTTCCAGACGCTTCAGGCTCTTGAGCTGCTCAAGCGACACCTTTTCCGGCGGCATGAAGCCGACACAGCTATCTAAGGTCACAAACAGGCCAGCCTCGGCGCTTTCGATCGCCTTACGCCAGAAGCGGGCGACGATACGCAGGATGATCGAACACAGGACGCCTGAAATCGAGGTCCAGAACTTCGTCGCCGCAATGGCCAGAAGCCCCATCAGCGCGTTTTGCATCTGCGCGCCGCCACCTCCGGACGCCATGGCCGACGTCGCTTCGGACAGGGCCGCCACGATACCCAGAAAGGTAATCACCAGACCCACGGCTACCAGAATGTTCGCCCACCATTCCAGCGCCCGTGCCGGTTCATCCAGACGATCGAAGGCCTCGGCGGCACGGATCGACGTTACGAACCCATCGCCCTCGCTGTCGACCAGCAGGCTACGGTAATTGGCCCAGCCCAGCACCAGCGCGGCAGACGCCCGGCCGTCCCCTCCCGTACCCGAAAAGCGCGTATCGACCGCCGAAAACTGCTCGAAAAAAGCAAGGCGGCGATTACGCCCGCTAAGTCCGGTCAGAAGGTTCCAGCGATCCCGGATTTCCATCAGCAGCGGGTTATAGACCCGGAATGCCGTAAACCCGATCAGGCCCAGCGCGAACAGCAGAATGCTGCCTGCCAATATGAGCGCGACGCCGGGGGAACCAAAGGCCAGCACCACAAGACCGGTTACG
>JASGGL010000100.1:0-10688 GCA_047605065.1 Asticcacaulis sp.
GCCCCGACGACAGCGACATCGTGCTCGTTGTCCGCGACCTCGAGCCGGAATGGCATCCTGATAGAGATCACCGCCGTTCCGGTAGGTCAGATGACGTTTCACGGCCCCGCCATCGTCCTGTACCTGACCGAGGCGGTTGGAATCCCCCGCCGTGATCTCGTTATTCGAGGTCGTGACGCCGCCCACCGTCAGGTAGGAGCCGATACGGTTACCGGCGGCATCGTAGGCGTAGCTCTCCTGCCCCCATGGCCCGTTGGTATAGCCCAAACGGCCGGAGTCGGTCAGCGACATATAGACGGTCCGGCCCGTGGCGGCATTGTCGACGATTTCCCCCAGACGACCATCGTCGTAATAGTCGTAGCTGAGGTCGAACTTCGACGTCGCGCCGTCCTTGACCTGTATGCGGGTCAGCCAGCCGTTGAGATTATAGCTATCGGTCAGGGTCAGCCCGTTGCCATAGGTCAGGCTTTTGAGCCCGCTGAAAGGTTGATAGGCAATGGCGGTTGCAATGTTCGACACCGTTCCGGTAGCCGTGGGCCTGGTGGTGATTGCCGTCACCAGACCGCTGTTGTCGCGGGTGAGACTCACCACACGGCCCGACGGCAGGGTCATTTGCGTAATGGCCCCGTTGGTGTCGTAGGCGTACTGAACCTCATAGCTCAGGCCGTTGATCGTCTTGGTGTCTTTGGTGATGCGGCCCTGAGCGTCATAGACATAACCGGTCGCCCCCGACTGCTCAGTCACGCCAGTCAGCCGCCCATTGCCCTTGTTCCCCGATGCAGTGGCGTCATAGGTGAAGGTCATAGCCTCCTGCGGTGCACCGGTGAAGGTCCGGGTCAGCAGGCGATCGGCATTGTCATAACTGTAGTGGGTTTCCACACCGTCGGCATCCTGCGTCTTCGTCAGACGTCCGGCGGCATCGTACCAGTAGGTCGTGGCCCCGCGGTCAGGACTGACCTCCCTGATCACCTCACCGAAACCGTTCAGGACGCGCGTGGTTTCGAGGTTGCGACCATCCTTGTGGCTGGTCAGGTTGTCATTGGCCGCATAGGCGTACTTTACCTTTTCCGTCTCGGGATTGGTCTGCTCGATGACGCGGTCCAGCGGATCAAAGCCGGTCTGCCAGACCTTGTCGCGCCCGTCCGTCACCTGCTTGAGATTGCTGACCTTGTCGTAGCTCAGGCGCGTCGAGGTCGTGCTGGCAGCCCCAAGTGTGCGGATCAGGCGTCCCATTTCGTCGTAGACCATGGACTGCTGAGCCACGATCGTACCTGAGGTGTTTTTGACGGTCTGAAGCGTGACCTGCCCCGCTATATTGGGCGTGAGTACGATCTCTTCGTTTTTCTCGTTTTTGATCAGTGTCAGGCGGCTGGCTGTGTCGTAGGTGTAGTCCAGATACCCACCCTTGGGCAGGGTGATCCGCGTCAGATTGCCCACAGCGTCATAGGCATAGCTAAACTGCGACTGGCTACCGCCCGGATTGACTGTGGACGTCAGCACACGCCCCCGGATATCGTAGGTGAAGGTGGTAGAAACGCCGTTCGGATCGGCAACCGTCAGAGGCGCCCCCCGCCAGTTCCATGAGGTCACCGTTGTCGTTTTGCCTGCCGGATCGGTAACCGAGGCCAGATAACCATTGGCGTTATAAGTAAAGCTGGTCGTGTCGCCCGACCCCGACAGCGGCCCGTCGATGGAAATCAGCTTTCCAACCGCTCCACCCGTCGTCCCATAGGTAAGGGTTGTCGTGCGCGTCTGCCCGTTGGTCGAATAGGGTACGGTTTGTGAGGTGGTGTCGACTTCACTGACCGTCAGAACCTGACCGGCGGCATTATAGGTGTAGCTGGTCGTCAGGCCCGTTTCGACCACCTGAGTCGGCAGGTTGAATGTTGAATGCCAGGTGATACCGGTCGTGCGGGCCTGAGCCGTGCCGAAGGCCTCGATGATCTGCGTGGGCTGCCCCACGGCATTGCGGGTAAATTTCGTTACCCGCCCTTCTTCGTCGGTCGCCGTCTCCAACTGTTTCGCGGCATTATAGGTGTTGGCCTTCGATGACGCAGCGCAATTGGTGGTCGCCTGACCGTCCACACCCATCAGTTTGGCGTCGTAATCACTGGAGCCACGTGTGAAGTTATAGATGGTCGGGCGTCCCGATGCGTCGGTCAGGGTCCGCGTAAACGTCGTGGCGGATATGTCGCCATAGACGATAGTGTCCCCAAATTCGCCGTTAGGACCTTCGCTTCGCGTGGCCCGACCCTGAGCATCATAGGTGACCTTCCAGCGGACGACGTTGTTTTTATCAAGTATTTTCGTCACGTAGGATGGGAAGGACGCATTGTCATAGCCGTAGGATGTGCTGTCCTGCACTACGGAGGCCGCATCCAGATATTCGACCTTAGAAAGGCGATACGGCTGGGTGGTGGTCACCGCGCCTGCGGCGGTCTGATAGGTGTAACGCAGGCTGTAGCCGGAAGGCAGGCCAATCGACTGAACGGCTGCCGGGTAGGTCACGCCGTCAACTGTGTTGACGATCCAGTTAAAGGTCAGCGTCTTACCGGTCTGATCCGTTACAGAGGCAAGTACACCCCCAGCGTCATAGGTGAAACTAAGCGCCGTCCCGTCGGGGCGTTGTACGGATAAAGGACGTCCGATCCGGTAGCGCACCGTGTCCGGCACCTTGAAGGTCTGGAACACCCAGACATTGCTTTTCTCGTCACGATAACGCCACTGAGTAGATTGCAGCGTCAGGTCATTGAGATCGGACGGCCATGTCCCCAGAAACTCCAGCGTAGCGTCCGTTAAGGGGATTTTATTGTAAAGCTGACCGGTGTCTGGTGTCAGAGCCCCACTGGTCTGGCGCCGGAAGCGCCGGGCCACGCCATCAGGACCGGTAACGGTGACAACCCGCGAAATATCCCAGTCCCTTGCCAGATGCAGGGACTGGTCAAAGAACGATGCCCAGTTGGCAAAGGCGTTCGGTATCGTCACAATTCCGGCACCGACCCCACCAAAAGGTGCACTTATAAAGTGCCGGTCAAGCACAAGCGCACCGTCTTCGGTTGTGAAATCGATCTCCGAAAAGCGCTTGGCTCCGGTCAGAAGATTGACGGGATGCGCACTCCACGGAGCAGGGTTACTACCGTTGTTGGTGCTACAGGTGGCGGCCCGAAAATCCGCACCCGTTATGCACTGCAGTGCGTACAGCCGCGTGTAGCCGCTATCACATTCGAAGTAGACCGCCGCCGGAAGGCTGTAACCGATCAGATACTCCCAGCTACAATGCCTCGAGAAGGGGTATTCCGAGGGGGCCGCCGCGTAAAACTGGCCAGGGCCGCCATAGACCTGTTGCTGACGCTGGCACGCGGTGACGGGATCCGCGTAACATTCATTATTGCCACCCCCAACTACGGTGCACCAGCCCTTTGTTCCTGCGGGCGCACTCCACATGATGCTATCCGCGGCGGATGCAGGCGCGGACGCGACAATGCCGGGCAGGCACAAAAGCATGACCCAGAAGCACAGATGAAGGAAAAAGCCGAATCCCGACCGGGTCGGGTGCTGCTTCTCTTGCGGGACATCGATGACATCGCCGGAAAGAGCGCAATTGTGCAAAGCCGAACCGTGAAACTTCATCTTACCCCCCGAAGATGCGCATATCGAAAATGCATGTCATCCACGGACAATTTGGGTGCAAAGCCCCGATCGCCCGACGACACTATCAACACGATAACTACAAATGGTTGAGTGTTCTCATGTCGGACATGGGCCGCATATACCGTAATCGCGGTATTGCTTTCGCAATATTATTTTACCGTATTTTCAACCATGATCAGGCCGTTATTCGTCACGGAGAAATAAGACCTGTCGTTCACCCGGTAACGCTGTCCGACACTCAGTTGCAGAGGCGCTGAAACGATGGCCCATTCCGGCGGCGTCGCACCGTAGGTCACGCTGGCGACCTGCCCTCGTCCACCCCATCCCGGCGGGGCTTCCACACGCCACATCACCCTTACACGTTGCCCGTCAGCATCAACCTGATCGACCTGAAACGCACGCAAAGGCGCGCCCGGCGCAGCACAGTTGGGCTTGGCAGAAATGCAGAACACGGGCTGGCCGCCTTCCTTTCCCCCGAAACTGATGAAGGTATCCGCACCGCCGCATCCGGACAGGAGCAAGATCATGGCACTGAACAACAGCCCTTTGCGCTTTTGTATGCGTCTCATCCCCTGCGTCTCCTGCGGATTCCCCGCCTATTGGGCATCTGCCCCAACTTGTGAAAAATCGGCCGTGAGTTCCAATGTGGCCTCCGCAGATGTCCCCGTAATATAGGGCCCGCACTGTAAACTGGCCTGCACAATCAGGTTCGAATAGCGCAACTGATCACGCGTGAGCGTAGCCGTATCCACCGAAAGCGCAGGTACTGCCCTGAGGCGACCCGTCTCATCAAGAGCCAGCGTCAGCGTGGCAGGCCGAAGGTCCGGCCTTACATCTTTGGGCAGACACCGCGCGATCTGCTTCAGCAGGGTCTGGGAGCCATGGATATCTCCGGGCGCGGCACCGCCTGTCTGGCCGGCAAGCGTGGTTATTGCTCCCGTTTTCGGCGTATCGGTCGTATCGGGGACAGCCTCGACCTGTGCTGTCGAGTCCGGGAGCCGGTCGTGTAACTCTGTCGCGGGCGGGGCATTCTCACGCCTTATCGCTTCAGACGCCACCACATCCTTCACCGACCCGGGCTCGGGAAAATATTCGACATCGAAAGCGAAATCCCCTCGCCCTGTGCCCGTCGCCCCCGTACCCAAACCGGCAGCCCCCATCAGAACGTCGCGACCGCCCGACAGCAGGCAAACGAGCAACGCCACGTGAATAATGAACGACGATGCCAGACCAATCACATTGTCGCGCCGGACAATTCTTGAAATGCGAAAGATCTGAGCCTTCATATCCACCGCTTGCCACACACTTATGGTTGTAGCAAAGGGCCGATTCATCATGCACGCCATCCCTAATTTACGGGAGATGTCAAAACAGCTTCTTTAGAGAGGCGTGCAGCGAAGTCATTGCCCTGTTTTCATAAGGTCAACGGACTGAAAAAATCTAACCGACGAAGCCTTCGACGTTTTCTGTCGTCACCGGCTGTCCGGTCACCTTGGCCACCCTGACGTTTTTCAAAGAGACATTGCGGACCGGCTGCTCTTTTTCCCCCTTGAGGAAGGCAAGGCTTTTGGCCTCGTTCACCTCGATATTAGACACGTGCAGGCCTTCGATGGGGGTCAGCTTACGTACATAGGTCGGCATCAGGGTGCGCCACTGGTAAAGGACATCGGTTTCGACAGCCAGAACGCTGCCCGCGATCTTCGTCGCCGATACGTTCGACATGTGGATATTCTTCACATAGCCTCCGCGCCGTTCATTGGTCTTCACATACAGCAGGTTATTGATCGCCACCGCCCAGCCGTCACCGCGTTCCCCCGAACCGACGAAGTGACAGTTATCGACGAAGATGTTTTCGATCCCGCCTGACAATTCGCTGCCTACCGCCATAAGCTGGTGGCCATTGACGATCTTACAGTTGCGCATGACGACATTTTTTGTCGGGGTGTTGAGCCGCCAGGCATCCATGTCGCGTCCGGACTTGACCGAAACGGCATCGTCGCCCTGATCGAAGACACAATCCTCGATCAGCACACTCTGGCTCATTTCCGGATCGACGCCATCATTGTTGTGGCCATGGGCGCGGACCTTGACCCGGCGGATGACCACGTCGCGGCAGAGGAAGGGATGGATGCACCAGAAGGGGCTGTCTTCGAGCGAAAAATCCTCCAGCAGGACGTTCTTACAGCGATTGAACTGCACGAAATGCGGGCGCAGGTGGTTTTCCCCGGCAACCATCTGACGCTCGGCCACCGGCACGTCTTTGTAGGCCATGTTATACAGCGCGACGAGCGCATCCATGTGCGGCTTGGGGCGGGCGTACCACAGCTTCCACACATCGAGCTTGGCCTTAAGCCTGCCCTCGCCCGTAATCGCTACGTTCTCGCACTCAAAGGCATAGACCAGCGGCGAGTAATTCATGCACTCGATACCCTCCCACGAGGTCTGGACCGGCGGCAGGTAGTCTTCGGGTTTTTCCGAAAACAACAGGGTCGCGCCCTTCGAAAGGTGCAGGTTGACGTGGCTTTTGAGATGGACCTTGCCGGTCGGCCAGACGCCTTCGGGGATAACGACGATGCCCTGACCCGCTGCGTGCGCCGCGTCGACGGCTCTGGCTATGGCCACCGAAGTCGCCGCCTGATCGCCCTGAGACGCCCCGAAATCGGTGATCGGGAACCGTCTGGCGTCCGAGAAGTCCGGCACCGCAATCGACGGCATGTCGAAGGGCGCAGTAGCGCTGACCGTTCTGGTTTTCGGCCCCTGTCCGGTCAGACGCGGCAAGCCCGCATAAGAGCAACCCGCCAGCAACGGCACGGCAAAACCGGCATAGAGAACCGAACGGCGCGAAAGGGTCATGTGTTCAGATTTCCTTTTCTATTCATCCGTGCCGATGCGGAGGACCGGCGCAGTCAAAAGTCCTGACGGCAGGGGGGTTAGGTCGTTCATATTCTGCGGCCTGAAGCGTTCGCCATAGCGGGCATTGAGGGCGCTGTAATCTTCGGGGGGCCTCCCGGCCAGCGCATTGATCGCGGTATTGTAAACACGCAGCTCCAGTGTGTTGCGGCCACGTTTCAGCCACCCGCCGATCTCCAGCGCGAACGGCGCACACCAGATGGCCCCGGCGCGTTGCCCGTTGACGAAAACTTCGGCGGCGTCTCTGACCGGCGCGTCGAGTTGCGCATAAAATCCCGGCCCCTTGCGTTCGTTCGGCAGGCCTGATTTGCCCATGCCGAAATCCAGCACCACAGACTGATCCTGATCCGCCGCGGTCAGATCGATCGTTGTCGTATAGGTGGCCTGACCGGAATAGTGCTGCGTCGCCGCCGTCTCGCTCCACGAGGTAAAACCTGTCAGCGGGGCGGCCTTGCCGTTACCGATCCGAACCCGCCAGCCCTCGTTAAGGGCGACCGTCTTCGTCGCCAATGAGGCCCGTTCCCGGTAACCCTCCCAGCCGTAGCCGAACACGAAGACCCTCGATTCGTAGGGCGCGAGCCTTATCTCCTGCTGCGGGACGTAGCTCAACGCCCGGCCCGATACCGGGTCCCAGCTATGCGCCGCGTCTTCCGGCGCGCGGAATTCCGGTCTGAACGTCATCGGCTCCGGCGTCGTATTGGCGACAAAGTAAATATCGGCATCGGGCAGACGGCGGTGGACGAACCCGAGCCCAGGCAGCCCCCCCTTGAGATCGGGGCGGAGGATGACGCGATTGAGCGTCGGCACAAGATCGGGAAGATTGCACCTTATGGCGTGTTCGGACTCGTCGAAAAACAGCTCCGCCGTTATCTTCGCCACCACAGCGCTGTCTATGTCGGCGTGACGGAAACCCGGCGCCTGTTTCGGCGGCGAACCCAGAGTCAGCACCACCCCGCCCGCTTCGGCCCAGGCGCGGATACGCTGATAGACGACCGGGCTGATCCGTTCGATGTCATTCAGCAAGAGGACCGGATAACGGATTCCCTTGCTCAGAATGGCGTCGCCATCGATGAAGTCGAAATTATATCCGCCGTCGAGCAGGGCCTCAATGACCGGCTTCGGGAAGTGTTCGCGCAGACTGTCGTTCACCGACACGTCCCGACCCGGTTTGAACCCCGACATGATGTCTTCGGTCGGCACATAAATGGCGATGTCGGCGACATTCTCCCCCTGACGCATGAGATGGCTCAGGCGTTGAAGGTAGAGATTGACGTCCCCCATCACCGGCCACCACGGATTGTGATCGTTGAACACGGCGGCGGCATAGAGCGCCCAGCCGGGTTCGGGCACTTCCGGCGGCGAATAGGGCCAGCCGTGGGCGATAAACTGATTGACGCCGGACAGAAGCAGGCGGTCAGCCTCGGCCTTGATATCGAGCGGCGTGGCGCGGAACGCCCCCTTGTGCAGCCATGTCCAGCTTTCGGCGGAGGTCACGGTCTGACCATAGACATGGTTGGCCGAACTGGCCCAGCGGGTCGAGGACGCGCTGCGCCAGTCCGCCCCCTCCCCCTCGGCCAGATCGACCAGCCGGTTCGACGACAGGGTTACCGCCGGAATGCCGTAGGTCTGAGAGCGGAACAGGGTTTGGCGGGTCTTCGCCCAAGCCGTGACCTGCGTCAGGTAACGCTCATTGACCAGTTCCGAAAGGGTCAGGCCCCAGTCGTAGCGCAGACCGGGCGAAGCCGGGGTGTCGACAAACAGCTTGAGCAGATGCGGCGTCAGATCGTAACCCCGCCGGGTCATGAACTCACTCAGCAGGTCGTCGGTCCAGTTGGCGCCGTAGACTTCGAGACTGTCGCTGAAGATCGAATAGGGCCGGTCGGGTCCGAAGGCGGCCAGCAAGGGCTCACCCACGGCGTCGATATGTCGACGCACTGCCTCGCTGTTGAGGTGGTCGAGGACATAGCCCTCCGCCCCGATGGTCGGGCGCTTGACCTGCTGACCGGTGCGGCCCTGCACGATCAGGCTCAGTGTCCGCGCCGTGGCGCTCCCTGAAAAGATCGCGCGATTATCCGTGAGCGTTGCCGGCGTGTCTCCGATAAAGGCAGCCAGATAATGGCTCGCTTCTGGCAAGGTCGGCAGTTCGACCTCTGTCGCTCCGGCAGGCACGGGCAGTTCCTGTCTGAGGACGCGCGACGCGGCGTGCGCGGCGTCGATATGCGGGCCTCCGAACGGCCAGCCGGAGCCCATGGTTATATCCGCGCGCAGACCGGCAGCGCGCCCGGCTCTGGCCGCAACAGAAACCATGGCGAGGAAGTCCTGCGACAGGTACGGCTTGTTACGAATACCGCGCGAAGGATCATCGAGCGACAACGGATAGACCGGCTGGATTTCAAACCCGCCAAACCCTCCCGCCTGCATCGCCGCGATTTCGCGTTCGATTTCACCCGCTTCGACCGCACCACCGAACCACCACCAGCGCACCATGGGCCGGGCCTCAGGCGGCGGCAGGATGAAATCGCGGTAAAGCGGGCTGGCTGGGGCCAGCGTCTCGCCAAATGCCCGCGTGCCCGCGCCCGCCATCACGGCCGCAGCGCTCGCCAGACAAAAGGCCCGGCGGTTAAATCCCCGCCGCGGTTTTTCCCGGTCGGTTGTCATTGATGGGCTCCCTGCCGCAATTTTTACATCGTTGTGAGCGTCTGCCGGGCGATGCACAAGGGGGAAGACGACAAAAGTATGATAAATAGATGTATCAGCTATTCCGTGACGGATAGGCGCGCGTCAGGTGCAGAAACAGAACCGCGCCCAGATAGACCGTGCCCGCCACGAGAAAAATCGGCACATATGAGCCGGTGAACTCCAGCACCACCCCGGAAAACATCGCCATGATCATCGCCCCTATGGCCCCCGCCGCGCCGCCGATTCCGACGACGCTGCCGACCACCTCTTTGGGAAACAGGTCCGACGGCAGGGCCAGAAGATTGGCGGAAAAGGCCTGATGCGCGGCGGCGGCCAGCGCCACTATGCCGACCGACAGCCACAGCCACGGACTGAACGGCACCATAACCAGCGGCAGGATAAGCAGGGCACAGACCGCCATCACCCCTTTGCGCGCCCGGCCGACACTGGCCCCGCGCGCCATCAGGTGCGACGACGCCCAGCCACCGATAATGCTGCCCATGTCCGCCAGCACGAAGATGAGCAGCAGAGGCAGGCCGAACACGCTGAGGTCAAGACTATGGGTACGGTGGAGGAAGTCGGGTAGCCAGAACAGATACAGCCACCAGACCGGGACGGTCAGAAACTTCACGACGATATAGGCCCACGCACGGCGCTCGCGCATCAGGCTGAGGAACACGGCCCGGGTCAGCCGTGCCGGAGACGCTGGCGATTCGGCCTCCGGCGCAGGGGTCGGCGGGTGGCGATAGACGCTCAGCCACAGTCCCAGCCACAGGAAGCTTATGGCCCCGGAGATCAGGAAGGCCCCGCGCCAGCCATAGGCCTGAGTCAGGATCGGCACAACGGCCAGAGTCAGCAGCGCCCCCGAAGACGCCCCGGCATTGAACAGGCCGATGGCCAGCGCTCGCTCCTGCGGTTTGAACCACTCGGAAATGGCTTTGAGGCGCGCGGGAAAGGTGCCGGACTCCCCCACCCCCAGCACAAAGCGGATCAAGCCGAACTGCGCCAGACTGCTGGCCAGACCGAGCAGGGTATGCGCCGCTGCCCAGAGGGTGAAGGCCGCCGCATAGCCCCGGCGGGCTCCGAAGCGGTCCATGACCGGCCCGAAGCTCAGGAAACCGATGAAAAAAGCGGCATGAAAGGCGATGACCACACCGGAATAGTCGATTTCCGACCAGCCCAGCTCGGCCTGCATCATCGGCTTGAGCAGACCGAACATCTGACGGTCCATATAGGTCAGGCACGACGCCAGAAAGATGAGGCCCACGACCACCCATCGTTCGCGTCGTGCGCCCGTTCCCATCTCGTCTCCTGCCCTTTTCCGTTTCCGCGTTTTTTGCGCGATCATGGGCCAAAGCACAGGCCTTGTCACGCACGCCTGCGCGGTTCCCTTAAGGGCGTGTCGGTATGGCCACGCTGAACGGCACGACGGGCAGGCCGCTCTTGCC
>JASGGL010000101.1:0-10583 GCA_047605065.1 Asticcacaulis sp.
TTCTGCGCGAAATTCAGGAAGGGCAGGCTTAGACCCACCCCCAGAGCCGAAGACGGATCGGACAGAACCTTGCCCAGCTCCGTCGAAGAGCCGCCTGCCGAGCCGGTCAGGGACAGGGCCGGATACATGCTGGCGCGTGTGGCATCGACACTGCGCAAGGTTCCACGCAACCGCGCTTCGGCGGCCTTGAGGTCCGGACGGCGCGCCAGCAGGTCCGCGGGCAAACCGGGGGCTATGGCGGGGAGCTCATACGTCGGAAGTTGCGTCGCCTCATCGCTTTCCGGCCATGCCTCACCACCGAGCAGCAGGGTCAGGGCCGCACGGTTTTCGACCAGTTGCTGACGCAGGGCCGACAGGCTGGCCTCCTGAGCGTTGACGGTCTGATCGGCCTCCGCGGCTTCGATGCCCGACACCGAGCCCGCCTGATGCTGAACGCGTACCATGTCGCGCACACGACGGGCATAGTCGAGGCTTTGTTCGGCGTCGCGGATCTGCTGATGCGTATAGGCGATCTGCCAGTAGGCCTGCGCGGTCGTGCCGATCAGCGACAGGCGCGCCGCCTCCAGATCGGCCTCCGTGGCCGTGGCCTCGAAGCGCGTGGCGTCGGTCGTCGCCTTCAGACGTCCCCACAGGTCCAGTTCGTAGGCGACACTGAAGCTGGCGCTATAGGACGTCTCGTCGCTGCTGGCGGACGTGCCGGACTCGTTCAGAGTCTTGCTCGCCGAGACGCTGCCGCTGGCCTGAGGCCACTGGTCGAGGCGCGCGCCACGCACCTGAAGCTGGGCCTTTTGCACGCGTAAAGCAGCGGCGGCCAGATCGTTGTTTTTGCTCAGCGCCGTCTCAATCAGGCGGTTGAGGCGCGCGTCACCGAACGCCTCCCACCATTTGTCCGGCGCGGCATAGGCCCCCTGTTGCGTCGCGTGGGCGAAACGGTCCGGCGTTGTCACCGCCGGAGTCTCATAAGGCGTCGACAGGCACCCCGACAGGGCTGAGGATAAAAACAAAAGAGAAACAAAGGTCTTTTTCATAGTCTTAGTCCCTCGAAAGCGCGGCGACAGGATCGAGGCGCGCGGCGCTGCGGGCGGGAAGGAAGCCGAAGACCACGCCGATCAGGGTCGAACAGGCGAAGGCGGCAATGATGGACGAGGTCGAATAGACCAGCCGGAAATCGGTCGAAAACTGCGCGAAAATCACCCCGAACAGCAGGGCCGCGGCAATCCCCAGCACCCCGCCGATCAGGCAGACCAGAACGGCTTCGATGAGGAACTGCTGCATGATGTCGCCGCGCCGCGCCCCTACGGCCATGCGTACGCCGATTTCCGAGGTGCGCTCGGTCACCGAGACCAGCATGATGTTCATCACCCCGATGCCGCCGACCACCAGCGAGATGACGGCGATGGCCGAGATGAGGATGGTCAGGGTCTGGGTGGTGGCGGTGATGGTCTGACGGATCTGGTCCGTATTGATGATGAAGAAGTCCTTGGTGCCGTGGCGCTTGGTCAAAAGCGCCGTGACGCCGTTTTCAGCCACCGCGCTTTCGGTGTCGTCCTTCACCCGCACGGTGATCGACCGCAGGGTGGTGGTCCCCAGCATACGCGTATTGACCGCCGTATAGGGCATGTAGACGTTCATGCTGTCATTGCTGCCGCCGAAGCTCGAGGTCTGCGCCTTGAGCACACCGATGATGCGAGCAGGTGTCGAGCCCAGCAGAATGACCTCGCCGATGGGCGAGCCGGTGAACTTCATCGTCTTGAGCGTGTTCTGGTCGATGACCACGTCCTGAGCCGAAGCGTCGATCTCCTCGCTGCCGAAAAGCTTGCCCTGATTGATCTCAAGACCCTTGACGCGGAAATACGATGCGCCGACGCCCTGCACCGAGCCGGTATTGGCCACAGCCCCGTACTTCACCGTGACGCTGGTGCGGACGGTGGGGGTGACGCTGTCGACATAAGGCTGCTGCTCAAGGGCGTGGGCATCGGCCACCACCAGCGTACGGATGGCTCCCGATCTTCGGTCGCCGAAGCCGGACCCTGGCATAATCTCCAGCGTATTGGTGCCGATGGAGGAAATCTGCTCCAGCACCTTCTGGCGCGATCCCGCCCCCAGCGCCACGACGCAGACGACCGAAGCGATGCCGATAATGATGCCCAGCATGGTCAGGAAGGTGCGCATGCGGTGGGCATTCATGGCCAGTATCGCCATGCGGAAGGCTTCGGTGAACCCGTCACCCAGCGCCGCAAGGCCCGAGCGGCCACGCGCCGTCTGTGGCGGCAGGGGTTCGGTGTCGGTTTCACCCTGACCTCCGCCCGGACGGTCGGCGATGATTTCGCCGTCCTTGATCTCGATGACGCGCTCGCAGTGTTCGGCCACCGCCTTGTCGTGGGTGACGATGATGACCGTGTGGCCTTCGGCGTGCAGCCCCTTGAGGATGCGCATGACCTCTTCGCCCGACTTGGAATCGAGCGCGCCGGTCGGCTCATCGGCCAGAACGATCTCGCCGCCATTCATCAGGGCGCGGGCGATGGAGACGCGCTGCTGCTGACCGCCGGACAACTGCCCCGGACGGTGGCCCGTGCGTTCGGCCAGCCCCAGCCGCGTCAGAAGCGCGCGGGCGCGCTCTTTGCGCGCTTCGGGCGGTACACCGGCATAGATGGCCGGCACCTCGACATTGCCAAGCCCGGTCAGATCCCCCAGCAGATGATAACGCTGGAAAATGAACCCGAAGTGCTCGCGCCTGAGTTCGGCCAGTTCGTCGGGCGCAAGCTCGCCCGTCGCCCGCCCGCCGACCGTGTAAAGACCGGCGGTGGGCCGGTCGAGACAGCCCAGAATATTCATCAGGGTCGACTTGCCCGACCCCGACTGCCCCACAATGGCGACCATTTCGCCGGGGCCGATTTCGAGGTCGATATCCTTGAGGACCGTAATGGTGCCTTCGCCCGCCGGAAATTCCCGGCGCAGCTTTTCCACCTTGAGGACGGGAGGCGTCCGGACCTGAGAGGTGCGCATGGCTTTGCTCACGATGGCCCCTCCTTACAGGCCGCCCGGAGGGCCGCCACGGCGCATGCGGCTGGAGTCGCTCTGGCTGGGGTCGATGGCACCGTCGACCGTCACCACGCGCTCACCACGCTTCAGGCCGGAGGTCACCTCGGCCTTGGTGCCGTCATTGACGCCAATGCTCACCTTGCGCTCGCTGATCTTCTGGTCCTTGTCGACCACCTTGACCACATAGCTGCCGTCGGGGGCAGGCTGCCCCAGCGCCGTCGATGGGATGGTCAGAACGCTCTTCGCGCTTTCCAGCACGATATTGACCTGCGCCGTCATGAAAGTACGTAAGGCACCGTCCTCATTATCGACGTCGAACTCACCATTGTAATAGATGGCGGAGGTGGCGTCCGCCGTCGTGACGCTGTCGTTCTCCTTGATGGTTTCCGGCGCGGGCGCAATGGTGCGCAGGGTGGCCGTATAGCGCTTTTTCGGCTGACCCAGGGTCGTGAAATAGACCTCCATGCCGGGCTTGAGATTGACCACGTCGGCTTCGGAGATTTCCGCCTTGATCGTCATGCGGCTGAGCTGCCCCATCTTGATGATGGTCGGCGTCGTCTGGTTGGCGTTGATGGTCTGACCTTCCTTGGTGACGATAGCCAGAACCGTGCCGTCCATGGGCGCAGTGATGCGCGTATAGCCGAGATTGATGCGCGCCGTATTGACCGAGACCTGCCCCTTGGCGATCTGGGCATTGAGGGCGCGGATATTGGCCTCGGCGCTGCGATAGGTGCTTTCGGCCGCCTCGAAATCGGCGCGCGCCCCGGCATCGGCCTGATAGAGCGTCTTCTGACGCTCGTAGTTCAGTTTGGCCTCGGTCAGAGACGCCTCGGCCTGCGCCTTCTGGGCCTGAATATTGGCGAGGTCGGCCTGCGCGCTTTGCAGGCTGTTGTTCTGGGTCTGGGAGTCGATCTCGGCGATCAGGTCGCCTTTTTTAACCGCCTGCCCCAGCTCGACCGCCAGTTTTTCGACGCGGCCTGAGGTCTGCGCACCGACGCTGACCAGCGTGTAGGGCTCAAGGGAGCCGGTGGCCAGAACCGTGCGCTCGACATTGCCGATTTCAACAGCGGCGCTGATGACGGGTGGCGCCTTGGGCTTCGAAAAGAACAGGGTCTTCACGCCCCATCCGGCCAGCACAAGCGCCAGAACACCCAAACCGATCATCCACCAGCGTCTGTTTCTTATGGCCATTGCCTACCTCATCTTGTGTTCATTGACGGTTCAATGATCAGACGACACTGCCTTTTGAAGGATAGGCCGCGTCGTCTGGATTTCTTAGTGGTCGCCTGCCTGATGCGAAAAACCGGTATCCACTTTTTCGCGGCATGCTCTTTAGCGGTCGCCTGCCTGATACGAAAAACCGGTGCCCACTTTTTCGCGGCATGCTCTGACCGCCAGTACCACGTCCACCGCTCGCCCGAATGTCGTCGAAAACGAATTCCACACGCCATGCGCGACTAAAAGAGGCGCGGGCGTGACCATATCAGGGCAGCGGACGCATCCCGAAAATCAGAAACGACAACAGCCCAAAGCCTGTAAGGAAAGAATACGGAGAACGGTGTGCGGCTATTAATTTCCGCCTCTTTCGCCGTTCATAAGGTCTTTTCGTATTTCCCCGCGACCGGTTCGGGCGCAGTCTGCGTATGTTCAATACGTCTGTTCGCGCCCGGGGCGCGTTCGCCTAAAGGAGATGGAATCCATGTGTGACGACGATATTCATCAGGGTCTGGTCCATGATCCGCGCCTGTCGCGGCGCGCCTTCGGGCTGGCAGCGGCAGGCATCGGACTCGCCGTGTCCCCGGCCATAGCCGATACGGCGGTCATGCGCATGGAGGTCACCATAAAGACCCCGGACGGTGAAGCCGACGCCGTATTCTTCCACCCCACGGCGAAGGGCAAATGGCCGGGCGTGCTTATCTGGACCGATGTCATGGGCCTGCGCCCCGTCTTCGAGGATATGGGGCGACGGCTGGCGGCTCAGGGTTATGTCGTGCTGATCCCCAACCCCTATTACCGGGTGCGTAAGGCGCCGGTCGTCGAAGGCACGTTCAACTTCGCCAACGCCACGGACCGCGAAAAGCTCACGCCGCTGCGCGCCAGCATCACCCCCGAAGGCACCGACCGCGACGCAGCGGCCTATCTGACCTGGCTCGATGAACAGGGCCTGACCGACAAGACGCGAAAGCTGGGCGTACAGGGCTATTGCATGGGTGGGCCACTGGCCTTCCGCACCGCCGCCGCTTCGCCTCGCGTCGGGGCGGTGGCCTCGTTCCACGGCGGCGGACTGGTGACCGCACAGCCGACAAGCCCGCACCTGCTGATCCCGAAGACACAGGCCGAGTATCTGATCGAAATCGCCGACAATGACGACGCCAAGGACCCGGAGGCCAAGGACAAGCTGAAAGCCGCCTTCGCTGCGGCAGGCCGGACAGCACAGGTCGAGGTGCTCAGCGGGGCCGACCATGGCTGGACGGTGAAAACGAGCCAGGTCTACAACGAAGCCGCAGCGGAAACCGCCTGGGCCAATCTTCTGGCGCTGTATAAACGCGCCCTATAAACGCATCCTGTAGCGCGCGTTTATTCTTCCTGATCCAAAAAGCCGCTGTTCCCACCCGGGCAGCGGCTTTCCTTTGACGAAAAGATTGCTTTTTTCATACATTGCGTATGAATTGAAATAAAACAAAACCATAACCATGGTACATTATTAAATATAAACGGACAAATTCACACATTTCAATTCATACGCAATTGCCAGAAATTTATACATATATTCCTGTTATGTTTTTTGACGGAAATTAAGCGTGTTAAAAATATCCATATACATCACTTAACATCATAATCATTCACACAATGGCCTTGGTTTACTTGACTGCTCTAATTTGATCGATAATGAAAAATGATGCAGGGAACGCGTCAAAACGATCAATAACGATCCGAACAGGCCGCATAAGACTTGAAAAGCGTGCGGCATAGCGCGGTTTCCCTGAACATCAGGCAGGACACCTCAGGAACCAAGCGTCATTCCGGCACCAATGGGTGACCCGTGAAGGCGATACAAAAGGCATCCCGCCCGATTCTGCTCAACAGGAGAAACGGGACTATGAACACACACGATACCCTCCCCCCGAACGCACGCCCCCTGCGCATCCGCCTGAAGTACGGCACGGCGGTAGCCCTACTCGTCACCGTCTGTGCCGGAGCCGCCGCCGCGCAAACCGAAACGCAGGCCGCACCCGCCAAACCCACCGCCGAGCCTATCGAAACCGTCGTGGTGACCGGTACGCGCTCATCGCTGCAATCGGCGATCAACCGCAAGAAAAAGGCCGGCACGGTTTCGGATTCGATCGTCGCCGACGATATCGCGCAATTTCCCGATAAAAACGTCGGCGAAGCGCTGGGTCGCATCACCGGCGTGCAGCTGGCCCGCGATTTCGGCGAAGGCAATTCCGTCTCCATCCGCGGGGTCGAGCCCGACCTGAACCGCGTCGAAATCAACGGCATGAGCACTCTGTCCACCGCAGGCAATCTCAATACCTATGGCGGCGGCGGGCGGTCCAACGACTTCCGTGAACTGGCGTCGGAACTGGTGCAGTCGATCGACGTGTTCAAGGGCTTCACCGCCGACATGACCGAAGGCGGCGTCGGCGGCACGGTCAGCGTCAAGACGCGCAAGCCGCTCGATTTCCGCAAGCCGACCTTCTCCGTCACCGGCTCGCTGCAAAATCTCGACACGGTGAACGGCTGGAAGCCACGCACCAACTTCTTCGGCGCGACCAAGCTGCTGGACGGCAAGCTGGGCCTGATGGCCAACATCACCTTCGACAATGTCGCCACGCGCGGCGACTACCTGCGTAACACCGCGTGGGTGCGGCTGGCCGATCTTGACGGGTCGGCGGAAAAGACCGCCAGCTACTATTCCCCCACCTACGGCACCGCCATCTCCAACCAGATCGCCGCCGTCTCCACCTATGCCGGGTGCTCCAGCCTGAGCAGCCCGGACACCAACATCATCACCACGGCCAATATGCGCACGGCCTGTCAGTCGCAGTGGTACGACTACAATCCGCGCGTGCCGCGTTATGGCGTCTGGACCCGCACCGATCAGCGGACCTCAGCGGAATTCGTCGCTCAGTACCGCTTCAGCGACCGCCTCGACGCCTATCTCAGCTATAACCGCAACACCCGCGACCAGCAGCTGAACGACATCAACTACGGCACGGATTTCACCTCGACCACGCGCCTTTATAACGTCACCTCGGCGACCAATTCGGCGTGCAGCTCGACCCTGCCGTCCGGGTCGACGACCGTGGTGAACCACGTCGTCACCTCCTATACGGTGGGCAATTGTCTGGCCACCTCCGGGCGCGGCGGCTCCAATGCCTTCAGCGTCAGCGCCCGCGACTTCAAATACACGACCGAAAGCGACTATTACGGCTTCGGTGCCAACTATAAGGGCGAGCGTCTTCAGGCGGAGTTTCAGGGATCGGTCGCCAAGACCGACACCGTATCGCAAACCAACAATGTCAGCGTCAGCTACAATGTCCCCGGCCTTGTCGTCACGCTGAACAGCGCCGGTGCGCCGGTCTTCACCTTCCCCAGCGGTTACAGCCCGTCCGACGCCTCGGCGGTCAGCCAGTGGCAGATCCAGTACCGCCCGTCGAACGCCCATTCCGAAGAAAAGCAATATAAGCTCGACTTCGATTACGACCCCCGCTGGCCGGTGATCAGCAAGGTCGAATTCGGCGCGCGCGCCACCGACAGCGAGACCTATGGCTATGGCGCCCTGACCTATGGCGGCGGCGACGGCATGATCGTCAGCGCGGGCAGCGATCTGGCCGCATCGACCGACGACACCGTCCTCTATGCCAATCAGATCAACTCCACCGCCACCGTCTCCTCCAGCCAGACCGCCGATCAGACGGCGGCAGCGGCGGCTGCCGCTGCGTACCAGACCGGCTACTGGTCGACGACGGAAACCTGGTCGCAGAGCTTCTCGAGCAGCCTGTTCGCTGCCGCCATGACGCCCTTGTCCTCCAGCTTCTATTACGGCGGCGGCAATATCCCGACCACCTGGAGCTATCCCGACTTCGCCACCGTGGCGCAGTATCTGGACACGTCGCACTTCAATCTGAACAATCTGGAGACCACGACCGGCAGCGACGGCAAGACCTATGACCGCATCCCTTACCGGGTGTCGGAAACAACCGAGGCGCAGTATCTTAAGTTCAACTACGCCTTTCCGTTCCGTAGCTGGGACGTGAGCGGGAATTTCGGCTGGCGGCGGGTCAATACCCAGACGACGGCTTCGGGCGTCAATACGCGCCAGGAAATCCGCTACAACAGCTCGAACGTGGCCACCACCTATACGGTGTCCAACAGCCAGACCACCATGACCAAGGACTATACGGTGTGGCTGCCCAGCTTCAATGTCGGCGTCTGGTTCGTGCCCAATGTGCTGTCGGCGCGCGCCGGGTTCTCCGACCTGATGGCGCGACCTCTGGTCAGCTATCTGATGCCGTCGGTCACCTGTACCATCAACTACACCAATGACGGCACCGATTCCGATACCTCGGACAGCTGCGTCGGCGGCAACCCCGCCCTCAAGCCTTATCGCGCCAAACAGTACGACCTGAGCTTCGAATACTATCCCAACAAGGATACGCAGGTGACGCTGGGGATGTTTTATAAGAACATCAAATCCTTCTACGTCTCGTCGCGCGTCTCGGTCGGGCTGGTCGACTATTTCGGCGACGGCACACAGTACTATCTGCAAACCTACATCAATGGCGAAGGCGCCAAGATTTCGGGCCTCGAACTGACGGCCAAGACGGCCTTCACCTTCCTGCCGGGCTGGATGTCGGGCTTCGGCGCCGACGCCAACTACACCTATCAGGAAGCCAAGGATGTCGGCCTCTACAGCCAGCTGGACGGCTCACCCCTGCCCTTCCCCGGCCTGTCCTCGGACAGCTACAACCTGACCTTCTGGTACGACAAGGGTCCGATCAATGCGCGTCTGGCCTATAATTACCGCTCGGAATGGCTGGTCAGCGCCGCCGACAGCTACGGTCAGCCGCTCTACCGCGACCCGACCGGCTATCTGGACGGCAAGATCACCTGGAAGCCCGGCCCCAGAGGCCTCAGCCTCTTCCTCGAAGGCAAGAACCTCACCAAGGAAGAGGAGATCACCTCCACCGGCGTCGGCCTGCTGACCGAGCAGGCCTATTTCGGCCGCCGCTTCTTTGCGGGCTTCACCATCAAGCGCTGATCCGCGTCCCTACCCGGCGCTCCTGAGCAATATCCAGCGCCGCAACTTGACCGGCCTTCGGCAGCGAAGGCCGGTTTTTTTGTCACCCGAACGACCCGCAGCGGGTTCAGAGCACTTTTCGCTCAAGTGCCAAAAAGCTGTCTTGGCGGTTGAGCGTTAAAAAGTGCGGCCAAACAAAAACGTAGAGCCATTCGTCGGCTCAACTGAGCCGACGAATGCTCTAGGCGCGCGTCCCATAGGCTTTGGCGGCGCGGGTCGTGAATTCGGAAATCAGTGCCTGCGCGCGCGGGTCGTTGCTGCGTTCTTTCAGCGAATAGACCCCCATGCGGACCGGGTCGGACATATCGTCCGGGATCAGGTGGACCTGATACACCCCCAGACGCTCGAACTCGCCGGCCATAAGCTCGCCGTGCTGAAGCACCGCATCGGTATGTTTGACATAGTCGAGACACGCCTCCAGCGAATTGGAGGTAAAGGCCTTTCCCACCGTGCCGTCGGTAAAAACCGCGCTGGATAAACGCCGCTGATGGCTTTCCTTCGGAAAGGCCAGAGTGGACGGATAGGCCCTCAGCTCAGCCAGAGTCCGGGTGCGCCCCAGCAGGGGATGACCGGCGCGGACGAAATAACCGTCGCGCAAATGGCCCACAGGGGTGAAGACCGTCCCAAGGCTGGGGTCGAGATCGGGCACCTTATGTCCAACAAAGGCCACAATATCCCCGGCCAGAAGCTGATCCATCAGGCGCAGCACATTGCCGATGCTGACATGAATGGCGACGTCGAGGTGTTGCGCCCGATAATCGAAAATGAACTCACGCAGGAAGCCGGTCCACGCCGTATAGCCCGACCCGAGGCTGAGGCCATAGTCCATATCCTTGCGCTGACGCTCGATCGAGGTCAGGGCGTTTTCATGCAACCGCTTCATGACGATGCCATGCTCGTAAAGCGTCTGGCCATAGGGCGTCAGGCGCATGCCGCGGGCCGTGCGCTCAAACAACTCCACCCCCAGCGATGTCTCCAGCTTCTTGAGATTGAAGGTCAGGGTCGGCTGGGTCACCCGCATGCGTTCGGCGGCCAGACTGATGGAACCGGCGTCGGCGACGGAGAGAAACTGGAGCAAGGTGCGATCCATGGCGGCGTCCCTGATATAGATTTTTTCAATATCTACGCTGATATTTCGTATTTTTCTATAGGGCAATAAGCTGATAGCGTTATTCGTGAAATTAGTAATATGACGTCAATTCTAATACAAATTGACGCATATTCAGTCATTGAGCGT
>JASGGL010000102.1:0-10580 GCA_047605065.1 Asticcacaulis sp.
TGCTCGTCATCGGCCTGACCGCGCAGATTCTCTACCTGCGCAAACAGGGTAAGCGAGGCGTTGTCGCTTAAGGTAGAAAAATGAAAAATCCCGACGGGCCGCCCCAAGGGATTTTTCTCGATATGGACCACGGAAAAGTACCCGGCATAAGCCGGGCAACTTTTTCGTGAGGGGCTAAATCCCCTCACCGTCATCATAGACGTTGAGGTGGATGCCGCATTCGGTCTTGTCCTGACCGGCCCAGCGACCGGAGCGGGCGTCCTGACCCTCCTCGACCGGTTTGGTGCAGGTGAAGCAGCCGATGGAGGGGTAGCCCTGCTCGACCAGCGGGTGTTCCGGCAGGCCATTGGCGCGGATATAGTCGGTCACATCCTGAGCCGACCAGTTGGCCAGCGGATTGACCTTGAACGTCCGTCCGTCGAATTCGACCAGAGACAGGTTGGTGCGCGTTGAGGCCTGATGGCGCTTGCGTCCCGAAATCCATGCCGCGTAGTCTTTGGTCACCGCCGCCAGCGGTTTCGTCTTGCGGAAGTCGCAGCAGGCGTCCGGATCGCTCTGGAACAGGGTGTTTTTCGGATCGAGCGCGCGCACGTCTTCGATGGCCGGGCGCAGATTGGTCAGATTGGTCAAACCCAGCTTTTCGACCAGTTCATCGCGGTATTGCAGGGTCTGAAAGAAGTGACGATCGGTATCGAGGAAGATGACCGGCGTAGTGCGGTCGATCTTCGCCACCAGATGCAACAGCGCCGCCGCGTCCGCCCCGAAGGACGAGGTCATGGCGATGCGACCTTCGAAGGCGTGTTCGATGGCGTCGCGCAGGATCGATTCGGCGTTCCAGCCTTCGTACTTTGCCGACAACTGCCGGGCGTGTTCGTGTTCCGGCGTATCGGCGACCAGTCTGTTGATCAGCACCGTCATGGTGTTCAGGCTCCGGCGGCTTCCTGCCGCAGTTTCCACACCGGCTTGAGGCTGTCGGCAGCGGATTGATAGGCCAGATCGTAAAGCCCTCTGGCATGAGCAATGGCTCCCGTCGGATCGGCGTCCTTCACAAGGAAGGCGTCAAAGCCGCAGCGGAGCATGTAGAAAAGCTGGTCGCGCAGCACATCGCCCACGGCACGGATTTCCCCGGCAAAGCCAAGGTCCTGGCGCAGGATGCGTGCGGTGGAATAGCCGCGCCCGTCGCGGTAGCCGGGGAAGGCGACCTCGACCAGGGCGATCTTCGACAGGTAGGGCTGAAGACGGCGGACATCTTCGCCGGGGACGACGCGCACGCCATACCGGCCATTGAGCCCGTCAAGTTCACGCAGCGCGCGCTCGAAGCCAAGTACGGCAAAGCCTTCCGCCGGGATGGCGTCGTCGTCGCTCAGCAACACCCAGTCATTGGCGACGATCTCGCCCTGAGCGGTGACCAGTTGTGGTTCATGTGCGGAATTAAGCAGGCTCATGCAGGGCTCCGGCAAAGGCTTCGCGGCCAAGGCGGCCAAGCGTGTCGATAAAGCGCTCGCTGTCATCGCTGCGCAGTTCGAGATAGAGGTTGACGACGCGCTCGATGGCGGCGGGCACGGCTTCGGCACTCAGGCCCTTGCCGGTGATGACGCCCAGCGCCGCCTTCTCGTCGGCACGGCCGCCCAGCAGGATCTGGTAGAACTCCTCGCCCTGCTTATCGACGCCGAGGATGCCGATATGGCCGACATGGTGGTGACCGCAGGCATTGATGCAGCCTGAAATCTTGATCTGGAGATCGCCGATCTTGTCGGTGAAGCCCGCATCGGCGAAGCGCTGGGAAATATCCTGCGCCAGCGGGATCGAGCGGGCATTGGCCAGCGAGCAGTAGTCGAGGCCGGGGCAGGCGATCATGTCGGTGATCTTGCCGACATTGGCAAAAGACAGACCGGTCTGATCCAGTTTTTGATACAACTCGTAAAGATCGGCCTTGGCGACGTGCGGCAGGATGACGTTCTGCTCGTGGCTGACGCGCAGTTCACCGTAGCCATAGGCATCGGCGGCGTCGGCCATGACGTCCATCTGTGCCGAAGAGGCGTCACCGGGCGGCAGGCCCGTGGGCTTCAGCGAAATGGTCACCGCAAGGTGGTCGTCGCGGCGGTGGGCCAGGGTGTTGTTGCGCACCCAGCGGGCGAACCCGGCATCGGCGGCCTTGGCGCGTTCGAACGCGGCGGCGTCGAACGGCTTGTCGGCATAGGCCGGTTCCGGGAAGAAGCTCTTGATGCGGGCGATTTCGGCATAGGGCGCGTCGATCTCGGCCTGATCCAGCGTCGCCCATTCCTCTTCGACCTGACGCGCATATTCCTGCGGCCCCAGCGCGGAGACGAGGATCTTGATACGCGCCTTGTAGATATTGTCGCGGCGGCCATAGCGGTTATAGACGCGCAGGGCGGCTTCGAGATAGCTGAGCAGCTTCTCGCCGGGCAGGCCGGACTTGATCAGGTGGCCGAGGTGCGGGGTACGTCCCATACCGCCGCCGACATAGACATCGAAGCCGTTCGCGGTCAGCTGCAGGCCGATATCGTGCACGCGGATGGCGGCGCGGTCGCGCGTCGCCCCGGTGATGGCGATCTTGAACTTGCGCGGCAGGAAGGAGAATTCCGGGTGGAAGGTCGACCACTGACGGATCAGTTCGGCCCACGGACGCGGATCGTCGATCTCGTCCTTCGCCGCTCCGGCAAACTGATCGGTCGTGGTGTTGCGGATGCAGTTGCCCGAGGTCTGGATGGCGTGCATCTCGACCGTGGCCAGCTCTTCGAGAATCTGCGGCGTGTCGGCCAGTTTGATCCAGTTGAACTGGATGTTCTGACGCGTGGTGAAGTGGCCGAAATCGCGGTCATAGGTGCGCGCGATATGGGCGAACATACGCATCTGCGCTGAAGACAGGACCCCATAGGGGACGGCGATGCGCAGCATGTAGGCATGCAGTTGCAGGTACAGGCCGTTCATCAGGCGCAGCGGCTTGAACTGATCCTCGCTCAGTTCGCCGGCCAGGCGGCGAGCCACCTGATCCTTGAACTCGGCATTGCGGGCGGCGACCAGCGCGTGGTCGAAATGGTCATAGACATACATATTAGAAGACCTCTCCACGGTTCTGGAGTCGGGCGGTGTCAAAAGCGGTCTGGCCGATCGTCGGGCCATTGACGCGCACGTGCTCGCGCACATATTCGCGTTTGATGAGGGTGTTTTCGTCGGCCAGTGGCACCAGATAGGGGGCCACCACCTCGGTTTCGCGCGCCTTCCACTCGTCGAGCAGAGCGGCCGCGGCTTCGTCGTCAAGGCGCACAGCCGCGGCGGCGTCCTCGATCCAGCCGTCGGGGCCGTACCACAGCACCAGACCGTCGGTCAGGCGATTGGCGGTCAGAAGTTTCATGCGATGTCCTCGGGTGCGCGTAAAAACTCGGCGGGCAGGGCCGCCTGTGTATCGGTATAGAGCGCCGCCACTTCGCCGATAATCAGCAGGGCAGGGCCTTTGGGGGGCTGGCTTTGCAGGGCGTGCGACAGATCGGACAGACAGGTCAGTCTGCGTGTTTCGTTGGCCCTTGTGCCGTTCTCGATGACCAGAACCGGTGTGTCGGCGGCACGGCCATGCAGGGTCAGTTCGCGTGAAATCGTCTCGGCCGTGTGGATGCCCATATAGACGACCAGCGTGTGGTTCTTCGCCGCCAGACGTCCCCAGTCGAGCGCCAGCTCGTCGCGGTCGCCACGGGCGTGGCCAGTGATGAAGGAGACGCTCTGGGCATGGTCGCGGTGGGTCAGCGGCACGGCCACAGAGGCCGCGCAGCCCAGCGCCGCCGTGATCCCCGGCGTCACATGCACCTCGATCCCGGCCTCGCGCAGGGCTTCGACCTCTTCGCCGCCGCGTCCGAAGACGAACGGATCGCCGCCTTTGAGGCGCACGACGCGTTTGCCCAGTTGCGCCTGTTCGACCAGCAGGGCGTGGATCTGATCCTGCGGGACCGAGTGGTTGGAGCGCGCCTTGCCGACATAGAAGCGTTCGGCATCGCGGCGTGCCAGATCCATGATGGCGTCGCCGACCAGACGGTCATAGACGATGACGTCGGCCTCACTGAGCAGGCGAAGGGCCTTGAGCGTCAGAAGCTCCGGGTCGCCGGGGCCTGCGCCGACCAGATGCACGACGCCCGTGCGGGCGGCACGGTTTTGCAATCCGCTAAGGGCCGCCGCGACGGCATCATCGATCTTACCGGCGCGGGCCAGTTCGACCGAGGGCGAACGCAGCGCCTCCTCCCAGAAGCGGCGGCGGTCATCGACATCGGGGAAGGCCTCGCGCAGGGCCGGGCTGAGGCGGCGGGCGAATTCGGCGACGTGGGTTTCCGAGGGCGGGACGGCGGCTTCGATGCGGCGGCGGGTTTCGCGCGCCAGTACCGGTGCCGTGCCGCCGGTGGCAACGCCAATGCTCAAAGAGCCGCGATCGATAATGGCCGGGATATGGAAATCACCGAGATCGGGGAAATCGACGACATTGAGCGGCACACCGGCTTCGCGCGCCAGCGCCGCGCCCCGTTCGGCCTGAGCACGATCCTCGAAGGCGACGATGACCAGAGACGCCGCGCGCAGATCATCCACCGACGGCCAGCGACGCAGGGCGTTCACGCCGTCATAGGCCACGCCGTCTTCGGGGGTGTAGACGTCCAGCACCGCTGGGGTGCGCGTCAGCAGGTTCAGCTTGCGCACAAGCCACGCCCCCGCCCCGATCAGGGCGACGCGCCGGCCTTCGAGCGGCCAGGAGAGCGGCAGTGCAAGCATGTCAGGTCCACGGTGAATGGGCGCAAAGGGACTTTGCGCCCCGGTTTTGTGGCCGCTTTTTAGTCCCGCGCCGGGCGTAAGGAAAGCGATGCTTTGTGTGTTTTGGGTTTAGGGAGGCTAAAGCGGCCTCTCAGGCGCTTTCTCTGAAATCACGCAAAGCCCCCGATTCCAGACGTGAGGATGGAGTCCTCACGTCTGGCAAGGGCGACTGCCCGCCGCCGCTGATGCGGCGAGCCATGCGGCGCCTGAGCTGAAAAAAATGCGAACGCTCTGCCCCTTATAGGTCAGGTGGTTCGCAGGGCCGCAAACATCTGTTCGGCGACTTCCCAGTCTTCGGGGGTGTCGATATCGACGACTTCGGTGCGCGGAAGGATGACCGGGGCGGACTCGGGCGAATAGACGTCTTCGCCATTGAGCGCGGCGTCGGTCCAGCTCCAGTAGAACTGCGCGGCGTCGTGATAGGCGGGCACGAGGTCCTGAGAGCGGGTCATGCGGTGTTCCGGCTGGAACATGGCCACGCCTCCGCTGTCGGTGACGTAAAGCGCGCGCTGAACAGGGAAGGCGTAGGAGGTCACCGAAAAGGCGTGGCGCTTCCCCTGAAGCGCCTGCCAGCCTTCGATCAGGCGTTGCGCGGTGAGAAAGGGGGCCGTGGCGTAGAGACAGCACAGGGCGTCCGGGCGTTCTCCCTGCTTCATTAACCAGTCGAGCGCGTGGGCCATGACCGCCCCGGTTCCGGCGTGATCGTTGGACAGTTCCGGCGGGCGCACAAACGGCGTCTCGGCACCGCAGCTGCGGGCCACCTCTGCAATTTCGGCGTCATCGGTCGAGACGATGATACGATCGAACAGGCCGGAACCCACGGCGGCGCGGATGGAATAGCCGATCATCGGCTGCCCGAAGAAGGGCTTGATATTCTTGCGCGGGATGCGTTTGGACCCGCCGCGCGCCGGGATGATGCAGACGCGTTTCATCGCAGGAAAACCTGATTGATGTAGGCATCGAAGCCGCCGGGATTGTCCATTACCGGGGCCTTTGGCGAATGCGGCGTGGCGTAGAGATTATACTGAAACGCCATGAGAAGGCGCGGGCGCGACACTGGCAAAAGCCCTTTGTGGAAGCCGTAGACGTCTTCGACGAACCACGATCCGGCGGGCGCGGTCAGGGTGATGAGTTGCTCTGCCCCGAAGGCCGCTTCGATATCGGCGTCGGTCTGGGCCTTGCCGCTTTCAAGGACGGGCGAGCGGTGTGAACCACGCACAAAGACGTGCGGCCCGGACTCCGCGTCGACATCGGTCAGGTAGTAGAAGAGTTTCACATTACCGACGCAATCATAGTCGCGGTGAAAGCGCTGAACGCCTCTGGCCACCGGACGGCCCGCAAAGCCCCAGGCCGCGCCGATATTGTCGAGTACGGGTCTGGCCCCCAGATAGAGCTCGACGGCGGCCAGCACATCGGGATGGTTGGCCAGCCTCAGGGCGTGCGGGGCGCGGATCACCTCTTGCGGGGTGTAATAGCCGATATTGACCTCGTCCGACGGTACCTGATCCCATTTGAATCGCCCCAGATGCGGACGATAGGGGTCGTGACAGGGCAGGTCGCGGAAATAGGCGGTGAGGTCGTTGAGCGTGTCGGCGTCGATTGGTGGCTGAATGGCGCTGAAACCGTCCTCGCGCAAACCGGCGCACAGCGATTGCGCCAGAGGCGAGGGCGAAAAACCGGGTGTGCGCGGTTTGAAGGCACTAATCAGGTCGCCGACCCTTTGCCGCCCTTTGTAATCCAGCAGCGGCAAAAGATCGTAGGCGATATTGCGCCGGTCGTCGCGGGCACGCTTTAGAAAACGCGAAACCGACGGAATGCGCGTGCGCAGCCGCTCACCGAAAGGCGTCACCCCAAAAGGCGCAACCATGACCGGGGCCTGCGCCATGACGGCTTACAGTCCGGCGACCGCAGCGAGGTCGTTGAGCGTGACGGCGCTTTTCAACTGCTCGCCATCGACGATGCGGCCCAGATCGGAATCGACCATGGCCACGAAAGAGATGACCGACAGGCTGTCCCAGTTACCGATGTCACGGACGTTTTCCTCGCCGGTCAGGCCGGCGGCGTCGATTTCAAGGATTTCAGCAACCGCTGCGAAAAAGGCCGGTTTATCCATGTGCAAAGCTCCCCTTAGGTACAATCAGGGCACGATAGAATCGCCTTTTCGTCAATATTTGCTTAAAACTTGCTAACTAAGGTTAACGCCGTATTCAGGGGCTTAAGCAGCATGACCAGTGGCGTAATCAAAGGGGTCTCGATCCGTGGAATCCGCGCCTGCGTGCCTGCGCAAAGTCAGGGCGTAGAAGGGCTTATCCCCGACGAGGCCGAACGCGCGCGCCTGACCGGTTCCATCGGTGTCGTCACCCGCCGCATCGCGCCTGCGGGCGTCATGACCTCCGACCTGTGTCAAAAGGCCGCGGACGGCCTGCTGACGCAGCTTGGCTGGGCGAAGGACAGTATCGACGTGCTGATCTTCGTCACCCAAAGCGCCGATTACGTCATTCCGGCGACGGCTTGCGCCCTTCAAACCCGTCTGGGGCTGGGCGCGTGTCTGGCGTTCGATATCAATCTGGGTTGTTCCGGCTACCCCTATGGTCTGTGGACCGCCTCAGCCCTTTTGCAGACGCTTAAGGTCGAAGGCCGCGCCGCGCGCGCGCTGGTGCTGGCGGGTGATATCTCCACGTCGAAGCTCATGCCCGGCGATCGCGCGACGGTCCCGCTGTTCGGCGATGCCGGTTCCGCGACGGCACTGGAGGTCGATGAAGCGGCGCAGGAGATGTTCGGCGAATTCGGCACCGACGGGTCCGGCGCGGCGCATATCCTTGTTGAAGCGGGCGGCCTGAAACTGCCGCTTCTGCCGCCGGTCGAGCCACATCCGGCGGACTATGCCGAACGCCTGTTCAGGGCGTCGCGCCTGCACCTCAATGGCACCGAAGTGTTCAATTTCACGCTGAAGGCTGTTCCGGCTCTGGTCGGGCGCATCCTTGAAGCGTCGGGCGCGACCACCGACAGCGTGGACTACGTCGTCTTCCATCAGGCCAATGCCTTCATGCTCAATCACCTGCGTAAAAAATCGGGTTTGCCCGCCGAAAAGGTGCCGGTGGCCATGGAGCGCTTCGGCAATACCTCGTCGGCTTCTATTCCCCTGACCATCGCCGAAACGCTCAGCGACGCTTTCGATGCGCCGCGCGAGTTGGTCATCATGGGCTTCGGCGTTGGCTGGTCATGGAGCGCCATGAAACTGACGCTCGGTCCCATCCCCGCACCGCAGATCGACGAATATGTATAAGGATCTTCTGGGGCAGATACCGGCCGATGCCTATGTGCGCGAAGACGTGCTGGCGGCGGAACTCGCGCAGGTCTTCCGGCCGTCCTGGCTGTGTGTCGGCTTCACCGAAGACCTGAAACACCATCAGGACTTCATAACGGTTCAGATCGGTCCGCATTCGGTCGTCGTTCAGAATTTCAAGGGCGAGTTGCGCGCCTTCCGCAATGTCTGCTCTCACCGCTTTGCGCGCATCCAGACGCAGTGCAAGGGCAATCGCCGCCTCGTCTGCCCCTATCACGGCTGGCTGTACAATGCCGATGGCGTGCCGGTCGGCATCCCGCACAATGAAACGGCCTTCGGTCTGGACGAGGCGGGGCGCGAGGCGCTGGCGCTTCAGGCCTATGACGTCGAAACGGTCGGGGCTTTTGTCTTTGTACGGATGGACGGCGATAGCCCTAAATCTGAATCCGGGCTCAAGGCGTTCCTCGGCGAGGTCTATGACGTGTTAAAGGGCGTGTCGGCGACCTGCCCGCACCGTATCGAGGACGTGACGCTCGATATCGCCGCCAACTGGAAGCTGTGTCTCGAAAACGGCGTGGAAGCCTATCATCACGCCATGGTCCATACCGATACCTTCGCCACTGTCCTCAATCAGGACATCGTGATGAACACCTATGGCCCGCACTGCACGCACGAGGGCCGGATGACCGATAAGGGGCGTCAGGACTGGAACCGCCTGATCCGGCGCGCGGCCTTGCGTCCGGACCCGGCTTCGGGCGATTACATCAGCTTCCTGATCTTCCCGAACATCGTCACCACCTTTACCGCTGGGGCGCTGTTTACCTTTCAGATGCTGTTCCCGGCCTCCGCCACGCAGACACGTATCCATTCGACGGCCTGGCTGGCACAGGGCAATGACGCCGTGCGCCCGTTCGTCAGCGCCCCCCTGACGCAGTTTGCCCACAAGGTGCGCGAGGAAGATCGTCAGATCTGCGAAATCGCCCAGACCGGTGTCGGTGAGCGCCATCTGAACCGGGCGGCGGTGCTGGGCTCGGTCGACAACCGCATCCGTCATTTCCAGCAGGCCTATACCGAACGTATGCAGACGGAGGTGTCTTATGTCTAAACCTTCCGTGACCGCGCATATCTCGCCGGACCATTACTGGCGCACCGACGTCGAAGCTCTGGAAATGGAACGCGTCTTCCGGCCGTCATGGCTGTGCGTGGGCTTTACCGACGACCTGCGTAACGACCGCGATTTCATCACCGCGCGCATCGGTCCGCATGCCATTGTGGTGCAGAATTTCAAGGGCGAGTTGCGGGCCTTCCGCAATGTCTGCTCGCACCGGCTGTCGACCATTCAGACCGAGCCGTGTGGCAATCGCCCGCTGACCTGCCCCTATCACGGCTGGAGCTATGATGCGCAGGGCGTGCCGATCGGCATTCCGGCCAATGCGCGTGCCTTTGGTATGGATGCGCAGGACCGCGAAGCGCTGGCCCTGACGCGTTACGAACTGGAAACCTGCGGGCGTTTCGTCTTTGTGCGGATGGTCCCGGGTGGGCCGGATCTGAAGACGTTTCTCGGGCGTGTCTATGACGACCTGTCGCATTTTTCCGACGTCTGTCCGACGCGCATCGCGCAGAACCTGCTCGAATGGGATGTCAACTGGAAGGTCGGGCTGGAAAACGCCGCCGAAGGCTATCACACGCGCATGGTCCACGGCGACAGCCTGGATGCCACGCTGAAGGACGAACTGCTTATCGAATATATCGAGGACCACAGCGTCTTTTACCGTAGCCTGTCGGAGAAGACGCAAATCTGGTGGGAAAAGGTGTCGCGGGTGATCCGGCTGGAGGCCAGCGAAAAATTCCCGCACAGCACCAACTACGTCATCTTCCCGAATATCGTCATTCTGGCCACCTATGGCGGCTCGTTTGTTTTTCAGACCTTCGAGCCGGTGGCACCGACGCGCTTCCGCTTCCGCTCGACCTATTTTATGGCCAAGGCCCGTCCCGGTCCGGCCACAGACGAAGTCTTCCGGTCGCTGGCGGAATTCAGCGAACGCGTCATGGGCGAAGACCACGATATCTGTACCTTCGTTCAGGCCGGTGTGCGCGACGTGCCTGCCGGAAAGCGGGCCGTTCTGGGCGCACCGGAAAGCCGCATCGCGCATTTTCAGCAGGCCTATGCCCGCCACATGTACGGTAATCAGACGGCGGAGGATATGGCGTGAGCGATGTGTTGACCCCTTCTTCTCCAAAGGCCGCCGATGAGGCCTTCAACCCCTTAAGCCTTGCCGGGCGCACGATCATGGTGACCGGCGCAACTTCCGGCATAGGTCAGGCCACGGCGGTTTACCTGTCGCGGCTGGGGGCGCGTCTCATCGTCACGGGGCGTAACCTTACGCGGCTTCAGGCGACGCTCGACGCCCTGTCGGGCGAGGGCCATCGGGGGCATCTGTTCGATCTCGCCGATATCGAAGCCATCGTGCCGTGGATGAAGACG
>JASGGL010000103.1:0-10493 GCA_047605065.1 Asticcacaulis sp.
TAAAGCAGGGTGATTGCGGCAATCAGCACAGCCACAGGCAGGATGGCGGCGATAAGTAAATTGCCACCAAGTCCAAAAGTATCGCTTAACTTCATCAGAGACATATGACACTCTCCTTTTCTTGACGATAACTATATATGTTGCGTCTGCGAAAAAATCAGATGTCGATATGTCGCACCGGCTTCACATCGTGTAAGCCCATATGAGTGTTCAGGCAGACAGGCGTGATCGGACGGTTCCATGCTGAGCTTCGAAATCTTGCGCGATATTATTCTGGCCTATCCGGATACCGAGGAAACGACCTCGTGGAATGCCCGATCGTTCAAGGTCAATGGCAAGGCGATGCTGTTCTGGAACCCGGAATGGGATTGCCCGGTCTTCAAACTCTCGTTCGAAGAGCGCGATTTCCTGCTTGAGGTCGATCCGGAGACGTTTTTCACCACGGATCACCACCGGCCATGGCCGTTGATACTGGCGCGACCTGACCGGGTCGATATCGACTGGGTGAAAGCCAATATCGACCGGGTCTGGCGGGCTCAGGTGAAGAAGCGAACGCTGAAGGGCTGGGAAGCCGCCCGCGCTGTTTCAGAAGGCTGAGAAGACCGCGGCGATGAAGGCTGCCAGCATCGCGCCGGCGATCACCATCGGGAACACCTTATCCATCAGATCTTCGGAATTCACTTTAAAGGTTCGCATCCTTGCTCACCTCCCTTCGCGCTGTGCGCCGCGCACGTGCGGCGCATTCAGGGCATAGGTCATCATACGCCTGTTTTTCTCAATCGGTTTAACACCTTATTGTGAACGCACTCCCGACACGTCCACGCCGTAAAGCCGACACGATGGCGTGATCAATGGCGGCATGACAGGGTTGGGGCGTAGTGCACGAACACACAGGATGCGATGGGCCACGGCCCTTGTCGCCGCCCTGTGCCTGCATGCCGCGGCCGGATGGATGATCTGGCTCATTCGTGCCGAACCCGCGCCGCCTGAGCCCGATCCCGTTGCCATCGAGTTGTGGCGTCCGCCGCTTCTCCGTGAAGCCCGCGCGCCGGAAACGGAACAAGCGAAAACAGAGGTTTCAGCTCCGGACAGACCCGTTCCGGAAAAGGCGGCGCTGGAAAAGCCGACAACGCCAAAACCGTCCGCCGCCGTCAAAGCGCCCGATCCCATACCGGCACCACCGCCACGTCTCAATCCGGCCATTAGCCCCTCAGATCGCTCCTCTGGTCCCGTGGTCAAAAGCGACCCCGCAGGGGCAGGCGTGACGCCACGCACCTATCCCGAAGGCGGCGACAAGGGTCGCGCCGCCGTGACGCGCGCCCTGCTCAAGCGCGACCTGTGTATCGCTCAGCGCAATGCGGGTCGCGTCATGGACAAGGACTGTCCCGTCTCTGCGCCCAGGGACATCACCTTGCCGTTGCAGGCACCGGAAAAGCGCCCGACCAAGCTGTGTCTGGCGGCGCGGGAGCGCGAATGGCAAAAATATCGCGATGGCAAGGGCGGCTATCCCGGCCTGCGCGACCTGATCGAGGGCAAGAAAAAATGCCGTGAAGGCTGGGATGACTAGGCCCCATTAAGCCTTATGAACCGGACCTGAAGGCAATGGTAAGGATTTGGTCACCCCTTCAGGGTTAATGAAAGATTGAACAGTTTCTCCGACGGAGTATCTCATATGGAACGCCGCCACTTTTTGATGGGCGCCGCCGCAACGGCCGCCACCCCGCTGATCGCTTCGCCGCTTGAAGCGCTGGCTCAATCCGCTTCGGCCTCGGCGTCATCAAGCGCCACAGGTAGCCCCTCTGGCGGGACCGCCGCCACGACCGAAGGCTATCAGCGTGACGAAATTCTGCGCGCCGGTTCCGATTTTCTGGGGGTGACCGTCGAGGCTCTGGGCGGTGCGATCGAAAAGATTTTTGCCGATTACGGCGACCGTCCGACCGCTTATATAGCCGGTGAGGAGGTCTCCGGGGCCATCGGTCTCGGCCTGCGTTATGGTAAGGGGCTGGTGCACATGAAGATGCTCAGCCACCCGGAAAAGATCTTCTGGCGCGGTCCGTCGGTTGGGTTCGATACGGGCGGCAATGCCTCGCGCGTATTCGCGCTGGTCTATAAAATGTATGACCTCGAAAAAATCTATCAGCGCTTCCCCGGCGTCGACGGTTCAGCCTATTTCATCGGCGGGTTGGGGGTCAATTACCAGCAGGCGGACGAGGTTATCGTCGCGCCGATCCGCGCCGGTGTCGGTTTCCGTCTGGGGGCCAGTGTCGGCTATCTCGCCTATTCCAAGAAGCGCCTGTGGATTCCGGCCTAAATTCTGGCCTGAATTCTGGCCTGATCACTGACGACCACCCCCTGTTGCCGGAAATCCCCGTCACAAAACGGCATTTCGGCTGACATGCGCTTGTTGCTTAACGGTTAAGCGGTTGTCGTGATTGCCGCTTAACCCGGTCGCCCAGCGACGCCATTCCCGGCGTCCAAGGGGACCGTTTATGAAAACCTGCCTGTATACCGGGGCCGCTCTGGCCGTTCTGATGATGGCCGCGCCGGCTCTGGCCAATGACGCGCCGAAGGCCGAGGCCGCTGTCGATGCGCCCGCCGAAGAGATCACCGAAGTCATCATCTATGGTCAGGGCCAGAGCCGTCAGCTTCAGACGCTCAAGGGCTCGGAACTGACGCTCGAAGCCGCCGGCACCTCGCCGCTCAAGGCCATCGACAAACTGCCCGGCGTGTCGTTCCAGTCGGCGGACGCCTTCGGGGCCTATGAGTGGTCGACCCGCATCACGCTGCGCGGCTTCAACCAGAACCAGCTGGGCTTCACGCTGGATGGCGTGCCGCTGGGCGACATGACCTATGGCAACCATAACGGTCTGCACATCAGCCGTGCCATCATTTCCGAAGACGTGTCGCGCGTCGACCTGATGCAGGGTGCGGGCGCGCTGTCGACCGCTTCGACCTCGAACCTCGGCGGCACGCTGCAGTTCTTCTCGCGCGATCCGGCTCTGACCATGGGCGGCGCGATTGCCGTCACGGGTGGTTCGGACGCCATGCACCGCGTCTATGGCCGCTTTGAAACCGGCGCTCTGGATAACCTCGGCGGCCTGCGCGCCTTCGTGTCGGTGGCCGATCAGAAGTCCGACAAGTGGAAGGGCGGCGGTCAGCAAAAGCAGCAGCAGATCAGCGCTAAGGCCGTCCTGCCGCTGGGCGAAGGCGAGCTATCGGGTTTCATCAACCACTCCGAACGCCGCGAGCAGGACTATCAGGACATGTCGTTCGACATGATCGGTCGTCTGGGGCGCGACTGGGATAACTTCCAACCCAACTACGCCGCCGCCATCGGCGTGGCCTCGGTTCTCAACAACCCGGCGCTCTACCTGTCGGGTCAGCTCGATCCCAATTCGGGCTACTGGACCGGTGTGGGCACGAACCCTTATGCTGCCTATGGTGTGGCCAACCCCGACGACGCCTATTTCTACGGCGCGGGCGTGCGCGACGACGACGTGATGGCCGTGTCGTACAAGACGCCGATCAACGACATGATCAGCGTTTCGGGCACGCTCTATAACCACAGCAACAAGGGCCAGGGTCTGTGGGTTACGCCTTACACCATCTCGCCCAACTACGGCGTGGCGGGAGCGACCACCAATAACGCGCCTCTGTCGATCCGCACCACGGAATACGACATCGACCGTACCGGCGCGTTCGGCGCGGTGGATTTCGCCCTCGGTGCCCATGCGGTTACCGCGGGTCTGTGGGTCGAAGACAACGACTTCAATCAGGCGCGCCGCTTCTACGGTGAAACCCTCAACGGGCCGTCGCGCGACTCGCTGGGTTTCCAGTCGAACCCGATCTCGACCTCCTGGGAATATAAGTTCAACACCAAGACCACGGTCGGCTACGTTCAGGACGTGTGGACCCTGACCGAGCGCCTGAAACTCAACTACGGTTTCAAGTCGATGAACGTCGAAAACGCGGTGTCGACCGTCAAGGGCGGCGCAATGTCGGGCAAGATCAAGTCGGAAGACAGCTTCCTGCCGCAGGCCGGTTTCGTCTTTAGGGCCTTGCCGGAAGTCGAGCTGTTCGGCTCGTACTCCGAAAACATGGCGGCCTATGTGTCGGCGGCGACGTCCGGCCCGTTCGGCTCGCAATCGCAGCAGATCGTCGATTACGTCAGCAAGAGCCTGAAGCCGGAAAGCTCGAAGACCTTCGAAGGCGGTCTGCGCCTGAACGCCGGTCGCTTCCGCGGCGTCGCGGCCTTCTATCACGTCGATTTCGAAAACCGTCTGCTGGCCATCCAGCAGGGGGCTTCGATCCTCGGCAACGCTTCGGTCCTGTCGAACGTCGGTTCGGTGAAAACCAGTGGCATGGAACTGGGCGGCACCTGGCGTTTCAGCGATACGATCCGCCTGTCGTCGTCCTACAGCTATAACGACTCGAAATACGCCGACAACTACACCAGCAACGGCAAAACCTATCAGACGAAGGACAAGACCGTCGTCAATACGCCGAAGCACATGCTGAGCGCCGACCTCAGCTATGACAACGGTACGCTGTTCGCCACGGCGGGCGCGAAATACACCAGCGACCGTTACTACACCTACGAAAACATCGGCGGTCTGGTCGAAGGCTTCACCACGGTCGACGCGACGCTGGGTTACCGCTTCCCGGCGGGTTTCGAGGTGCAGTTGAACGTCACCAACCTGACGGACGAAGACTATATCTCGACCGTCGGTTCAGGCGGCTTCGTCAACAGTGACACCACGGGCAGCACTATGACCCTGCTGCCGGGCGCGCCGCGTCAGGCCTTCCTGACCGTTCGCAAAGCCTTCTGATGAAGTGAAATCCGGGGCTCTGCTGCGCTCCGGCTTAAAAACTTGCCGCTCCGGGTTCGCGTCCGGAGCGGTTTTTTGTTTCAAAGTGCGATCACGCGGCCTTCAATGGCGCTTTGGCGACCAAGGTCGAGCAGACGCATTACGGCGTGCGCCTCTTCTGCCGGTACGGGAAGGGGGCCTTTGCCGCGAATGGCCGAGGCCATGCCCTCATAGAATCGCTCGTAGCGGCCATTGAGAGTGGGTTGGGCGATGGCAGGCAGGGGCGTGAGGTCATCGACGGGCGTCAGAACGCCGTCACCGCCGCGGCCCCAGTCGCCTGCGCCGACGGGCGTACCCGCCTTGAGGCTGTCTTCCTGAGGGTCGAGGCCGTAGGTCACATAGGTGCCCAGCCGCCCATGCACCTCAAAGCGTGGCCCCGGCGCGGCGGTCAGGGCGCTGGCCTGAAGGCGGATGCGCTTTGCGCCGTAAAACAGGGTGGCGTGGAAATAGTCGTCGACCACCGAGCCTTCGCGCTGCTGCGCCAGATCGAGGGCGATGGCATCGGGCGCTCCGAACAGACAGACCGCCTGATCGACCAGATGCGCCCCCAGATCGTACCACAGGCCCGCGCCCGGCGCGGCCTGCTCGCGCCAACGGTTGCGCAAGGCCGGACGAAAACGGTCGAAGCGCGAGATAAACAGGCTGATTTCGCCCAGTTTGCCCTCGTTAATCAACGATTGAACGGTCAGAAAATCACCGTCCCAGCGACGATTGTGGAACACCGTGGCCAGTCGCCCGGCACGGGCCGCCGCCAGCAGGACGGCATCGGCCTCCTCAAGGTCGATGGCGAAGGGCTTGTCGATAACCACATGTTTACCCGCTTCCAGCGCGGCTATGGCCTGAGGCGCGTGCAGGGCGTTGGGCGTGGCGATGACCATAAGTTCGATCATGGGATCGGCCAGCGCCGTCTCGAAATCGCAGACAAGCACATCGGGCAGGTCGGCATGGACCTCTTCGGGACGCGATGACACCACGGTCGTCAGGCTCAGTCCCTTTGCCGCGCGGATCAGCGGCGCGTGAAACGTCTTGCCCGCATAGCCATAGCCGATAAGGGCGGTATTGACGGCTTCGGTCATGAGGTTCACCAACTGTAATTAAAACTGATGCTTATGCGGATATCTTCAGACAGATTGATCGGCACTTCGTGACGCAGCCAGCTTTCCCACATCAGAAGCGTTCCCGGCTGCGGGGCTTCGTAGACGAAGGGCTGATGCTCGCGTCGGGCACCTGCCTTACGCGGTGGGCTGTTCATGAAGCTGGTCAGGCGGGGGTCTTCGAAGCGTAGCGCACCGGCGCCATCGGGGACGCTGACGTAGAAGGTGCCGGAAATCAGGCTGTGCGGGTGGATGTGGTTCGAATGGTGGCCCATCGGCTCAAGGATATTGATCCACATATTGTCGAGCTTCAGCGCGCCTTCGGGCAGGTCGTATTCCAGAAGCTCGGCAAAGCGCGCGGCGTGGGCGTCGGTATGGGCCTTTAGGTCTTCGAAGGTCGTGGCCAGCAGCGGCAGATTGTTGAGCGTGCCGTACGAGGTATAGCCCAGATAGCCCTTTTGCTGCGACCAGCTCTGACCCGCCTCGTCTTCATCGGCAAAGGCCCGGCAGGTGTCGTCGACCTCTTCGAGGAAGGTCTCGAAATCCGGCAGGCCGCTCAGGTCGGCGCGGTAGACTTCGGTGGTGAACAAAGAGGTGAGGGTGGCGGGCGTCTGGGTCATGCGACCTTTTCGCGCAAAGGCCGGAAGGGAGCAAGTCTAATCGAAAACGGCGACCGGCGCTGCGGCCTTTTGCCCCGACGGCAGGCCATGGCGGTTGGGGCCTTTTGTGCCGGGCCAGAGGACAAGCACCAGGTGGGCGAGGCAAAATATAATAAGGTAGACGCTTTGTACCTTCTGGCTGATTGAAAACGGGATACGCTGGAACCCTAGCCCTCCCAGTGAGGTGTTGATCAAGGCGAAAGTCGCCCCGAAAAAGACGAAAACGGCGAGCCAACCCGGCACGCCGATATCATGCAGTCGTTTTGATATAAGGCTGAAACACACCCAGCTATAACCGAAATTCAGCATGAGGGTGAGTGTCGTCAGCGTTATTGCATACACGTTCCGCTCATTCAGCAGGAGCCATGTCACTGTACCGTGCAGTACAGCCCCGGCGATCCCTATCAGGACAAACGCCGCTAAGGCTCCCCATAGGAAGGGCAGCCGCCCGATGCGCCCCGCAGGTGACAGGAACAGGCGTGTCCACCCTTCAATCCGCGCACCGATGTCGTTTCCCCTGTCAGACACGTCAGCCCCCCGCCAGATCCGCCATAAAGGCAGATGTAACAGGGGGCTTTGGCTTTGTCACGAACGGGTAGGCGGGATCGCCTATTCCAGTTCGAATTCGGCGTTGAGTGTCAGCGAGGTCGACACTTCACCGCCCGCCACCGGCGTGTCGGCTTCGGCCTTCATGGCCATGGCGCGGTACATCGGGACCGGCTGCGGGGCCGACATGGCGGCATTTTCGTTCAGCGACTTAATGCGCTTTACCGTCTTGCCCAGCGATTTGGCGTAAAGCTCGGCGCGCGCCATCAGAGTTTTGGTTGCTTCGATCCGCGCCTTGTCTTCGGCGGCCGTCGGGTCTTTCAGTCCGAAGGATACGCCGTCGATCTGATTGATGCCGGCCTTGACCACCGAATCGATGGCCGCGCCCAGCTTCTTCACGTCCTCGACGCGCACGCTGATGCGGTTGGAGGCCTGATAACCGCGCAGCACCGGCGTGCCGCCGTTTTGCGGATAGTCGTAGACGGCGTTGAGGTTCAGCCCTGTGGTCTGCACGTTCTTGTCAGCAATGCCCTGCGTCTTTACGGCGGCGAAGACGCTGTTCATCTTCTGGGCGTTGAGTTTCATGGCCTCTTCGGCGGTCTTGGCTTCGGTGACCACGCCAAAGGTGATGAAGGCGATGTCCGGCGCGGAGCGAATCTCCGCCGTCTCGGAAAGCGTCAGGGTGGTGGCTGTGTTGTGGTGCCTGGCCATGCGTTCCGCCTTTTGGGTGTCGGGGCCGGTGTTAGGAAGCGGGTTTTGGGCCATGACCGGAGCGGCGGTCATCAGGGCGAGGGCGGCGGCGGTGGCCGCGAAAATCGGTTTCATTCGTGTCTCTCCGTGCGCCGTCTGTGGCGCGCCTTGGATAGTTGGGATCGGGCGCAGGGATGTTCCGCGCCGAGGCAGGATGAACCGCCTGTGTGTCAATAATCCATGCGGCGGGCTGAACCGGGCATGAACCGCGCGATGAAGTTTCACTCATCGGGCTGCCGCAATGCGGCCACACGGTCCTTTGTGCCTTGTTGAAAACCGGCCCGGAGGGGGTTTAAATCGGGGCGGGGGCATGATAGGCACTCAGCCCTGTTTCGGTAAGGGCGTGTAGCTCAATGGTTAGAGCCGACCGCTCATAACGGTCTGGTTGGGGGTTCGAGTCCCTCCGCGCCTACCAATCAAATTTTAAGTATTTGTTTTTTAACGAATACTTTTGGTTATTTTTCAAACTTAGAGTTTGGTTTGAAAGTTTTTGTTCCCGATTTGGCTTTTTTGCGCTTCTCCTGAGCGGCAGAAGCAAGGCGCAATTGATTCACAGAACGGGTGTAAATTTCGACTTCGCGAAGGTTATTGTGGCCATGGAGCGCGGCGACCTCGTGTGCAGATGACCCGGCTTCTGCGGCTTCGCGGGCGGCGGCCTTGCGGACACCGTGGTCATGACGGTCATCACAACGCGCGCCGCCGTCAAAAGCGCGGAGGCGGCCATTGCTGCGGTTGAGGCTCAAAAGGCGAAGATTGTACTTACCGACACAAAAGCCCATGGAGCCATTAATGTATCCGACCCGGCTGAGGAACACCTCATCATTGACTTTAAGTGGGTGAACGTCGGCGCACGCACCGCACTCAAGGTACAATGTGACCTGAAGGCTGATCTTCGCCCGCGATATAACGCCGATGCGCGTTCGATGGGAAACGCTGCGGACATCAGAAGGCCTGAAGAGGTATTGCCCAATGCTGAGGTTTTGCGTTCGGTCCGCTTTGACGGTGAATCCAGCATGGAGTTTTTCATGGGCAACGCAAGGGTTCATGTCTATGCGTCGCAAGAGTTTTACGACCTGACCATAGCCAAACCCGTATCTTCGCAGCTTCAGATTTTCGAGATCGAATTTCCCAAGGATGCCTATCGCACAAGGAAAATTGAGACCATAGATGTCAAACTGGTCGAGGTTCGCGACATGATACCTACGGAAAAACAACTGGCCGCGATTACAAAGCGCCTGGGATGGAAGAACCATCCGGTTGTAAGATGGGTGCGTCATTTTAAAAGCTTCGTTTCGTCTAGGCTTACAGGACGTTCGAAACGTTGAGCTTCATACTCGTCATTTAAGCCGGGGTGTCTATATTTCGTGTGAATGGCAAAGGCTGTGCGCTGGCAGTTTGCGCAATGCTCTACGACCCGGGTGACGCTCCTGACGTAAGGTTCGGGCGGCTTCTTGGGGTGAAGATAAAGCGCAAAGTTTACGAGGAGAAACGTCATGGCTAGCGACATCAGGGAGCACATGATTATCATGGCGATCTCAATCATGTGGCCCTCCGTTCGTGGATGAGGGGCAGGTCGGCCATGAGGCGGCGGTCGTAGCCTGAGAAGGTACGGAACAGTGGCGCGTAATGGCGGCTTTCGAGGTAGGTGCCTTCGTCGCCGGGGGTGCCTTCGGCAAGGTCCGCGACAAGGTCGAGGGCCGCGAAAAGCTGGTCTAGGGCGAAGTGGATGTCTTCGGACAGGGCGTAATGTGGGGAAGGGTATGGGCGCGGGGGTGCTGCGCCTGAAGCAGATGCATTCATGGTCGGTTCGCCTACACGGGTTAGGCTCGACCGGCAGCTTGCAGACCGCGGGTGGCCGAGCGACGACGGGTCTGCAAGACCGCGTGTAGGCACACGGCAGACCTTTCGGTCTCCCGCCGCGCCCGGCCATAGCAAAAGCGCCGGAGACAGAGTCTCGGCAGCGCTTCGGGCGCCTACACACATGCGGCTTGCAGACCGCATCCCTGTCGTTTTCACAGGGACAAAATCAGAGATGCGCCGATTGCACCCATGTGTCAAGAATAACGTGGGTTGTAGTTCAATGGGCTGATTCCCATGAGGTTGAGATTGACCGGCGCGCTCTGCGCGGCGCTGATTGTCGTTTGCGGCGGGGCGGGGGCGGAGCAGTACGATATTCCGCGTAAAACCCCTGAAGAACCCGTCGTTGGGCAAAAGGTTCAGGTCGTCGGCACGGTGAAGACCGAGCCCGCTGAGGTGGACGCAGGGTGCGAAGGCATTGTGGACCGATCGTCCGAGCTGTGTGCGCAGTGGGAAGCGGTCGATGCCGCCCGCGATGGTGTCGACGTATCGATCTTGGCTCTGACTAATTCCCGACACGCAAACTGGATCGCCGGGATAGCGGGTGTCTTGTCGTTTGTCGCCATGATGGCGGCGCTGGCTGCGGCTTGGTACAGCCGACGGACGCTTCATGCCGAGCGGGCGTGGATGACGCCCAAGGTTCCGGAAATCGAAGTTGAATATGATCGTGATGCCAGCGGAAAGCTGAAAAATATTAATCTCACTGTTCGTTTCAATTG
>JASGGL010000104.1:0-10312 GCA_047605065.1 Asticcacaulis sp.
GGTGGCCTGCTTTGACCGTTCCCGCAACCGTGAACCTTTTTCGTGACTTTCTTTTTACAAAGTCGTTGCAGCAAATCCATTGTGGTTTTAAGGCTCTTCGCGCCATTCGATCTGTTTCAGGATGAAGACTTCCATGTCGACCGTAGATGCTACGCCCTCGTTTTCCGGGCCCCTGTTTTCCGGTGTAATTACTGCACTGGTGACGCCGTTCAAAGACGGTGAGGTGGACTATGCGGCGTTCAAAGCTCTGGTCGAAACGCAGATCAAGGCCGGTGTGCATGGTCTTGTGCCGGTCGGCACCACGGGCGAAACTTCGACCCTGAGCATGGAAGAGCACAAGGAAATCGTGCGTCTGTGCGTCGAAGTCGCTGCGGGCCGTGTGAAGGTCATCGCCGGTGCGGGGTCGAACAATACCGCCGAAGCGCTGGAGCTGGCGCGTCACGCCAAGACGGTGGGCGCGGATGCCGTTCTGGTGGTCGTGCCCTATTACAACAAGCCGTCTCAGGAAGGTTTGTACCAGCATTTCAAGGCATTGAACGACGCGGTTCAGATTCCGGTCATGCTGTACAATGTGCCGGGTCGCACCGTTGTCGATATGTCGAACGAAACCATTGTGCGTCTGTCGGCCCTGCCCAACATCGTTGGCATCAAGGACGCCACGGGCGATCTGGTGCGTATGAGCCAGTTGCGTATCGCCGTCGCGCCGGGCTTTTCCTTCATTTCGGGCGATGACCCGACCCTGATCGGCTATATGGCGCACGGCGGCCATGGCGTGATTTCGGTGACGTCGAATGTCGCGCCCGCCGAGATGGTCGCGCTTTATAAGGCCGCCGCCGCCGGTGACTTCGCCGCCGCGCGCGACTGGCAGGACAAGCTGATCGGGCTGCATAAGGTGCTGTTCGCCGACGCGTCGCCTTCGCCGACCAAATACGCGCTCAGCAAGCTGGGCCAGACGACCGATGAAGTGCGTCTGCCTATCGTGGCCTGTTCGCAGGCGGTGCGTCCGCTGGTCGATGAAGCCATGGAAGCGGCGGGGCTCTGACTTGGCCGATAAGGATCAATCCAATTACAAGGTGATCGCCGACAACCGGCGGGCGCGCTTCGACTATTTCCTTGAAAATTTCACGGAAGCCGGAATTGCGCTGACCGGAACCGAGGTCAAGTCCCTGCGTCAGGGCCGCGCCAATATCGCCGAATCCTATGTCTCGATCGAGAACGGCGACGAACTGGTGCTCATCAATGCCGATGTGCCGCACTATGGTTTTGCCAACCGCTTCAATCACGACCCGCGCCGCCATCGCAAGCTGCTGCTGCACCGGCGTGAGATCGCCCGCTTCATGATCGCCGTGCAGCGCGAAGGCATGACCATCGTGCCGACCAAACTTTATTTCAACGATAAGGGTATGGTGAAGGTCGAGATCGCTCTGGCCAAGGGCAAGAAGCTGCACGACAAGCGCGAAACCGAAGCCAAGCGCGACTGGGGTCGTGAAAAGGCACGTCTGATGAAGGATCACGGCTGAGGGTAATCCCTCAGCCTGTGCTTTATCTTATTTGGAGCGGAATGATGTCTAACGGTATCATTCCGCTTTGGGCCGCCATTGAGGCAGCGGCCAAGGTGGCGTAGCCGCCGTCCGGCGAGGGACTAAACAACTAGTCTTCGAAATCGTCCGCCGCGAACTTGGCATTGGCCTGCTGCTGACGCGGGCGGCCGACGACGCTGGCCAGATCGGCCAGATCGACGAAGGTATCGGCCTGACGGCGCAGTTCGTCGGAAGTCATCGGCGGCTGCGACTTGACAGTGGACACCACGGTAACGCGGCAACCCTTGCGCTGGACGGCTTCGATCAGGCGGCGGAAGTCGCCATCGCCGGAAAACAGCACCAGATGGTCGGCGTGTTCGGCGATTTCCATCATGTCGCAGGCGATTTCGATATCCATGTCGCCGCGCCAGCGCTTACGGCCCTGTGCGTCGGTATATTCCTTGGCGGTCTTGGTGATCAGCGCGAAGCCGTTATAATCGAGCCAGTCGACCAGAGGACGAATCGGAGAGTAGTCGTCGCCCTCGACAAGGGCGGTATAGTAGTAGGCCCGCAACAGAATACCGCGCTTGCGAAACTCATCGAGCAGTTTGCGATAGTCGATGTCGAAATTGAGCGCCTTGGCGGCGGAATACAGGTTAGCGCCGTCGATAAATAGCGCGATCTTGTCGGTCGGGTAAAAACTCATTCAAATGACTTTCGAATAAAAATTGACAAAACAAATGTTTAAACCCGGCAAGTCCCATACACATCATCGGGATGATGTTTTTATCGCTTATGGCGCGAACCTGCCGAATGGCTATCTTAATGGTTTGCAGGCATTAGAAAGCGTTGTCAAGGGTTTGACGCAGGCCGGATTGTGCGTGATATCGCTTTCATCCTTATGGCGTTCTCAGGCCTGGCCTAACCCCGAAGACCCGCCGTACCACAATGCGGTCATGAGGGTTTCGACGGACCTTTCGCCGGAAAAACTGCTTGAGCTTCTGCATGAAACCGAGGCCTCGGCCGGTCGGATACGCACGTTATATTTGTCTCGGCGCAACGCGCCGCGTCCGCTCGATCTGGACCTTATCGCCTATGGGGATGTGGTCTGCGACGGGCGTATTATATTGCCGCACCCGCGCGCGCATGAACGCGGCTTTGTCATGGGACCGATGAGCGAAATCGCGCCGGATTGGCGCCACCCGGCACTGGGTTTGGATGCAGTGCAACTATACCGTATGGCGACAGTGGGTATGGACGCCTATCCGGCGGAAGATACGGCGGGTTTGCTCGATGCGGCGCGCTGATCGAGCCACGTGTAAAGCCCGACGCCGCCCAGAACCAGCGCCGTGCCGATCAGTTCGGGCAGGGAGATTCTTTCTTTGAGGATCAGCATGCTCAGGCCCATGGTGATGACCGGATTGATGAAGCCGATGACGGCATTGGCCTGCGACGAGATACGGGCAAGGGCGAAGCTGACCAGATAGCCAGGCAGGACGGTCGCACCGATGGCCAGCCCGATACTGAGGCTCCACAGGCCCGGTTCGGACGGAATGGCGCTGAGGGGGTGGGTGACACCGAAGTGCAGGAAGGTGGCCATCGCTGCGCCGATCATGGCGACCGAGGTGAACAGCGATGCACCCATGCGCGCGATCAGCGGTTTGGCCAGCAACAGATAGAGGGCGAAGGCCACCGATGAGGCCATGACCCAGGCGGCGCCCGTTGCCGTAGCGCCGGCCCCTTCGCGCAGGTCGCTGACGAAGACCAGCGCCAGTCCGGCATAGGCGATGGCGAAAGCGGGAAGGGTGAACAGTTTCAGCGGCTGACGCAGCAGCCATGCCCCCAGAAGAATGACGAACAAAGGATAGGTGAACAGGATGAGCCGTTCGAACTGTGGTGACAGGTAAACCAGCCCTTCGAAATCGGTGTAGCTGGCGAACCAGTAGCCCAGTACGCCGACGGCCAGCGCCTTCTGGTAAAGTTCAGCGGGCAGGGGTGTTTTGTCGGCCCGGCGGAAATAGGTGATCAGCCCGACCCCCACAAAAAACGGTGTGGCAATCAGAAGCCTGAGGGTGAGAAGCGTCGTAGCGTCCACACCGTATTCATAGGCCAGCTTGATGAAGATGCCCTTGGTGGCGAACAGAAAGGCCCCAGCAAAGGCAAGGCCGTAGCCGCTGAGGCGGGACAGGAGATTTTGTGTGGACGCTTCGGACATGGCGCGGCCTTAGGACAGTGCGGGCGAGGGCGCAAGCCGTGTTTCGCCTCGCCTTGACAGAAACCCCGGCACTCCTATGCTCGGTAAACGAATAAGGGAGGCGGGGTTTATGCGTGGGGTTGTGCTTTTTCTGATGCTGGGGGTGATGGCGACACCGGCTGCGGCAGCGGAGGGCCTGTGTGATTTGCAGGCCGAGGGGGTGTCGTTTCGCCAGTTCGCTAAGGAGGGTAACGATACGATCAAGACGCTGGAGGTGCCGCCGGGATATAATGGCGTGCGCGTCGAAGGGCGTTTTGCAGCCTTCAGAGCCTATGATTATTATCTTCCGCTTTTCCTTCTGCGCTTTCGATCCAGTGCCCTGCCACAATTCAATTTGCGGTTCCGCATGCGTTTCGGCGATGAAGCCATTATCGCGCAGACCGTTCTGGCGACCACAGCGGATAGACCTCCGCCTGAGGGGCGTGCGGAAATCGGCTTTGATTACCGGGGGCGGCCGCGTCAGCCCTTCCGCAGCGATGTCTTCTGGAACGATGACGGGCGTTTCACCGTTAAAATCTATACGAGCGACAAAGGCTTCGATGGTCCGTATGTCAGTCAGACGCGCGTAGCGACTGTTCCTAACCGTGTCGACTTCGGTACATCCACAGCGGATATCGAGATTGCCGATGTGCGTTTCGGCAAGGTTTGCAAGTAAATCACAGGGCCGCAGGCATGCGTTAGTCCTTGTCTTTTTCGGCGACACTGTTTAAAGACGGGACGAAGAAAACTACCGGCGCGGTCGGCCGGGGCGCGGGTGCGTCCGGGCGGCGGCGTTTTTGTCATTATTTGCAAAGGGTTCTGCATGGCTCGCGTTACCGTCGAAGACTGCGTCGAGAAGGTCGATAACCGCTTCAATCTGGTTCTGCTGGCGGCGCATCGCGCGCGCGCTATCTCGTCGGGTGCCTCGATTCTTCTGGACCGTGACAATGACAAGAACCCGGTCGTGGCTCTGCGTGAAATCGCCGAAGACAAGCTCGGGCCGGACACGCTGACCGAAAGCCTGATTGCCTCGCTGCAACGCGTCGATGAGCGCACCGAAGCGGAAGAAGAAGCCGAGACCCTGGCGCTTCTGGCCGATCCGCAGCATCAGCAGATGTCGGAAAGCGAACTGATCCGCGCGCTGCAATCGGATCGTGACGGCGGTCAGGAAGAGCGCTTCTAAGCTCTGAAGACTTCTGCATAAGATATACGCCGACCGGGTCCTGATCCGGTCGGCGTTTTTGCGTCGACAGGGCCAAGCTTTTTTCTCATGCCCATGCTTTTTTCTGGCGCCCATGCTTTTTTCTGGCGCCCATGCTTTTTTCTGGCGAATGTGGCGACGCAGGGTTAAGCTTCCTATCTGTATTCAGGGTATTGTTCGTACCCGTTGGTTGAGAAAGGGTCCGGTTCCGGTATGTCGGCAGAGGGACAATCGGTTTTGACACCTCAGGCGTTGCCCGAAACCACGCCGCCTGCCTCGCCGCCTGCGTCCGATCCCGTAAAGCCTGCCGCGCCCAAGCGTCGCTTCCTGCGTCAGATGGAGCTGATCGACCGGGTGGCGGCCTATGACCCTACGGTGGACGAAGCGCTGCTCAACCGGGCCTATGTCTACGCCATGCGCATGCACGGGGCGCAGTTGCGGGCATCCGGCGACCCGTATTTCGCCCACCCGATCGAAGTCGCGGGCATTCTGACCGATTACAAGCTCGATTCCGCTGCCATCGTGACGGCGCTGCTGCACGACACGATCGAGGACACGCCCGCCACGCGCGAAGAGATCGCCTCGCTGTTCGGTGAGGAGATCGCCCAACTGGTCGAAGGCGTGACCAAGCTGACGCGGCTTGAGCTCAAGTCCGAATACACCAAGCAGTCGGAAAACCTGCGCAAGTTCATTCTGGCGATTTCCAAGGATGTGCGGGTGCTGCTGGTCAAGCTGGCCGACCGTCTGCACAATATGCGCACGCTGCAATACGTGCCGGAGCACAAGCGCGAGCGCATTTCGCGCGAGACGCTTGAGGTCTATGCGCCGCTGGCGCGTCAGATCGGTTGCGACCGTTTCGCCACCGAACTGGAAGATCTGGCCTTTTCCTTCATCAATCCGCGGGGGCGGGCGGCCATCCTGCAACGCCTTGAGGAATTGCGCGCCCAGAAGGGGGCGGCGGTCGCCGACATCTCGCGCGATATTGGTGACACGCTTTCGGCGGCGGGGATCGATGCGCGGGTGGCCGGTCGCCAGAAGTCGCCCTATTCGATCTGGCGCAAGCTGCAGCGCAAATCGATCGGCTTTTCGCAACTGTCCGATATCATTGCCTTCCGCGTCATCGTCGATAGCGAAGACGCCTGTTACCGCGCGCTGGGGGTGCTGCATCGCAAGTGGCCCTGCGTCCAGGAACGCTTCAAGGACTTCATCTCGACGCCTAAGTCAAACAACTATCAGTCGCTGCACACCACCGTCGTCGGCCATAAGGGCGCGCGGATCGAAATGCAGATCCGCACCGAAGTGATGGATCGCGTGGCCGAAGAGGGTCTGGCAGCGCACTGGGGTTACAAGAACTCGTCCTACGGCTTCGATGAGGCGGCGGCGACGCAGTGGGCGGGGCGCAATCCCATCGCCAACCTGCGTGCTATCGTGCAGATCGCCGAAAACGGCGGCGATTCCGAAGAATGGGTCGAGCACGCCAAGCTCGAAATGTTCCTTGATCAGGTCTTCTGTTTCAGCCCCAAGGGTCGCCTGATTTCGTTGCCGCGCGGGGCCATGCCGCTGGATTTTGCCTACGCCGTGCACACCGAAGTCGGTGACAAGGCCATCGGCGCGATCATCAATGGCGAACACAAGCCTCTGCGCACCGTGCTGCAAAACGGTGATCAGGTGGAAATCGTGGCGGGGGTAGAGGCGCGGGTCAATCCTGACTGGCCGTCCCTGACCGTTACCGGTCGTGCGCGGGCGGCCATTCGTCGCCACATCCGTCAGACCCAGAAGGACGATTTCACCAAGCTGGGGCGTTCGGCGCTGGAGCGCGGTGCGGCTCAGGTCGAAAAATCCCTCAGCGATATATCGTGGCGTCCGGCCTTCGAGCGGTTTCAGGTCACCACTGAAGACGAGCTTTATGAGCTGTGCGGGCGCGGCAAGATTTCGCCGGCCAAGGTGCTTGAAGCCATCTTCCCCGGCCTGAAACTGCCATCCAGCCTCGATATCGATTCTTTCAGCCGCATCCGCGACGGCGAAGATGCCACCGCCTTCGTGCGGGGTCACGCCCTTCGGCCGCAGCAACGCATCGTCTTTTCGCGCTGCTGTACGCCGGTGCCGGGGGACCGTATCGTCGGCATTGTCGAAGCCGATGAGGTGCACGTCCATTCCATCGAATGCGAAAAGCTTGAGGCATATGAAGGTCGCAAGGACGTGTGGGTGGACCTGCAATGGACGCTGAACGCCGAAAAGAACACGATTTCCGCCGCCCGCGTCCGCGCCAATATGCGCAACAAGCCGGGCGTTCTGGGGCAGGTCTGTACGCTGATCGGTGAGGCCAAGGGCAATATCGTCAACATCCACCTCAGCAACCAGCAGGTCGATTTCCTCGATGCCGAATTCGAGGTCGAGGTGATGGACGCGCGCCACCTGACCAATATCGCGGCGGCAATCCGCACCAATCCTCAGGTCGAAGGCGTCGAGCGTATCCGGGGTTAGGGCTTTGGGGCTAAAAACCCTTTGGGTTCGACGGCGATTTGGCCTATGAAGCGGCAAATTTCATAATGCCGGGACGCTTCCATGACCTCCGAAGACGTAATCAACGAATTCCGCGACGCCAATGCCCTGCGTGAGGGGCATTTTGTGCTGTCGAGCGGCCTGCACAGCCCGCTGTTCCTGCAAAAGAACCTCGTCTTTATGAACGCCGACCGTTGCGAGCGGTTGTGTAAGGCGCTGGCTGAAAAGATCGTGGCGCAGGTCGGCACCGTCGATGTGGCCATTTCACCGGCGGTGGGCGGCATCATTCCGGGCTATGAGACGGCGCGCCACCTGAAGGTGCCGTCCCTCTATGTCGAGCGTGTCGATGGCGAGTTCAAGCTGCGTCGCGGCTTCCACATCGAACCGGGTGCGAAGGTCGTGATGGTCGAAGACATTGTGACCACCGGTCTGTCGTCGCGCGAATGTATCGCCGCGATCAGGGCGCTGGGTGGCGAGGTCGTCGCGGCGGCCTGTATCGTCGACCGTTCAGGCGGTAAGGCCGATGTCGGCGTACCGCTGATCTCGCTGGCCAGCCTTGAGGTGCCCGCCTATCCCGCCGATGCCCTGCCGCCGGAACTGGCGGCCATTCCGGTTCAAGACCCCGGCAGCCGCCGCCTGAGCCAGAAGAGCTAGAGCGCTAAAAAATCTAAAAGAGCGAACAAAATGAACCGCATACGACTGGGACTGAATATCGATCACATTGCTACTGTGCGCAACGCGCGTGGCGGCCATGCGCCCGATCCGGTACGCGGTGCGCGTCAGGCGCTGGAAGCCGGGGTCGATGGTATCACTGCGCATCTGCGCGAAGACCGCAGGCACGTGCTTGACCGGGATATCTGGGCGCTGAAAGCCGTCTGCGATGAATTCGCCAAACCGCTGAATTTCGAGATGGCGGTGACCGATGAAATGATCGGCATCGCGCTCGAGCTTAAGCCCCACGCCTGCTGTCTGGTGCCGGAGCGGCGTCAGGAGCGTACGACCGAAGGCGGGCTGGATGTTGCGGGGAATATCGATCTGGTCGGTGCGGCGGTTTCACGGCTGAATGCCGCGGGTATCCGCACCTCTCTGTTTATTGCCGCCGATGCCATTCAGGTCTCGGCGGCCTCGAACATCGGCGCACCTGTGGTGGAGTTCCATACGGGAGCGCTGTGTGACGCCTGGCGCGAAGGCGAGCGTTCGATCGTCGAAACCGAGATGAAGAAGCTCGAATGGGCGGCTCAGATGGCGGCGGAGGTCGGCATAGAGGTCCATGCCGGGCATGGGATCGACTACGACACCGTTACCTTCATTTCGCGTGTGCCTCAGATTCGTGAGCTGAATATCGGCCACTTCCTGATTGGCGAGGCGATTTTCACCGGTCTTGAAGCCTCTATCGGCCGTATGCGTCACCTGATGGACGCCGCGCGCCTATGATCGTCGGCATCGGCATGGATCTGTGCGACGCCACGCGTATCGAGCAGTCGGTGACGCGGTTCGGGCAAAAGTTTCTGGATCGCGTATTCACACCACTTGAGCAGACCTATGCCCAGTCGAAAACGCCGTCGTTTCCGACACTGGCCAAGCGCTATGCCGCCAAGGAAGCGGTGATGAAGGCGCTGGGTACGGGCTTGAGGGGCTTTCAGTTCACCGACATCGAAATCGGCAATGACGCTCTGGGTAAGCCCGAAGTGACCCTGCGCAACGGAGCGCAGGCGCGGCTTATGGTCCTTTTGCCGGATGGGTGCGAGGCGCACATACACCTCAGTCTGACCGACGAAGGGCCTATGGCTGCGGCCTATGCGGTGATTGAGGCGCGGCCGCAACGGTCGGCTTAACAATATGTAACGTCTATTTTTGGCCGGAATCTAAAAATAGACAGGGTTACGGAATGCGCTTAAAGCTATGGGCGCTTAAGGATATGGGGCTATGGCATGAGTGCTGAGGACAAGGTCGTCGAAGACGCTGCGGTTGAAAACAAGGTCGTCACAGACGATGCGGCAAAGACGGGCGATGCGGCAGAGACGGGCGACAAAGAAGTCTCGCTCAAGGACGAATGGAGCGACATCTTCAAGACCGTGGCGATCGCCCTGATCATCACTCTGGTCTTCCGTACCCTGTTCTTCCAGCCCTTCACCATCCCGTCGGCGTCGATGGAGCCGAACCTTTATGAGGGCGATTACATCGTCGTGCGTAAATGGGACTACGGCTATTCCAAGCATTCGATCCAGTTCTCGCCGCCGGTGATTTCGGGCCGCGTATTCGAAAAGCAGGCCAAACGCGGCGATATCGTCGTCTTCAAACTGCCCAGCAACACCAATGTCGATTACATCAAGCGCGTTATCGGTGTGCCGGGTGACCGCGTTCAGGTCCGCAACGGTCAGGTCATCATCAATGATCAGCCGGTGACGACCATCGATAAGGGGCCGATCTCGGCAGGCATTACCTATGCGACGCAGGGCGCGGATATTCAGGAAGAACAACTTCCTGACGGTGCGGATCACCTGACGCAGAACCTTGAAGACAATAAGCCTGAGGCCGACGATACGCAGGAATTCACCGTTCCCGAAGGCCAGTACTTCGTCATGGGTGACAACCGCGACAATTCGCTGGACAGCCGCTTCTCTCCGGCGGACCCGTATCAGCCCGGCGTCGGCTTCGTTCCGGCGGAAAACCTCGAAGGTAAGGCCGTTATGGTGCTGATTTCGTGGAACAAGGGTGCGAAAATCTACTTGCCGTGGACCTGGCTGGACCTGCGCTGGGATCGCTTCTTCAAGCTGCTTAAATAATGACGCGCATGCAAAGGGACGCCTCCGACCATCGGCAGAAGCTGCTTATGGGGCTGGAGGCGAAACTCGA
>JASGGL010000105.1:0-10287 GCA_047605065.1 Asticcacaulis sp.
ATCAGCGTGTTGCGGAAATCGACCACACGCCCCTGCCCGTCGGTCAGACGCCCGTCATCCAGCACCTGCAAGAGGACGTTGAACACGTCCGGATGCGCCTTTTCGACCTCATCGAACAGCACGACCTGATAGGGCCGGCGCCGCACGGCTTCGGTCAGCGCCCCCCCCTCGTCATAACCGACATAACCCGGAGGTGCGCCGATCATGCGCGAAACGGCGTGCTTTTCCATATATTCCGACATGTCGAGGCGGGTGATAGCCGTCTCGTCATCGAACAGGAATTCGGCCAAAGCCTTGTTCAGCTCGGTCTTGCCGACACCCGTCGGCCCGAGGAACAGGAAGGAGCCGATCGGACGGTTGGGGTCTTTCAGCCCCGCCCGCGCGCGGCGCACGGCATCGGACACGGCCTCTAAGGCCTCGTCCTGACCGACGACGCGCTTACGCAGTTCGTCCTCCATGCGCAGCAGCTTATCGCGCTCGCCTTCCAGCATCTTGTCGACCGGAATGCCGGTCCAGCGCGACACGACCTGAGCGATCTGAGACGAATCGACCACCTCAGGCGTCAGCGGCGCCTCCTCCGACTTGGTTTCGGCCTCGTTCACCTGCTTTTCAAGCTGCGGGATCTGACCATAGAGGATCTCCGACGCCCGTTGCAGGTCACCGTTGCGCTGCGCCGCCGCCAGTTCGATACGGGCGCGGTCCAGCGCTTCGCGGGCGCGCGAGGCGGCCCCGACCTTGTCCTTTTCGGCCTGCCAGCGGGCGGTCAGTTCGCCTGACTTGCCTTCCAGCTCGCTCAGCTCCTCATTGAGACGCTCCAGACGTGTTTTCGAACCCGTATCGCTTTCCTTCTGCAAGGCCTCGCGCTCGATCTTGAGCTGGACGATGCGGCGATCCAGTTCATCCAGCTCTTCCGGCTTGGAATCGACGGCCATGCGCACGCGCGAACCCGCCTCGTCGATCAAGTCGATGGCCTTGTCCGGCAGGAAGCGATCGGCGATGTAACGGTTCGACAGCGTGGCCGCCGCCACGATGGCGCTGTCGGAAATCTTGACGCCGTGATGGACCTCGTACTTTTCCTTCAGGCCGCGCAGGATCGAGATGGTGTCCTCCACCGTCGGCTCCTGCACGAAGACCGGCTGGAAGCGCCGGGCCAGAGCCGGGTCTTTTTCGACGTGCTTCTGATACTCATCGAGCGTGGTCGCGCCGACGCAGTGCAGTTCGCCGCGCGCCAGAGCGGGCTTGAGCAGGTTGGAAGCATCCATGGCCCCGTCGGACTTACCCGCGCCGACAAGGGTGTGCATCTCATCGATGAACAGCACGATCTGACCTTCGGCCTGCGTGACCTCGTTGAGGACGGCCTTCAGGCGCTCTTCGAATTCGCCACGATACTTGGCCCCGGCGATCAGCGCGCCCATGTCGAGCGCCATCAGCGTCTTGTCCTTGAGCGATTCCGGCACGTCGCCATTGACGATGCGCTGCGCCAGACCTTCGACGATGGCGGTCTTGCCCACGCCCGGTTCACCGATCAGGACCGGGTTGTTCTTGGTGCGACGGGCCAGCACCTGAATCGTGCGGCGGATTTCTTCGTCGCGGCCGATCACGGGATCGATCTTGCCGTCGCGCGCCGCCTGAGTGAGGTCGCGGGCGTATTTGTTGAGCGCGTCGAAACCGGCCTCGGCATTGGCGGAGTTGGCGGGCTTGCCCTTGCGGAACTCCTTCTGCGCGTCCCTGAGCGCCCCCAAAGACGTGCCTGCGGTCTTGAGCAGGCCTGCCCCCTCGTTGGTGTTCAGCGCCGCGACCAGCAAGCGGTCGGCAGTGACGAAGGCGTCGCCGTTCTTGTTGGCGTCGTTTTCTGCCTCGGTAAAGGCCTTAGCGGTGTCATTGTGCATATAAAGCTGCTGCGTCCCGCCGGTCACCGACGGCAGCTTGTTCAGCGCCTGATCGACCGCGCCGACAAAGGCTTCGGGGCGGCCACCCGCGCGTTCCAGCAACGGACGCGCCACGGACTCGCGGTCCTCGGTCAGCGCCTTGAGGAGGTGCAGCGGGGTGAAATACTGGTGGTTGCGGCTCTGGGCGATGGCCTGAGCGCTCTGGATAAGCTTCTGAGTCTTCTCAGAGTATTTTTCGATATTCATTATGGATGTCCCCTTAAAAGGCGGATGGATTTGCCGGACCCTTTCTGAGAAGCGATCCGTCATGGCATCGATATGGTGTGATCACCGCGCCACACAAGAGGCATCCACAGGGGAATTATTGTCGCACCCGAACCCGGTTGCGAATATTTGTTGACTAGGAAATAAATTTATATATTTTCCTAGTCAACAAAAGGCACATCATGTCCCCCTCGACCCTGGAAGATCATCTGGGATACTGGCTACGGCTTGTCTCCAACAATGTGTCACACAGCTTTGCCCGCAAGGTGGAGGCTCAGGGCGTCACGGTAGCCGAGTGGGTTTTCCTGCGGGCGCTCTATGACCACGACACCGCGTCTCCCACCCTGCTGGCGGCACAGATGGGCATGACGCGCGGTGCAATCAGCAAACTGGCCGACAGGCTCATCGCAAAAGCGCTGGTGACCCGCACGGCACATCCGCAGGACCGGCGCGCGCAAATCCTTTCCCTTACCACCGACGGGCGCGCGAGGGTGCCGGAACTGGCCCGACTGGCCGATGCCAATGACGACTCCTTTTTTGGCGTCCTGTCCAAGGATGAGCGCACCGCCCTTGAGGCCGCGTTGAGAAAGATCGCCACCCTGCGCAAACTGAGCGGCCCTGCGGCCGACTGACACCCTCCTTCAACAAAAGAACATGACACATGGACGCACAACCTATAGCCGTTGCCCGCAAAGCCGTTTCGGCCTCGTACGACAGTTCGATGACCTTTCCCGATATCGTCGGCATGCTGATCGACGCAGGCTTCGAATCCTACATGGTGGATTATCGCAGCAACCGCGCCACCTACTACCGGCCTGATGGCGACAGCATCGATATTGACCTGCCACCGTCCGACGGCAGCGTCGCGGCAGCCTTCGACGCCATGACCGTCGAAACCGCAGTGCACGAAGCTCAGTCCAACGCCCCCGGCTACACCTACAAAGGCTTCTGCGATAAGGTCAGGGCCGCCGGTTGTGCCGGCTATCTGGTCTCGTTTTCCGGACGCCGCGTCGTTTATTTCGGACGTACCGCCGAAATCCATGTGGAACACTTCCCGCAATAACGCACCCTTGAAGACCTGAGACCATTAGGCGTATCCTGAGGGCGGACTTATATTCCGGGACACCGCCATGATCCGCCCCCTTGCCGCTGCTTTTCTGCTCCTGACCGTTCCGGTCGTCATGCCCGCGCAAGCACAAACTCCGCCGCTGGCCGGGCCGCAGGCCTATGCGCCCTTCGTGCCGCTGATCGGCAAAAGCTGGCGCGGCACATCGATCAAGGGCGACGGAGCCGAAGACATACAGCGCTGGGAATGGGCCATCGGCGGCCACGCCGTCCGCGTCATCCATTCGGTCAATGGCGGGGCCTATGCCGGCGAAACCCTGATCTTCAGGGATAAGGAAAAGGGCTATATCTATCACTACTTCACCACGGCGGGCTTTCACACCACCGGCGTCATGACGCCGACCGGCCCCGGCACGTTTACCTCCGAAGAGACGGTGCACGGGCTTTCGGGCTTCGGCGATATCCGTTCGACCCTGACGCTCGATGCCGCAGGCGTCTGGCGCACCCGCGCCAGCGTTCAGAAAAACGGCGCATGGGTTGAAATGGGCGGTTTCGACTACCGCGAAGACCCCGCCGCCGTTCCGATCCTGCCGAAGGTCGGCCAATAGAGCGCTTCCCGATAAAGTGGATACCCTTTTCGGAAAAGACGCGCGTTAAAGCAAAGAGTTAGAGCGGAATGATTTCTAATGGGATCATTCCGTTCAAGCTGCCATTGAGGCGGCGGCCAAGGTGGCGTAGCCACCGCCCGGCGAGGGGCTGAAAAAATCAGATCATTATGTTTCTATCAAAAAACATAATGATCTAGAGCACAAAAAAGCGCCACCGTTTCCGGAGGCGCCTTTTTGATATCCGTACCCAAAGAACGATCTTCGGAGACTGATCCTTACTTCGGCGCGAGGATCATGATCATCTGACGGCCTTCCATCTTCGGTTCGTACTCGACCTTGGTGGTGCCTTCGAAATCGGCCTTGACCTGATTGAGCAGCTTCAGACCCAGTTCCGGGTGCGCCATTTCACGGCCACGGAAGCGGAGCGTCACCTTGACCTTGTCGCCTTCTTCGAAGAAGCGCGTCATGGCCTTGGCCTTCACCTCGTAATCGTGCTTGTCGATATTCGGACGAAGCTTGATTTCCTTGATTTCGACGACCTTCTGCTTCTTGCGGGCTTCGGCCTTCTTCTTCTGCTCCTGAAAGCGGAACTTGCCGTAGTCGAGAATCTTGCAGACGGGGGGATCAGCGGTCGGGGAGACTTCGACCAGATCAAGACCGGCTTCTTCGGCGGCTTCCAGCGCGGCAGAAGTCGGCATGATGCCTTGCTTCTCACCGTTATGGTCGATCAAAAGGACGCGCGGAACCTTGATGTCCTGATTGATACGGGGGCCGTCTTTCGCGGGCGGGGCTTGCATTGGGCGACGAATAGGGATGTCTCCATGGACTGTTGAAACGTGCGGACTCAATCGTCCGTTCGGGGCCTAAATATAGGAAGGGCCTAGGGGTGATCAATCCCCTTTGTGGCACACAGGGCGTTAATTTTTTCGTCTGTTGCCAAAGGGTCTTAGGTAAGCAGCGAACGGTAGATATCAAGGGTCGCCGAACACATGGCCTCGAGGCTGAAGCGCTCATGCACGCGCGTCCGGCCCGCCGCCCCCATAACGGCGCGCGCCGGTGCAGAGGTTTGCACGGCCATGCGCAGGGCATTGGCCCATGCCGTCGCATCGCCCGGCGCGATCAGCCAGCCGCTCACCCCGTCTTCGACCGTCTCGGTCGTCGCACCGTGCTTCGCCGCCAGAACGGGCCTGCCCATGGCCTGAGGCTCGACCGCCGTGCGTCCAAACGCCTCCGGCTCCAGCGACGGAGCCAGCGCGAAATCGCACAGGCTATAGGCGGCGGGCATGTCCGAGCAGTGACCGACCAGTTTTACCGTGTCTTCGAGGGCATACAGAGTGATCAGATTTTCCAGTTCGCGCCGGTACTCACTGCGCCCCTGATCATCTCCGGCCAGAATAAGCTGAACCTTGTCGTCGGACAGTAGCCCCACGGCCTCGATAATAAGCGCCTGCCCCTTCCAGCGCGTCAGGCGTCCGGCCAGCAGGAAGCGCGTGCGGCCATCGGCGCGGTCGATGCCCCATGCTTTCGCCAGCTTATCCTTGCGCGCCTCATCGACCGCTGCCGGATCGAACCGCATCAGGTCCACGCCACGCGGCACGGCGATGACCTTCGACGGATCGAGGTCATAGGCCTTAAGCACGTGATCGCGCGTATAGTCGGAATTGGCGATCACCACGTCTGCCGTGGTCATGCGACCATTGTACCAGCGTTTCAGCCCCGACCCGGCATTATAGATGCCGTGATAGGTGGTCACCGTCTTCACGCGCTGCGCCTTTGCGGCGGGCAGCGCCGACAGGGCCGGCGCGCGTGACCTTACGTGCACAATGTCCGGCTTTTCCTTAGCGATCAGCGCGCGCAGAGCGTAATAGTTTTTCCACTGCACATAGGGGTTCTTCGAGTGCACCGGCAGGCGATGCACCACCGCCCCGATCTGCTTCAGATAGGGCTCCAGCCGCCCGCCCTTCGAGACGACGATGGCCCTCCCGCCCGCTTCGATGACGGCGCGCGCCACATCGACCACGGTCTGTTCGACGCCGCCGGTATCGAGCTCGGGGACGACCTGCATGATGGTATAGGGGAAGGCAACGGACATAAGGACTTGTTCAGGCGCAATCAGGGACTTATGGCTTATGCGCATGAGCATCGCCCCAAATCAAGACAGCACGCAGTTTCTCACCGGTTCCGATGGCGCGCCCATCGCCTACAGGCGCATAGACGGCAGCGGTCCGACGATTCTGTGGCTGGGCGGCTTCAAGTCCGACATGACGGGTTCGAAGGCGCAGGCTCTGGCCGATAGCGCCCGCGCCCATGGCTGGGGCTTTCTGCGCTTCGACTACGCCGCTCACGGGGAAACCCCCGGCCGCTGGGAAGACGCCCGCATCGGTCAGTGGCGGCAAAATGTGCGCGATGTGGTCGATCAACTGACCGACGGGCCGCTGATTATCGTTGGCTCCAGCATGGGCGGCTGGATGGCCAGCCTGCTGATCCGCGACCGGCCCGAACGCGTGAAGGCTGCCGTCTTCATCGCGCCTGCGCCGGATTTCGCCACCGAACTGATGCTGCCGTCCCTGTCGCCCGAAGACCGGCGCGCACTGGAGGTATCGGGCTTTTTCCACCTGCGCGGCTATGACTATGACGTGCCCATGTCTCAGGCCTTTTTCGATGAGGCGCGCGACCACCTGACGCTCGACCGGCCCCTGCCCTTCGATGGCCCCGTGCATATCCTGCACGGGCTGAATGACGAGGTGGTGCCGTGGGAACATGGCGTGCGGCTGGCCCGCCATATCGACGCCAGAGAGGTGACCGTCACCCTGATCAAGGGCGGCGACCACCGCCTGTCGACGCCCGCCGATCTTCAGCGACTGGTTCAGGCCGTATCAGCGCTTAAGCCCGCCCATACCGCCTGAAGCCCTTCGCGATAGGTGGGATAGAGCGGGCGCCAGCCCAGCTCGGCCTTGGCCAGCGCATTGGAGACGCGTTTGTTTTCCGCATAGAAGCGCTTCATGCCAGGACTTAGGCCAGAACTTAGGCCAGGACTGAGGCCCGGATTATCAAAGGCGATTTCCGGCGGGGCCTCAAAGCCGAAGGTCCGCGCCGCCCACAGCATGACCTCATCCGCCGGGGCGGGTTCGTCGTCGCACAGATTATACACCGCCCCCGCCCGCGGCCGGGCGGCGCTGCGCATCAGGGCGTCGGCGCAATCGCTGTCGAACAGGCGTGAGAACACCTGACCCGGCTTATGGATACGGCGCGCCGTCCCGTCCCTCAGGCGCTCGATGACGCTGCGTCCCACCCCGTACAGGCCCGGCAGGCGGAACACCGCCACGTCATGCAGGGAATCGAGGGTGCGCCATTGCGCTTCGGCCAGAACCCGGCGGCGGGCTTCGGTGGACAGGGGCGTCACCGGCTGATCCTCGAAGGCCCAGCCGCCGCCCCGGTCGCCATAGACCCCGGTGGTCGACAAATAGCCGATCCATTTGCGCGGTCCCATCTCCCCCAGCGTTTGCGCCAGCGCGACAAAGGCCGGACAGCCGCTATCGTTCGGGGCGGGCGTGATCAGGATCATCCGGGCCGCACGCACCGCCGTCGTCAGTGCCTGCGTCTCGCCGGGATCGATGGCCACAATGCCCTGCGCGTTCAGGACGTCACGCTTTGAGGCCTCACGCGCGGTGGCGGACACGGCATAGCCCTGCGCACGGCACGCCTCGGCAAAGGCCATGCCGATAAAGCCACAGCCGAAGACCAGCACCTGAGTCATCTGAATAGTCTGTCGGATTATTGCGGGGCGGCAGAAGAGGATGTCGCCGACGAAGACGGGGCCGTCTCCGACGCAGAGGCCTCCTGAGCCGCTTCGGCCCGCGTCGCACGTTCGGCGGCCTGCTCGGCCTTGCGCTTAGCGTCGCGTTCGGCCTTCTCTCGCTGAGCGCGCACCACGTCGGGCAGCTCGATCGCATGACCAAAGGGCGCGGGCGAACGAATGCCCAGCCCCTGAGGCCACACCAGACTGAGCCCGATCAGCAGAAGCGCCAGCAGCGCCGCGCCCGTATAGAAGACCTTATCGTTCATACCGACTGCTATACCCGTCTTCGACGCCGCTGAGAACCCACCCACGGTGAAATCTGTTCGACGTCGCGCCGGTTGACCCTCAGTGCTCCAGACACTTGACATCGGCCGATGTGCACTGCGGCGAATAGGCACTGGCCTCTGCCTTGGAATAGTTGGCCAGACCGAGGTCGAAGCCATAGGTGATTCTGATCGTCAGACGCTGATCAGGGGCAAATTTATAGGCCTTGACGGTGGCCGCGCCAATTTTCGCCATCAGGGGCCGCACATCCTTTGGCCAGGTATTGACGCGCGCGGTCACAATCAGGGTGCGCGTCGTCTGCGCGTCGCTGCCCACCGTTTTGACGGTCATCGTGTTGTCATAGACGGACGACTGCGCCACTTCCGGCAGGGCGTTGACAGCGGCCATAACGGGCGTCAGCCGTGCCGTTTCGCTGGCGATCTTGGGTTGCCAGTTCTCCAGTATCTGCAACCCGCCCAGACCGATGACAAGCCCCAGAAGCACCAGCAGCGAAGCGATCGTGCCATGGATGACGCCCTTAGGCTTCGCAAAATCCGCAGAGCCTGAGCGCACGACTGCGGCCCCGGACACCAGATCGTGCACAAGGCGGCGCGTCGGCGCGTTAAAGATCAGAAGATAGACCTGAGCCATGCCAACCCCGAACACGACCGTGACCAGCAAGGCCCCCAGTATTCGCGTCAGGATCGGATCGCTGATGTCGAAAAACCAGCCATTGAGCATCAGAGGCGCGACCAGAACCGCCGCGCGCCAGAAGGAGGCGAGCAGACCGAGCGGCTTGCCATCCATCCGCACCACCCTGAGCTTCAGCAGACGCTGACCGAGGGTGCATCCACCGCCGACCCCGCTCGACAAAATCCCGCAATAAAGGGTGCCGACCACAAGGCCGACAAGGCGACCGTTCGAACCCAGCCCGGCGACATAATCAATCGCCAGCCAGCCGACCCCAAACAGCACCACTCCCATCAGCAGGGTATCGATGATCCACGCGCCCACACGCGGCCAGAAACCCGCCCAAACCTGCACAGCGTCCGTTGTCATGATGAAAGCCCCCCTTGCCACTCACGTTAACCTATTGAGGTTTCACTGAATAGCAAGGCTTTTCCCGCTCCTGAGCCGCTAAAGCTTAGCCAGACGGCCTCCGTCGACGACCATCGATGCCCCGGTGACGAAACGCGCTTCGTCGCTGAGCAGAAAGGCCACGGCGGCGGCGATGTCTTCCGGCTGGCCGATATCGGCAGGATCGATGACCTCCGCGCCGGACTTGATGTTCGGGCTTTCGCGCAGCATGGGGGTGTCGATGGCACCGGGCAGGACGGCATTGGCACGGATGGTTTTCGCCTTACCCTCGATCGACGCCGTGCGTGCGAGCGACGATAAAGCCGCCTTGGCCGCCGCATAGGGCGCGACCAGCGGCGAGGTCTGATGCGTGTGGATACTGCCGACGAAGACGAGACTGCCGCCCCGGTCCATGGTCGCAAAGGCGCGCTGGGTCAGGTGCGCGGCGGCGTAGAAGTTGATCGACATCAGCCGGTGCCAGTCGTCGCCGGTCAGATCACTAAGCCCTTTGTAGATCATGGCCCCGGCGACATTGACCACACCATCGACATAGCCGAAATACGTAAACGCCCGATCGTAAACGGCCTTGAGCGCCGCTTCGTCCGACACGTCGCACGGCAGGGCCAGAGCACCGAGGCCCGCCGCCACCGCTTCAAGCACGGCGGCATTGCGATCGATGATGGCCAGTTTCGCCCCCTCGCCCGCCAGATATCTGGCCGTCGCCTCACCGATACCGCTGGCCGCGCCGGTGATCAGGATCGTCTTGCCGGAAAAGCGCATCACCATTCCCTCACGAAGCCGTCCGGCCCACGCCAGACCGGGTTGCGCCAGGGCGGGCAATCCTTGCTGAGGCGACGCACCTTGTCCTCATCGACCTCGACGCCGAGGCCCGGCCCGGTCAGGGCGGCGACCATGCCGTCCTTCACGTCGAAGATTTCGGGATTGGTCATGTAACTCAGCAGATCGTGCCCGCCGGTATTGTAATGGATACCCAGCGACATTTCCTGAATGACGAAGTTGGGCGTCGCCAGTGCCACCTGCATGCAGGCGGCCAGCGCGATCGGCCCCAGCGGGCAGTGCGGGGCGATGGCCACATCATAGGCTTCGGCCATGGCGGCCACGCGACGCACCTCCGATATCCCGCCCGCGTGGCTGAGGTCGGGTTGCAGGATGTCGACCGAGGCGGCCTGCAGGAACGGCTTGATGTCCCAGCGGCTGTAGAGGCGCTCCCCCAGGGCAATAGGAATGGTGGTCAGTTTCGACAATTGCTCGATGGCTTCGGGATGCTCACTGAGCAGCGGTTCTTCGATGAACAAAGGCT
>JASGGL010000106.1:0-10216 GCA_047605065.1 Asticcacaulis sp.
CCATGAACCGCACGAAATCCGCGTTCGACTATACGCATATCGGACGGGACGGTGCGGATGTCTTTGCCGAGATGGTTGCCGAAGATCTGGCGACCGTCGTGCCCGACCTGCGGCGCGGGCTGGTGCTTAAACCGAAATAAACAGTCCGCCTGCGGGCGACGTATTCCTGCCTTTCAAACACCCGGAGTCTAGCGTGAAAACCAGAATTCTGCTTCTGTCCCTCGTCAGTACCCTCGCGCTTTCATCGCCATCGATGGCGCAAGCCCCGGCGGCGACCGCGTCGTATCAGAATGCCTCCCTGTCCCCGGAGGCGCGTGCCAGAGATATAGTGGCGCGCCTGACCCTCGAAGAGAAGGCAGCGCAGCTTCAGAACGGTGCGCCCGCCATTCCGCGCCTTGGGGTGCCGGCCTACGACTGGTGGAACGAAGGGCTGCATGGCGTGGCGCGCGCCGGAGAGGCCACGGTCTTCCCGCAGGCTATCGGACTGGCGGCGACCTTCGATACGCCGCTGGTCAAGGAAGTCGCCGATACCATCGCCACCGAGTTTCGCGCCAAGAACGTCAAGGCGCGTCAGGCGTCGGGCGGGGCGACTAAGCGTTATGAGGGGCTGACGGTATGGTCGCCGAACGTCAATATCTTCCGTGATCCGCGCTGGGGCCGGGGGCAGGAAACCTATGGCGAAGATCCGTTCCTGACCTCGCGCATGGGGGTCGCCTTCATCGAAGGCCTTCAGGGGCCGGACCCGAAGCACCCCAAGACGGCGGCGGCGATCAAGCATTTCGCCGTGCACTCAGGCCCTGAGGCCGACCGTCACTTTGACGACATCCATCCGTCGAAGCGCGACGAGGTCGATACCTACCTCCCGGCTTTCTATTACGGCATTACTGAAGCCCGCGCCGAAAGCCTCATGTGCGCCTATAATGCGGTCAATGGTGTGCCGGCCTGTGGCTATACGCCCTATATGCGCGATATCCTGAAGACCCAGTGGGGTTTCAAGGGGCATATCGTGTCCGATTGCGCCGCCGTGGCGGACTTTTATCTCACCACCTCGCACGCCTATGTGAAGACGCCCGAAGAGGCCGTCGCGTCGGCCATGAAAGCCGGAACCGACCTGATCTGTGACTTCAACGGCAATAAGACCTTCGATCCGCAAACGACGGTCAGTGCCGTGAAGCAGGGCCTGATCACCGAAGCCGAGGTCGATACCGCCCTGATCCGCCTGTTCGAGATACGCTATCGTCTGGGGCTGCTGGACGCGCCGGGGACGGGGGCCTATGCTGCGATTACGGCGAAGGATTACGACACCCCGGTCCAACGCGCCGTGAATCTCAAAACGGCTGAAAAATCGCTGGTCCTGCTCAAAAATGACGGGCTTCTGCCGCTCAAGGGGAACCCGAAGCGCATCGCCGTCATCGGGCCGAACGCCAATACGGCCGACGCGCTGGTTGGCAACTATAACGGCACGCCGTCCAAACCTATCACCATCTATGCCGGGATCAAGGCGCGCTATCCGGACGCTCAGGTCACCTATATCGAAGGCACGGGCTGGGTCGCCCCGCCTCTGGAGGATGTGCCCAATGCGGTGCTTTGCCTTGATCAGGCGTGTACGCAGCCGGGGCTGGCCTTCGAAGAATTCAAGGGGCCGAAGCTGGAGGGCGCGCCGGTTGCCACGAAAACCGACGTCAATGCGAAATTCAGCTGGGGCCGTCCGACGCGGGAGGCCCGTGAAAGCTCGACCCGCTGGAGCGGCTATATCAAGGCGCAGGAAAGCGGGGCGCACCGCTTTCGCTTTACCGGGGATGACGGTTATCGCGTCTACATAGACAACAAACTCATTGCCGATGTGTGGGATATCGCCTGGCCGACCTCGGACAGCGACGTTCAGCTTGAGGCGGGCAAGACTTATAAGCTTCGGGTCGAAGCGGTGCAGCGCGGCACGCGCGAGGATCAGAAGTTCCAGTGGAGCCGTCCCAGTGCCGGTGGTGAAAAGGCCATAGCCGCGGCGAAAGACGCTGACCTGATCGTCTTTGCTGCGGGCCTTACCTCGCGCCTCGAAGGCGAAGAAATGCGCGTGGCCGCCCCCGGTTTTGCCGGAGGCGACCGCACCAGCCTCGACCTGCCCGCGCCGCAGCAGAAGATGATCGAGCAGCTTCATGCGACAGGAAAGCCGGTCGTTCTGGTCATGATGAACGGCAGCGCCATGAGCGTGAACTGGGCGGATAAAAACCTGCCCGCCATTATCGAAGCCTGGTATCCAGGCGGCGAGGGCGGTCAGGCGGTGGCTGGTCTGATTGCCGGGGATTTCAGCCCGGCGGGGCGTTTGCCGGTGACCTTCTATAAATCTGCCGACGATTTGCCGCCGTTCAAAGACTATTCCATGAATGGCCGCACCTATCGCTACTTTGCGGGCGAGGCGTTGTATCCGTTCGGTTATGGTCTGAGCTACACCACCTTTGCCTATAAGGCGTCGCTGAGCGCCAAAAGCGTCAGGGCGGGGGCACCGGTCAGGGTGTCGGTCAATGTCACCAATACCGGTAAACGCGATGGTGATGAGGTGGTGCAGCTCTATGTCGGGCGCACCGCCGAGGGTGCGCCGATCCGTGCACTGAAGGGCTTCCAGCGCATCAGCCTCAAGGCGGGAGAAACCCGCAAGGTGACCTTCACGCTGGATGCCAAGGCGCTGAGCGTGGTCGATGGCGAGGGCAAACGCAATGTCATTTCCGGCCCGGTCGATATCTGGGTCGGCGGTGGTCAGCCGGAGGCGCGCGCGGGGCTGAAGCCGACTGACGGCGTCCGGCTGCAACTGACGGTGAAGGGAAACAAGGCCATTGCGGCCTTCTGAGTCCTGAAGATCGCATGACAGACCAAGGGGCGTCGGCATGACCGGCGCCCCTTTTTTATTGTGTGTGGTGCGGGCGATAAAAAAGTCGCCGAAGGATGTCGGATTTACGCCGGTGAGGTGTCTCATCGGTAGACACAAAAATTTCGTCGAAACGACGGACAGGGTCGGATCTGGTTTTTGAGTAATAATTTAAATTATTTTGAACGTGTTATTTATAACGCGCGATTTTTTGCGTCTATTTTAAAGTAATTAAATGTATCAATATTGCAACGATGCGGGTATTTATTTTATTTAATTTGTAAAAATTAACTCGAATCGAGTTGATTGTTTGAAAAAGTTAGCGCTAACATTGCCTCGTGACGGGTGATCGGGCGATCCCCCAGAGAATAGACAAAAAAACAGGACGGCCCCGCATCAATCAGGGCCGCATCACAGGAGAGGTAAAATGAAGGCACTCCGCAAGCCGTCTGCGGTGAAGATTCTTATGTCGAGTTCCAGCATGGCGCTGGTCCTTGGCCTGACGCTGAGTGGGCAGGTTCAGGCGCAGTCTTCCAATACGCAGGCCAAGGCTGAAGAACCTACCGAAGTGGTCGTGGTCGGGGTGCGCGCCTCGCAGCAATCGGCCATCGATCGCAAAAAGAAAGCCAATACCGCCAAGGATTCGATCGTGGCCGACGATGTCGGCTCGTTCCCCGACCGTAACCTGAACGAGGCCCTGTCGCGTATTCCGGGCATGGGCCTGACGCGCGGTGAAACCGGCGAAGGCGAAAGTTTCAGCCTGCGCGGCAACGGTGCGGACCTGACGCGTGTAGAGCTTGACGGTATGTCGACCGCGCCCAACGGCTTTGCTCTGGCGCAGCAGGGGGATGGTCAGCGCGGTTCGGACCTGCGTAACCTGCCTGCCGACCTGATCCAGAGCGTCGACGTCATCAAGGGGCAGACCGCCGATCAGACCGAAGGCGGTCTGGGTGGCAGCGTTCAGATCAAGACGCGCTCGGCACTGGATTTCAAGAAGCCTTATCTGTCGATGCGCGTGGCCGGTGAGCGCAACTCCCTCAGTGAAAAGTGGGCGCCAGATATCAATATTGTGGCGTCGCGCAAATTCTTCGACAATCGTTTGGGCGTCATCTTCAACCTGTCGTCGCGCAAATATCTGGGCGACTCGCATCAGGTCTCCAATGCTGGCGGTAACAACTGGGGCGGCTATACCCGTCAGGTCGACTGGGACAATTCGCCGGAGAAGACCTTCAGCTACAATCCGGCTCTGGTCAGCGGCTCGGATCAGAACGGCATCGCCTATAACGCGCCGGTCCTGACCTTCGATCGCGTCGGCGGCGGCACTTTCGGCACCAATTCGGCGCTCGATATCGTTACCAAGTCAGCCGCCGCCCAGACCAAGGCGCAGTGTCTGTCGGCCTTTCCGCTCTATAGCGAAGCCGAACTGGCCACCATTTCTCCCGGTACGAACAACGCCAACCGCTCGAACGCCCAGCAGCAGCGTATCCGTGAGCAGGTCAGCTGTCTCAATCAGTGGAACGATTACGCGCCGAACCAGGTGCGCGAAACCTTCCTCTATCAGTACGAAGACCGTCTGACCTGGGATCTGCGTTTCGACTATAAGGTCAATGACAAGCTGAGCGTCTTCCTGAAGTATCAGGAAGTTAAGCGCGACATGAAGGAAAACCGCAGCAACCGCAATCAGGGCGGCATCGCGTTCCTGACCGGCGCTTCGGCGGGCCTGACGACGCTGCAGTACACCAACAACCAGACGCCCAGCTTTCCGATCGTCACCACCAACCCCTTAAGCGCGGTGGCGGGCAGCGGCTATTACATCTACAATACCGGCTATCCGACCGCGCCGGTCAACCTCGACAATACCTCGGGATCGGTGCGCACCGACAACGGCTATCCGGTTTATGGCATCGCCGTGAACGTCAATCCGAACAGTGTTAAGGTCGACGCCAATCACCACGTCACCGAGGTGGTGCTCGACAACACCGCCTATTACATGGATCACATCCGCAACGATGAAATCCGTGATGAATCGACGGTGCAGTTCGGCGGCGTCTATAAGGACGGGCCGCTGTCGGTCGATTTCAATGTCGGCAAGATCCAATCCTACTATTCGCGTTATGAAATGCGGGCGGGCATCACGACCGAACGGGTCACCGGTGCGAAGCTCTATGTTCAGGATGACGGTAACTGGCGCTTTGACTATCCGACGACCTTCGATGTCAACGATCCGAACAAATACCTGCCGTACAATGCCCTGACCGGCACGGCGGCGGCCAATGCGGCGGCGGCGCTTTATACGCCTGCCATCCGTCTCGACTGGAACCCGCGGATCGTCGAATACAACGAAACGCAGGGCAAGATCGACGCCACCTATCGGACGCCGGATCTGCCGTTCTTCAAGAACTTCAAGATCGGGGCCTCTTATCGCAAGCGCATCAACGACCGTTGGGATGGCGGCGGCTATGTCGCGTCGACAGGCGTCTATGTGCCGACCAAGCAGTTGCGCACCTCGATCCGGGGCTGCGACAATCAGGCGACGACCACAGCGGTCAATCAGTGCGTTTACGGTTATGCCGCCAACGCCATGAACACGACCAACTTCAATTACGGCACCCAGACGGTCACGCGGGCGCAACTGATTGAGCTGATCGGCAACAGCGTGCTGTACAATAGCGGCACCTTCATGCCGGAATACGGCGCGTTCGACGGCATGCAGCTGTGGAACTCGATCGACCTCGACAAGATGAAGTCGGGCATCGCCAATACGGGTAATTATGACTTCAACTGCATGAAGACCTGTATCGCCAGCGACGGCAAGGAATACCCCATGCCGACCACAAACACGACCGAAGAGATCACGGCTGCCTACTACGTGGCCGAGTTCGAGCAGGCCCTGCCATGGGGCATGGAACTGGGCGGGAACTTCGGGGTTCGCGCCGTGAACACCAAGATTGCGGCTACGGGTTTCGTGACCATCAGCTCGACGCGAAAGACCATAACCGGCGTGCCGTCCACGGAATGGAACCCGAACGAAGGCTATGGCCGGGTCACCACGACCTCGATCATCAAGCCGGTGGCTCTCGAGCGTGAATATACCGACTGGCTGCCCGCCTATAACCTCGCCTTCTGGCCGATCGCCGATAAGGTGGTGCTGCGTTACAACTGGGCCAAGACGGTTGCGCCGCCGCGTATCGACCGCCTGACCCCGGCGGGGACCTGCACCATCGATCAGCGGACCGAAGACCGCTTCAATGCCGGTGAAACTGAACTGGACATGGGGTGTACGACCTTCGGTAACCCTGCGCTGCTGCCTTATCAGGCGACGAAGAACAACACGTCGCTGGAGTGGTATCCCAACAAGGACACCTATATCTCGCTGGCCTACTACCGTCAGAAGATCAAGGTGGGTAAGGAAATCGGGCAGGCTCTGGTCGATCAGCCCCTGTTTGCCGGTTCCAGTGAAATCGACCCGGCGACGGGCCGTCCGCTGTCGGACTTCACGTTCAACTACGGCACCTATATCAACGGGCCGGGTGAAACCCAGTCGGGCTGGGAATTCTCGACCAAGACGGCGTTCACCTTCCTGCCGTGGAAGTTGCGCTTTACCGGCTTCGACTTCAACTACTCGACCAACGACTCGACGGGTGGCGGCTGGATCGATCCGGTCACCGGTGAAAATCTGGGGTCGGCCAACCGTCCGGATTACTTCATGAACCTGGCGATCTGGTACGACGACGGCAAAACCAATGCCCGTCTGGCCTATCAGAAGCGTTCGAACGTTCTGGAGTGCGTGTCGTCCTGCGGCCGTAACGACGGCGGTGTCTATGCCTATCCGATCAATAACCCGACGCGCTATGTCGGCCTGCCTTACAACCCCGGCGAAGGCTTCTACAACGAAGAGTACCAGTATCTGGACGCCAAGGTGACGCATAAACTGCCGAACGGTATCGAGCTTTACTGGGAAGGTCGCAACCTTCTGCGTCAGGCCAATGTCCGTATCGGTTCGGAACGCACCGGCTTCACCGACATCAGCCGCACGCCGTGGTTCGAACAGTATGGCGGCCGCCGCTTCACCTTCGGTCTTGTCTACAAGATGCAGTAACACGTCTCGGAACGCACGACCTAAGCCGTGCGTTGAAAAAGAGCCTTACAGCTCTTCATCCCTAAACTGATGGTTCCGGTTCTCCGGGCACCGGACCATCACGTGGGTGCGCCATCAGTCATTGGAAGGCGCACCCCGTTTTTTTCATTCTCGGCTCGGAAATGCCGGCCTGTCTGATGTTTCAGGTCCGGTGTTTCAGGGTTCGGCCCGACGCCCCCCCGTTTAAAGCCGAACCAAACTGGCATCCCGATGAGCATCCGAGCGCTCTCAATGTCGTGGCCGGTCACCGTTTTCGCCTGTGACCGGCTTTTTTTTTGTCCGCAGGGCCTGCGCCGCAACAGGCCGATACCTTGCGATGTTTCATCTCATTCCTGCCCCGAAGAAAGCCACCACCATGGATCGTCGCCAGTTTTTCGCCGGTCTGGCGCTCACCTCCCTGATTGCTCCTGAGGGGGCGCGGGCGGCCAAAATCGGTGTAAACCCCGCCTTTCCACCGCTCAATGCGGAACGTATTCAGACGCTTCCAGAGGCGGAACGCGCGAGTTGGCGGGCCTATCTCGACAGATCGGCAGCACAGATGCAGGCCGATAAGGCCGCCTTACGCGCCGAAAGGCAGGACCTGGCGGAGATCCCGGCAGATGCGCAGGGGGGGCCGGGGGACAATGGTATGGCGCTCGATAAGCCGGCAGACTGGTATCGCTCCGCAGAAGCCCGCACCGTCACCGCCAACATCCTCAGTTTTCAGACGCCCGCAGGCGGATGGGGTAAGAACCACCCGCGCAATGCGCCACCGCGTCTCAAGGGGCAGGCCTATATCCTGGGGAATGAACCCGCCCGACCGGCAGGCCACTACGATACCCACGCGCCTTACTGGCACTATGTCGGTACGACCGATAACGGTGCGACTATTACCGAAATTCGCTTTCTGGCCCGGGTGGCTTCAGTCACCGGGGACGAAACGGTCAAAAGTGCGGCCCTTAAGGGACTGGACTATTTCCTGAAAGCGCAGTTTCCGAATGGTGGCTGGCCGCAGGTCTGGCCACTGGAAGGTGGCTATCACGACGCGATTACCCTGAACGACTATGCCATGGGCTCGGTTGTGACTCTGATAGGCGAGGCGGCGCGCGGGCAGGGCGATTTCAGCTTCGTTCCCAGAGAGGTGCGCACCCGTCTGTCCGAGGCAGAAGCGCGCGCCATAGACTGCTTCCTGAAAAGTCAGGTCAGGGTCGATGGGCGGCTGACCCTGTGGGCACCGCAATATGACGCCCTGACTCTAACGCCGTGTTCGGCACGGGCTTTCGAGCCCCCGGCATTAAGCTGCACCGACAGCGCGGCTCTGCTGATCTATCTCATGCAGCAACCCAGCCCCTCGAAGGCGCTTAAGGCCGCGGTGAAAGCCGGCATCGAAACGCTGGAAGCCACCATGATCAGGGATGTGGACTTTGTACTGGTGCCGGATATCAAGGCCCGGCGGCTGGTGTCCAGTCCGGGGCGCGGCATGTGGGGTCGGTATCTCGATCTCAGGACTCTGAAACCGATCTTCGGTACGCGCGAAAGGGATATTTACGACGCGCTCGAGGATATCGAAACGCCCGGTAACGGGCCGGGAGGCTATCGCTGGTACAGCAGTTCCCCCGGCAAGGCGATCAGCGCCTACGCCCGCTGGCGTGCTTAGGGGCGTAAAAAGGAAACAGGCAGCAAACGGTGCAAACACGGAGACCCAGGCACGATTTCACATGACCGTTCCGGTGAAACGGCGTAAGCCTTGGGCAAAACTGTAACCGGGGGCTGATATGTCCGACGCTATTGCTCTGCTCATTCCACCACGTGAAAAGGATCTGGGCGGTTTTACCGTCAAGCGCATCCTGCCGTTCGCCAAACACCGCATGGTCGGGCCGTGGATTTTCTTCGATCATATGGGGCCGGCGGTATTCGAACCGGGCAAGGGCACCAATGTCAGGCCGCATCCGCATATCAATCTGGCGACCGTGACCTATCTGTTCGAAGGGCAGATTCACCACCGTGATTCTCTGGGCTCGGATCAGACCATCACCCCGGGGGCGATCAATCTGATGGTGGCGGGCCGCGGAATCGTGCATTCCGAGCGCGAGCCGCTGGAAGGGATCGACACGACGCGCCGCCTGCACGGGCTTCAGCTCTGGCACGCTCTGCCCGAAGGCGATGAAGAGATCGAACCGGCCTTTTTCCACTATGATGCCGGGGAAATTCCGGAAGTCGACGTGGGCGATGTGCCCGTGCGGGTGATGATGGGCAGTGCTTACGGCGTGACCTCTCCGGTTAAGACCTATGCGGAAACGCTTTATCTTGAGGCGCGTCTGAAAAGCGGGCAGGTGCTGATCCTGCCTGATCACGTCGCCGAACGCGCCCTCTACGTCGTGTCCGGCCGTGCCACGGTCAATGGCGCGGTGATCGAGGCGACGCATATGGCCGTCCTGACGGCGGGGGCCGAGGTCAGCGTCTCTACCGATAGCGAAGCGCAACTGGCCCTGGTCGGTGGCGAACCGTTCACCGAGCGCCACATCTACTGGAACTTCGTGTCGTCGCGCAAAGAACGCATCGAGCAGGCCAAGGTCGATTGGCGCGAAGGGCGTTTCCCTAAGGTGCCGGGCGATGAGATCGAGTTCATTCCCCTGCCGCAGGAATAGGCCGGGACATGTCGATCATTCAGGCGCGCGTCGAAGAAACGCACCACAGCGACTTCAGCGTTTCAATCGAAGTCAGCGGTCATTTGCTGAGTGGCGATGAACCGCACGAAAAAGGCGGGCTTAATCTGGCGCCGTCACCCTATGACTATCTGACGGCGGCGCTTGGCGAATGCACGGCCATGACCGTGCGCTGGTATGCCAAACAGAAGGGCTGGCCGCTGGAACACGTCGCGGTCGAGCTGACGCATGAGAAGGTGGTCGGACACGAGTCGGGCAAGGCGGATGTTTTTCGCAAGTCGGTGACGATTACCGGCGCGCAACTGACCGATGAGCAGCGTCAAAGGTTGCTGGATATCGCGGCCAAATGCCCGGTGCACAAAACCCTGAGCGGAGGGGCGTTCATCGAGACCGTTATGAAGTAGGGCAGGCTTTCCGTCGCGCATCCTTGAAACAATTATGGCTTTACAAGGTTGTCTGCCCCTCAGTAGTGTTCGCGTCGCAATTCTGTAGCGTAGGGCATTTTTCGATGAAAAAGACGGCTTTGGTGAGTGTGGCGGTTCTGGCGGGGGCGCTTTTGTCGGCTCCGGTCGT
>JASGGL010000107.1:0-10096 GCA_047605065.1 Asticcacaulis sp.
GCCGCAAGCTCAATGACGACGCCAGCGACGGCGAAGAAATTATCCGCACCATCCGCGGGATCGGCTATATGTTCCGGCCTATGAAGTAACCCCATTAAACACCGATGACGATTGCCGTGCTGAAACGCCTCCGCCTCCCCCAAACCCTGGGTAGACTACCTGTATTCACGCAGGTCATGGCCCTGTGCGTTTCCGTGCTGGTGGTGTCGATCCTCATCAACATCGCCATCGTCATCCTGATGCCGCAGCCCCGGCCTTCGGGCTACACGATCGCCGAGGCCGCCGAGGCCCTTGGTGGCAAGACGGTCAAGCTGGCCAACGGGCGGACCCTGAAGACTGAAACACTGAAACAGGTTCCGGACTTCATCGCTGCCCGCGCCCGTGATCCCTACTATATGGAAAACGAGTTCGATCGTCTGAAGCGGCAGCGGCTGGCACAGTTGCTGAAGGTCAGCGAGCACGACGTCTATGTCGACGGCAACCCCTTCTTCGGACGCCCGCGCTTCGGTCCCGACACCTTCATGCCGCGCCGGAACGAGCCGGGCCCTCCCGAAGGCCGTCCGCAAGGTCCTGACCAAATGTCTGGCGCTATGGATAACCGACAGCCGCCGCCCAACGGGGCACAATCAGATGCGCAGCGTCAGGAGGCTCTGAACCGTAGAATGGCCCTGCTGGAAGCCAATGGCGCGCGACCTGATAGCCAGCGTCAGGGACCACCGCCGGGTAATGCGCGCTGGGGTGAGCCGCAAGGTCAGGGCTTCGGCGGCCCCCCGCCATCATCGGGTCAGACCCAACCGCAGCCCCAAACCCAGCCACAGCAACGCATGTCTTTCCCCATGGCGGCCCTGCCGTCGGACTTCAACGAGCAGATCACCTTCCCTGCCTTCCGCGCCGCGGTCAAAAAGGCGGACGGCACCTATGTGAACCTTGTCCGCCCGCGCCGCTGGCTCGAAAACTGGCAGATCAACCTGCTTCTGGGCTTCATACTGACCGCCGCCCTGATCGCACCTCTGGCCTGGTGGATGTCGCGCCGCCTGACCCAGCCTATTTCTGCGCTTGCCGAAGGCGCGGCCAAGCTCGATTTCGACCCTCAGGCCCAGCCGCTGAAGGAAAGCGGCCCCGCCGAGGTGCGTCAGGCCACCCATGTGCTGAACGCCATGCAGGTACGCATTCGTAAGCACGTCGACAACCGCACCGCCGTCATCGCTGCCATTGCCCACGACCTCAAGACGCCGCTGGCGCGGCTCAGACTGCGCGTCGAAAGCCTGCCCGCCAAGGACCGCGACCGCATCGCGCAGGACATCGCCCATATGGACAGCCTGATCCGTTCGGCCATGACCTTCGCTTCGGCGGAACGCATGGCTCAGGACGTGGTGCGTCTCGACCTCGGCATACTGGGCGAAAGTCTGGCCGAAGACATGGCCGAGCTTTACAAGGTGCAGATCGGGCGCATCGATCCGCAGACCACCGTCCGCGGCGACCAGATCGCGCTCAAACGCATACTGTGCAATCTGTTTGAGAACGCCCATCGCTACGCCGAAGGCTCACGCATCGACATCATCCGCAACGGTGATCAGGTGGTCGTGACGGTCAGTGACAACGGCCCCGGCATACCGGACAGCGAGATCGAAGCGGTCTTTGAGCCCTTCCACCGTCTGGAATCCTCACGCAACCGCGACACGGGCGGGGCCGGTCTGGGCCTCAGCGTGGCACGGACGCTGGCTGAGGCCCATAAAGGAACACTGACGCTGAAGAACCGGCTGGAAAACGGTGAGGTTACGGGCCTCGATGCCATTCTCAGCCTGCCCGCCAGTGCGACCTGAGCGGAAAATGCTTTAGGGACGACGCAACGTCTCGACATCGATTTCCGGACTTTCCATGAAGTCCTTTTCGATCTCGCCGGTGATGATGACCGTGGCCTTGTCGTCCAGCGCCGACACGAACAGCGCGTCGTCGATCTCGACGCGTATCTCACCCGTCGCATCGGCGAAGATGTATTTCTCATTACCGACCTGACGCACGATGCGGCCCTGAAGGCGCACATCCTGATCGTCGATGCCCGACTTCAGCACCTCGGACACGCTGACCGGGGCCTTGCGCGCCGCCGGTCCCGTATACTGCGCCAGTGCGGGCGTGGCGGCCACGGCCATCAGGGCGCAGACGGTGGTGAGTTTCAGAAACATGTGGATCTCCTTTGGCGGGGGTAAGGTACGACCACAGGCCTACCCAGCTTTTGCGCCTTTCGCAAACGCAGCATTCGATTGCGAAGGCTCACGACTTTTCACTATGGCGTGACCGCGAATCCCACCCGCTGCGACGCACTGAAACCTGCTGTAACCAAAGATGTCCGCCGTTGCCGGTGATTGCGACGCCATGTGCCGCAGGCTGGCATTTTGCGCTTGACTTGGCCTGACTTAGGGACAAAACCGGAAGCGCAAAAAAGCGATGCTGGGGCGCGTTCCGGCCGCCCCGTTATAAGGGAAACAGGCACATGACTTTACGTGTGGCGATTAACGGATTTGGCCGTATTGGCCGTCTGGTTCTGCGTTCGATCATCGAAAACAACCGTACCGACATCGAGGTCGTAGCGATCAACGATCTGGGTCCGGTGGAAACCAACGCGCACCTGCTCCGTTACGACTCCGTACATGGCAAGTTCCCTGCCGAGGTAAAGGTCGAAGGCGACACCCTCCTCATCACCGCCAACGGCAAGACCTATACCCCCATCAAGGTCACGGCGATCAAGAACCCGGCGGAACTGCCGCACAAGGACCTGAGCGTCGATATCGCGCTGGAGTGTACCGGCATCTTCACCTCCAAGGAAAAGGCCTCGGCCCACCTTGAGGCCGGTGCCAAGAAGGTCATCATTTCGGCCCCCGGCGACAATGCCGACAAGACCATCGTCTACGGCGTCAACCACGACACCCTGACGGCGGACGATGTGGTTATCTCGAACGCCTCGTGCACCACCAACTGCCTGTCGCCGGTCGCCAAGGTCCTCAGCGACCTGTGCGGTATCGAGCGCGGCTATATGACGACGATCCACTCCTATACGGGTGATCAGCCGACGCTCGACACCATGCACAAGGACCTCTACCGCGCCCGCGCGGCGGCCCTCAGCATGATCCCGACCTCGACCGGCGCGGCCAAGGCCGTGGGTCTCGTCCTGCCGCACCTGAAGGGTAAGCTCGACGGCTCCTCTATCCGCGTACCGACCCCGAACGTTTCGGTTGTCGATCTCAAGATCGTGCCGTCGCGCCCGGTCACCAAGGAAGAGATCAATGCCGCCATTATCGCCGCCGCTGACGGCCCGATGAAGGGGGTGCTGGCCTATACGGATGAGCCGCTGGTGTCTTCGGACTTCAACCACAATCCGGCGTCGTCGACCTTCGCGCTGAACCAGACTCAGGTCATCGACGGTCAGTTCGTACGCATCCTGACCTGGTACGACAACGAATGGGGCTTCTCGACGCGCATGGCCGATACGGCGTTGGCGCTCGGCAAGTTCCTGTAAACTCAGGACGGCTTGCTGCCTGATTGAAAAGCTCCGCAGGCACGGCTTGCGGAGCTTTTCTTATGCCCGCCTCATTTTCGATCGAAATTATCTATACCGCCGTTCCGCGTTGCGGCCTGCGTCGAATTGCGCTTCGTCCGCAAAGCGCCTATATGGTTAATATTACACCTCCTAAGGGTGTAGGTCGTGACGGGGGGAAACGGCATGGGAGCCGGTTCATCGGGGGGAAGTCCTCAGCATTTCAATCATCTGCCCTTCTTTGCCCTGCCTCTGGTGGCGGGGGGACTGATGATGGCAGTCAGCTATATGGCTGCCCGAAGCCCCGATACGCGGGCGCGACTGGTGGCCATCGGCATCTGCATCTTTCTGGCCGCGCTCGATATCGTCATCCACTGGATCAGCATCAGTGCGCATAATCAGATTCACGGGCGCAGACCGCCCTACAGCCCCACCTTCGGTTCCTATCTGGGGGTCGCCGGTATCCATCTGGTCATGCTGGGGCTGTTTGCAATGATCAGCTGGAAAATCGCCAGCCATAACGACATTCTGGGCCTGCTGCGCCCCTCGTGATGGGGGCTGCCTACGCCTTCGTCAGGGCATCGGCCTGACATCCCTGCCCTTTTCAAAAAAGAGCTTCGCTTTCTCCAGCGAAATAATTAAGAACCTAAACTTAATCGCCAGACATCGGTCGGCGGCGTCATTATCCACGGTCCGGCCTCCAGCCGCAGCCCCCAATAAGAAGCCAGAGCACGCATGACCTTCAAGACCCTCGACGACCTGACCGACCTCAACGGCAAGACCGCGCTGGTGCGGGTCGACTTCAACGTGCCGGTCGAAGACGGTCGCATCACCGACGACACCCGTCTCAAGGTCGCCCTGCCGACCATCGAAAAGCTCAGCGCCAAGGGGGCCAAGGTCGCGCTTCTGGCCCACTTCGACCGCCCCAAGGGCAAGGTCGTGCCGGAAATGTCGCTGAAATTCGTCGCCCCGGCTCTGTCGGCGCTTCTGGGCACCACCGTCGCCTTTGCCGATGACTGTGTGGGCGCGGATGCCGCCGATGTGCTGAAGCTGCTGCCCGCCGGTGGCGTGGCCCTGCTGGAAAACGTCCGCTTCCATGCCGGTGAGGAAAAGAACGATCCGGCCTTTGCCCAACAGCTGGCCGACCTCGGCGACCTCTATGTCAACGACGCCTTCTCCGCTGCGCACCGCGCCCATGCATCGACCGAAGGCGTGGCGAAGCTCATCCCGGCCTATGCCGGTGAGTCCATGCGCCGCGAACTGGATGCGCTCAACGCCGCGCTGGGTGCCCCCGTGCGACCGACCATCGGCATCGTCGGCGGCTCGAAGGTGTCGACCAAGCTCGACCTGCTGAAGAACCTTGTCGGCAAGCTGGACGCGCTGGCTATCGGCGGCGGCATGGCCAACACATTCCTCTACGCACAGGGTCATGAGGTCGGCGGCTCGCTCTGCGAAAAAGACCTGAAAGACACCGCTCTGGACATCCTGAAGGAAGCCGAAGCCAAGGGCTGCCAGATCCTGCTGCCGGTCGATCTGGTCATCGCACAGGAATTCAAGGCCCATGCCGATAACCGCACCGTTGATCTTGGCGCACCGTTGTCCAATGACGACAAGATTTTCGATGCCGGTCCCAAAACCGTCGAGCAGCTCAAAGCCGTGATCGCGGGTTCGAAAACTCTGATCTGGAACGGACCGCTGGGCGTGTTCGAACTGCCGCCTTTCGACGCCGCCACGGTCGCCGCCGCACACTTCGTCGCCGAACAGACCCGCTCCGGCAAACTGGTTGCGGTCGCCGGCGGGGGTGATACAGTGGCGGCTCTCAACCACGCGGGCACGGCCGCCGACATGACCTTCGTTTCGACGGCAGGCGGCGCTTTCCTCGAATGGATGGAAGGCAAGGAACTTCCGGGCGTCAGGGCGCTCGAGCACTAGATTTTATTTATTTCGGCGCGCCCGGCGAGAGACCGCTGATGGCCCAAACGGCGCGCCCTCACAGAGCATAGAAAGAGGGAAATTTTCATGGCTCGCATTAGTCTGCGACAGCTTCTCGACCACGCGGCCGAGAACGATTACGGCGTCCCCGCCTTCAATATCAACAATATGGAACAGGGGCTGGCCGTCATGGACGCCGCCCGCAAGGCCGAAAGCCCGGTCATCATTCAGGCGTCGCGCGGCGCGCGCAACTATGCGCACGACACCATGCTGACCAAGATGATCGACGCTCTGGTCGAAATTTATCCGGAACTGCCGATCGTCATGCACCAGGACCACGGCAATTCGCCCGCGACCTGCGCCACCGCCATCCAGAACGGCTTCACCTCGGTGATGATGGACGGCTCGCTGATGGCCGATGCCAAGACGCCTGCCGACTATGAGTACAATGTCAATGTGACCAAGACGGTCGTCGACTTCGCCCACGCCTGCGGCGTGTCGGTCGAAGGCGAGCTGGGCGTGCTGGGTTCGCTGGAAACCGGCATGGGCGAAGCCGAAGACGGCCACGGTGCCGAAGGCGTCCTCGATCACTCGCAACTGCTGACCGACCCGGATCAGGCCGTCGATTTCGTCGCCAGAACCGGCGTCGATGCGCTGGCCATCGCCATGGGCACCTCGCACGGCGCGTATAAGTTCTCGCGCAAGCCCGATGGCGAAGTGCTGGCCATGCACGTCATCGCCGAAATCCACAAGCGCCTGCCGAACACCCATCTGGTCATGCACGGTTCGTCCTCGGTGCCTCAGGAACTTCAGGACCTGATCAACGCCTTCGGCGGCGAGATGCCTCAGACCTATGGCGTGCCGGTCGAAGAACTGCAAAAGGCCATCAAGATCGGCGTGCGCAAGATCAATATCGACACCGACTGCCGTATGGCCATCACCGGCACCATCCGCAAATACCTCATCGAGAACCCGGCGGGCTTTGACCCGCGGGCCTACCTGAAGCCCGCCAAGGAAGCCATGCAGCAGGTCTGCTACGACCGCTTCGTGCAGTTCGGCACTGCCGGCAATGCCTCGAAGCTCAAGGCCAAGCCGTTGTCGAGCATGGCCAAATATTATCTGGCTTAAAATAAATCATACCTCCCCGGCATAGCCAGGGAGGTATAAAGTTTAAAAAGCGCAGGCCGAAACGCCTGCGCTTTTTTTGTTTGCAAAATTTTCGCCCTCCCTCTTGAAGCCGCCCCAACCCTCCCCAAATCCATAGACGTAAGACGCCGACATCGGGTCTTACCGGATCGCCTCATCGCCCGCTTCGGGGATGGCTTCGCGCTCCGGCCCTTAAAACTCAAGACAGCTTACGCCGCTGTCGCTCTCGCTTTAGATAAGGAGACACCATGCGTACCCAAGTCGATTTTTCCCCCCTGTACCGCAGCGCCGTTGGCTTCGACCGTCTGGTCAGCCTGCTCGATTCCGCCGCGCGCACCGATACCGCGCCGGGCTGGCCGCCGTACAATATCGAACGCATCGCCAAAGGCACCGATGGTGACGGCGACGCCTATCGCATCGAAGTCGCCGTGGCCGGTTTCCGTCCCGATCAGTTGTCGATCGAGGTCAAGGAAAACGTCCTGACCATTATCGGCAAGAAGGATGCCGAAGACACCAGCCGCACCTTCCTGCATCGCGGCCTGGCCGAACGCAGCTTCGAGCGCCGCTTCCAGCTGGCCGACCATATCCGCGTCACCGAAGCCGAACTGGCCAACGGGCTCCTGACCCTCGACCTCGTGGTCGAAATCCCCGAAGCCAAGAAGCCCAAGCAAATCGCTATAAAGTCTTCTGGTAAGTCCTCTGGCAACACGCCTCAGGTGCTTGAGGCCGCCGAGTAAGGCGAACCGTTAAAGTATGGGTTGCGCTTCGGTCGGGCGTATCCGTGCTGATGATCCCCCCGACCGATCGGGTCGCGCCCCTTGTTTCTCTCTGATGAGGGACGCGACCCACCCCTCTTTCCCTCTCCGAACCCACCTGCCGGAAGCGCTTATCCCCCGCTTCCGGTTTTTTTTCGTTTCGGGTGGCGGTGGCCCGAACCGTTCCAGATACGCCCGTGCTCTCGGCATTGCGTCGTGCAGAAACTGATCCGGCTCCCGTAGCCACAATCCGTCATAGGTCCGAGACTTCGCATTGGAAATCAGCACATCCAGCGGCAATTCGACCAGCGACGCCTCCCAGCCCGGCCATCTGCGCTGCGCCTGTCGCCACGTATGCGTCAGATATGTCTGCCGGTTTGCGTATCCGTGGTAGTCGAAGACCCAATCACCACCGTCCACGAAGATATGATTACCGGTATGACCTTCCGCAGGCCTGACCCAGATCGCTTTGGCTCCGGATACTTTCCACCGCATCAGGAAGGCATAAGCAAGGATATGACAGGCCCCGCACGCAAAGAAGACCCGATCCGGCAAGGCCCAGCGCATAACAGGATCGCTTTTGCGATAGCCGGGCGTTCGCGGCTGATACACGCCTATACCGTCTCGGCCTCGCGCGCCTCATAGGCGCGGTACATGGCGTCCTCCTGTTCGCGCCATTGCCGCAGCAGGGTCATGCGCCGCGTCGGATAGCGCTCATCGGCCACGCTCATATTGCGGATTCGGTCCGACCTGAAATGCCGGAAGTCCTGCCGCAACTCGCACCAGCCGACCAGCAGCCGCGCCCGCTCGTAAAAGCCCAGTGCCACCGGCCAGACGATGCGCGCCGTATGGGTCTCCTTCACGTCACTATAGTCCATGACCAGCTTGCGTTCGGACTTCAGCGCCTGCCGGATCATTTTCAGATAGCGATCCTCGAACGCCGACACCTGCGCGTCTTTCCACGGCGGCGGCACCATCAGCCCCGTGGTTTGCAGGCTGTCGCGCATGTCGTCAGGCAGGACGGCGTTGATCTTGGCCAGCGCATTGACGGCGGCATTCGATATGGCCGTGTCGGTACGGCCCGCCACCCATTTGACGCCCAGCGCTATGGCTTCGATCTCATCGTGCGACAGCATCAGGGGCGGCAGCATGAAACCCGGCCTGAGCAGAAAGCCCACCCCGGCCTCGGCCTCGATATCCGCCCCCTGTGCGCGCAGGGCGTCGATGTCGCGGTAAAGCGTGCGCAGGGACACATCCAGCTCCAGCGCCAGACTGTCTCCGGTTACCGGATAACGATGCCGCCGCAGGATTTGCAGCAAGTTCAAAAGGCGCGCCGCGCGAGACATGGAAAGACCCCTGATACGGGGACTTCACATATCGCAAAATACGGAACAAATCAAAAACAAAATCTACAGAACCGCCAGCGCCTGCTCGATATCGGCGATCAGGTCGTCCGGATCTTCGAGCCCGACATAAAGCCGCACATAGCTGCCTTCCAGCGGGGCATGATCCTCAGGCGTCAGCTTGTGCCGCCCCAGAAACTGCGGCTCGCAATTGACCGCCAGACTCTCGTACCCACCCCACGAAAAGCCCAGCCCGAACAGTTTCAGCGCATTGAGGAACCGCTGGGACGCCGCCTCGCCATCGCCTTTCAGCACCACAAGGAACAGGCCGTTGGGCGCGGTGAAGTCGCGGCGGAAAACGTCGCTGCCCGGATGGGTTTCCAGCCAGGGATGCACGACGCGGATGACTTCCGGACGGGTTTGCAGCCACTGCGCCACCTTGAGCCCCGCCTCTCCTGACTGCTTCAGGCGCAGGTGCAGCGTGCGCAGCCCGCGCAGCGCCAGATACGATTCGTCGGCCGAGGTGAAGAAGCCCCATGCCTTGATGGCGTCGTAAATCTGCTTGGCCAGCCCCTCGTCATTGACCGCCACCGAACCGATCAGCACATCGGAATGCCCCCCGACATATTTGGTCAGGGCCTGCATCGACATGTCGCAACCATGAGCCAGCGGCTTAAACAGCACCCCCGCCCCATAGGTATTGTCGCACAGGGTCAGAATGCCACGCGCCTTTGCCGCCTGTGCGATGGCCGGAATGTCCTGAATTTCAAAGGTCAGCGAACCGGGGCTTTCCAGATAAATCAGCTTCGTCTTTTCGGTAGCCAGCGCCATCACCTCTTCGGGCGTGGCCGAAGGCGCGTACCATGTCACATCGATGCCGAAGCGTTTCATCTGCGTATCGAGGAAGCGACGGACCGGACGATAGGCCGAATTGACCGCCAGCACATGATCCCCCGCCGCCAGCACCGCAAAGATCGGCAAGGTCTGCGCTGCCAGACCGCTTGGCAGGATAAAAGCCTCGTCCGCGCCCTCAAGCTCGGCGATCAGGCGGCACAGCTCGCGCTGCGTCGACAGGCCTTCGGTGCCGTAGGTCGGTTTAATGTCGTCGCGGTAAAGCACTTCGGCATTTTCCATGAGTACCGTCGACCCGCGCTCGACGCCGACATTGACGGCGCGGCGGCTGCGGGGCTTATCGAGGACCGGGGAGATGACGCGGGTGGTTTCACGCATGAGAGGAGCCTTTCGTATACGATGACTGCTCTGCCGCCGAATGCCGTCCGGCGCAAGCGAAGATTGGCCAAACCGCAGATTAGAACCGCTAACCCGATCCGGCAAAAATCGTCGCCTGACCAATTGTCATGGATTTGGCATATGGTCCCACATGGGGT
>JASGGL010000108.1:0-10086 GCA_047605065.1 Asticcacaulis sp.
ATTACGAACACGAAGACCTGCTGACACGGCGCAATTACGGCATCGTCTCCGATACATTGCGCCGCGACTACCGTGTGGCGCAGGTGGGCTGCATCCAAAACTGACCTGGCAAAACTGACCTGGCAAAACTGACCCGGCAGAACTGATCACCCGAAACTGTCAGCAGTCGGCAGCACCGCAACAAACGGGAAGTGACAGGCGCGCGCGTCCGTGTAAGCCTGCGGCCATGATCCCCGGTGACCTCATCCCGCTCGAACGCGCCCATATGTCCGCCCTCGCCGAAGCCGATCCGGCGCTGGCCCCGCTGTTTGCGGTCGTGGGCGATCTCAACTTTCGCCATCGCACCGGCGGGTTCGAGGGCCTGCTGCGTCTGATCGTCGAGCAGCAGCTTTCGGTTAAGGCCGCCGACGCCATCTGGCAAAAACTGCGGGGCGGCCTTCTGGGAGAAGGCGGCGACATCCTGCCCGCTAATCTTCTGGCCCTGTCCGACGACACGCTGCGCGGTCATGGCCTGTCGCGCCCCAAGGCGAAATACGCCCGCATACTGGCCGAAGCTGTTCATGACCGCGCGGTAGATTTCGACACGGTCAGGACGCTCAGCCCCGAAGACGCCATTGCCCACCTGACCGCACTCAAGGGCATAGGCCGCTGGACCGCCGAGGTCTATCTGATGTTCTGCGAAGGCAGCCTCGATATCTTTCCGACCGGCGACATCGCTCTGCGTGAGGCCATGGGCTGGCTCGACGACCTTGAGGCCCGCCCGGACGAGGCCTGGTGCCGCGACCGCTCGCTGCGCTGGTCGCCCTACCGCTCGGTCGCCGCCCATGCCTTGTGGGGCTGGTACGGCGCGGTCAAACGCGGTGAAATGGGGCGAAGCTTTACCGCCTGACAGCGACTTACTGACGCGTATAGAGCCTCAACACCACTGGCTTGGCCGTATTGGGACCGTTCGGTTCGGTTGTCACGACAGCGAAGCCACCCGGGCCAGAGGTCATGACGGCCCCATCGATGAGGGGTGCCGGAACATCCATCTCGCTGAACGGTTTTGTGCCTTCGGGCGTCAGAATCTGCACCACGAGGCGCGTGGAATACTCATAAAGGACGGCGTAATTGCCACCGCTCAGCCCCGCTGCACCACGATAGCTGACGCTCAGCGCGGCATTGGCATTGACCGTCGCCAGCGAACCATAGGTCGCACTGCCGGCATAGGCCTGACTACGCAGTCCGTAGCCATTGGTGTTCGCCACACTCCAGATGGCGGCAAAGCGTCCGTTGGTCAGCCGGACAAGGCTGGTGTAGAAGGCGTCCTGCCCACCGTTCAGGCTGATGGCACTACCTGAAGCCGCACCCTGCGCTGTGAAAAGCTGCACATTCGACAGGGCCTTGCCGGAAGTGTTGAAATCGTCCACGGCCAGCGCGAACATACCGTCGCTCAGACCTGCAAGGCTGAAGGACGGGGCCATGCCACCGATCGAGCCGGTCGGAAAGGCCTTGAGCGTCAGTTCGCTGCCCACCGTTGCGCCGGTCGCCGTATAGATTTGCGCGCGGACTTCGTCGGTGACGATGACGGCAGCATTGTTCATGGCGCGCTCACGAAAAGCGACCATGAAACCCGTTCCTGCCGGAGCCAGTTGCACTTCGCTCATGCCCGCCAGAGCCCGCGTATTGACACGGAATTCCCCGCCGGTCTTTGCCCCGGACGCATCGAACATCTGGGCGCGGATCACACCCGCCGTATAGGGGCTGGCCGAGGCGCTGTAATCCTCCCACGCGACGACGAAGCCGCCATTGTCGAGCGCCAGAACCGCCGGACGAATCTGATCACCGATGGTCGTGCTATTGACGGTCAGCTCGGCGCTCACCATAGCGCCCGTCGCCGAGATCACCCGATAAAGGATGGCGCTGCCTGAGGTGTCAGGCGCACCGGCAAGTGTACTTCGCTCCGTCCACACCACCGCATAGCCGCCGCCGCTCAGACCGGCTGTAGCCGCTTCGCCGCGGAACACCCCCGTGCGGGTCGACACCGTAACGACGCTGCCCGCTACATAGCTGCTTTGCGAAGAGGATGAACTGCCGCTGCCGCCACCCGACGCACCGCCGGAGGAAGACCCGCCCCCCCCGCCACCGCCGCCACCGCACCCATAGACCATGAGCGCGGCAACCGGCGCGATGGCGGCAATCATCAGCCGCTTACCAAGAGACACAGACATGACACCCCCAAATATTTCAGCGTCGAAATAAAATTAGGGTGTCCTGGCTGTCAATGCCGCAAAAACGCGAGGGCCATCAGAGTATGGAGCGGCATGACTTTAAGACGCCACACCGCTCTGGGTTTTTAAGTCACCGCAATGTGCCGGAAACCGATTCCCGGTTTCCGGCACATTGCGCTAAAGACCCGCGCCCTTGATCAGATCGGCCACCACCGACGGGTCGGCCAGGGTCGAGGTGTCGCCCAGACTCGAAATATCACGCTCGGCAATCTTTCTGAGAATGCGGCGCATGATCTTGCCCGACCGGGTCTTGGGCAGGCCCGGCGCCCACTGGACGACATCGGGCGAGGCAATGGGACCGATTTCACGACGCACCCAGTTACGCAGTTCGGTTTTCAGCGCCTCGGTGGGTTCGACGCCCTTGGTCAGGGTGACGTAGCAGTAGATGCCCTGCCCCTTGATATCGTGCGGGAAACCCACCACCGCGGCTTCGGCGACGGCATTGTGCGCCACCAGCGCGCTTTCGATTTCCGCCGTCCCCATGCGGTGACCGGAGACATTGAGCACGTCATCGACCCGGCCGGTGATCCAGTAATAGCCGTCTTCGTCGCGGCGTGCGCCGTCACCGGTGAAGTACTTGCCCGGATAGGTCGAGAAATAGGTTTCGATGAAGCGCTGATGATCGCCATAGATGGAGCGCATCTGCCCCGGCCAGGAATCGTCGAGACACAGATTGCCTTCGGTCGCTCCGGAAAGCGCCTTGCCCTCGGCGTCCACAAGCGACGCCACGATGCCCGGAAGCGGGCGCGTCGCCGAACCCGGCTTGAGGTCCGTCGCCCCCGGCACAGGCGCGATCAGATGCCCGCCGGTTTCGGTCTGCCACCATGTGTCGACGATGGGGCAGCGCTCATTGCCGACGACGCGGTGGAACCACAGCCAGGCTTCGGGATTGATAGGCTCACCCACCGAACCCAGCAGGCGCAGCGAAGTCCGCGACGTCTTGAGCACCGGCGCATCGCCCTCGCGCATCAGGGCGCGGATGGCGGTCGGTGCGGTGTAGAAGGTCGTCACCTTATGCGTGTCGATCACCTCCCAGAAGCGCGACACGGTGGGATAGTTCGGCACGCCTTCGAAGATCAGCGAGGTGGCGGCATTGGCCAGCGGGCCGTAAACCACGTAGGAATGCCCCGTCACCCAGCCGACATCGGCCGTACACCAGTAGACATCGCCTTCGTGCCAGTCGAACACCGTGCGGAAGGTATAGGCCGCCCACGCCAGATAGCCGCCCGTGGTGTGCAGCACACCCTTGGGCTTGCCCGTCGAACCGGACGTATAGAGGATGAACAACGGGTCTTCGGCGTTCATCGGTTCGACCGGACACTCAGCGCTCATTTCCGCCAGTTCCGGATCGACACAGATGTCGCGCCCGCCGTGGTCCAGCGAACAGCCATTACCGGTGACGAAAACGTGCTTCACACCGGGACATTGCAACAGGGCCAGATCGGTATTGGCCTTGAGCGGGATGCCCTTGCCGCCGCGACGGCCTTCGATGGTGGTGACAACGAATTCGGATTCGCAGTCCTTGATGCGTCCGGCAAGGCTGTCCGGCGAAAAGCCGCCGAAAACCACGCTGTGCACCGCGCCGATGCGCGCACAGGCCAGCATGAAATAGGCCGCTTCGGGCACCATCGGCATGTAGATGGTGACGCGGTCGCCCTTTTTGACGCCGTATTTTTTAAGCAGGTTGGCGCGCCGTCCCACGGCGTCCGCCAGTTCGGCATAGGTGACATGATAGCTGTCGCCCGGTTCGTCGCCTTCGAAAATGAAGGCCGTGTGCCCGGCATGATGCGGCAGGTGGCGGTCGATACAGTTGGCCGCGACGTTGAGCACGCCATCATGATACCAGCGGATGCGGAAGTCCTCACGATTGAAGGACACATCCTTGACCTGAGTGAACGGCCTGATCCAGTCGAGCGCCTCACCCACCTTGGCCCAATGCGCCCATGGATCGGAAGCGATCAGGTCATACTGAGCCTGAAGTTTCGGTGCCGTCACCGTATTTGCGCGTGCGAAGCCCGCCGGCACCGGAAAAAGACTCGTGTCCTGGAGCGTATCGACGGTCATGGTATCCTCACCTTGGTTATTCGTTATTCTGCCTGAAAGATAGGAACACTTTCAGGCCCTGTACAGGCAGCCAAGCATAAATTCTCCGCGAGGGAAACTTGGCAATAGGTCGTATATTGCCTATGTGCATGAGGCCATTATTTGACCCTTTTGCGGGAGTTTCGCCATGCTGCTTGCCCATTCCACCTGGCCTGAGATCGAAGCCCGCCTGACACTGTCGAAAACCGTGATTATCCCCATCGGGTCGAACGAGCAGCACGGCCCGATGGGCCTTCTGGGCACCGACTGGCTGTGTCCGGAAATCATCGCCCACGCCGCCGAAAAAACCGGTGACATTCTGGTCGCGCCGACCTTCAATATCGGCATGGCCCAGCATCATCTGGGCTTTCCGGGAACGATTTCGCTTCGTCCGTCAACCTTCATGGCCGCCATTGAGGACTGGGTGAAGTCGCTGGGCCGCCACGGCTTTACCCGCATCTATTTCCTCAATGGTCACGGCGGCAATGTTGCCTCGATCGAAGCGGCCTTTTCGGAAATCTATAGCCAGTGGTCATGGAAGGGCACGCGCTGCCCCTTCGCGCTGAAACTGTCCAACTGGTGGGATTTGCCGGGTATCTCGCCGCTCTGTGCGCGCCTGTTCCCCAAGGGCCACGGCAGCCACGCCACCCCGTCGGAAATCGCCCTGACCTGGGCCGCCTATCCCGAAGCCGTGCGCGACCTGCCCATGGACCCGCCGATTGCGCCCAATGGCCCGATCCGCGATGCGCTCGATTACCGTGCACGCTTCCCGGACGGACGTATCGGTTCGGATTCGTCTCTGGCCACCATCGCACTGGGGCAGCAAATTCTCGATGCCGCCATCCCGGCGCTGCTGAAGGACATCGCCAAATTCGAAGCGGAAGAACGGCCTTAATCCCTGCCGTCGAGATACGCCGACAAACGCGCTTTCAGATAACCAATCGCCTGCGGGTGACGCAGGTAAGCGTCCACGCTCATAACCTCCCAACGCTGGCCTTCATCACCGAAACGAATGCCTTCAAAAGGCGCGTCCAGTCTGGCAACCAGAAACCATGTCGGCAAACCTCCGCTGGCGGACGGATAGGCCTGCTCCCACACGATCGCCGCCTCAGCTATGTGCAATCCGAACTCTTCGAAGGTTTCACGTACCGCGCATTGGTGAGGCGTCTCATCACCTTCACGCCCGCCACCGGGAAAGTCCCACAGGGCCGGAAAGGGAATGTCCGGCTTGTCGTCCCGCAAATAAACGAGAAGCTGATCCTTATGCAGGATCGCCATCTTGGCACCGCCGAAATCCCCCATACTCGCGCGCCCCTCTAAACCGTCACCACCTCATCGCCGCGTCGCTCAACGGCCCAGGGCGCAAGGTGCTGCCCTGCACAGGGGCCGCCGATGCACAGACCGTCTTCTTTCAGGAAAGACGCGCCGTGCCAGCGGCAGATAATCACGTCCTGCTCACGCGTCATGTAATCGGCCTCTTCCTGATCGCCCCCCAGCATCATACCGTTGTGCGGACAGGCGTCGACATAACCGCGCGGTAAATAGTCATCGAGGATAACGAAACCGTCGAAGCTGTCGGTGCGATAAAGGACGGTGCCGGTCTGCTGAAGTTCGACCCAGCTACAGATCACCGTCCCGACAGGGGGAAGCGACATCTCAGCGTTCGGTCCGCAGCGGACGCGACATAAGCTCGCCAATGGCCGCATCGACACTGGCTTCGCCGGACAGGATGGTCGCCACCATATTGCAGATCGGCAGATCGACCCCCAGCTTGCGGCCCAGTTCCTGCACCGCCGGAGCCGACTCGACCCCTTCGGCGACGGTGATCTTGCCTTCCAGTGCCTGAGCGAGCGTCTTGCCGCGCCCCAGTTCCAGACCCACGCTCATATTGCGCGATTGCGGCGACGAACAGGACAGAACCAGATCGCCCATGCCGCAAAGGCCACTAAGCGTTTCCGCCTGCGCCCCCAGCGCCACGGCCAGACGCGTCATTTCGGCAAAGCCGCGCGTGATCAGCGCCGCGTGCGCCGAACGCCCCAGCCCCTTGCCTTCCGAGATACCACAGGCAATGGCCAGCACGTTTTTCAGCGCGCCCCCGGCTTCGGCGCCGGTCATGTCGTCGATCAGATACGGACGGAAGGTGCCGGTGGCGATGGTCGCAGCGATGCGCGCGCCCATTTCGGCGTCTTTACAGGCCAGAGTCACCGCCGTCGGCAGGCCGCGCGCCACCTCGGCGGCGAAGGACGGCCCCGACAGCACGGCCGCACGCGCCCGAGGCACGGTTTCGGCCAGCACCTCGTTCATCAGCGAATCCGTGCCGCGCTCGATCCCTTTGGCGCACAGGACGATCGGCAGGCCATCGCGTACATGCGGCGCAAAGCTTTTGAGCACACCGCGCATGTGTTGCGCCGGCGGCACGGCCAGAATCACATCGCACCCGGCCAGATCAGCCAGATCGGCGGTGGCCTTCACCTGCGGCAAAAGCTCGACATTGGGCAGATAGAGCGGATTGACGTGCTGGGCTTCGATGGCTTCGGCGACTTCGGGTTCGCGGCACTGGATCAGCACCTTGCGGCCCGCACGCGCAGCAACCTGAGCCAGCGCGGTGCCCCACGCCCCTGCACCGATGACGCCTACGCTTTCAAAGGCTTTGGCGTGCTTTACTTTGGTCAAGCCTTCGCTCCCTTGCGACCCGAATATTTATGTATGGGTGCACTGAGAGCGCGGCGCTCGTCAAGGGGCCAGCGCGGTCGGGCCAGCATGGCCTGCCCTTCGCTTCGCAGCTTTTCCCCATCAAAATCGGGGGATTTCAGGCTTTCGGCATAATGTTCAAGCCCCGCCAGAGCGATCATGGCGGCATTGTCCGTGCAATAGGCCATGGGCGGCGCGACGAAAGCGAATCCGTGCTTTTGCGCCAGCGCCGACAGTTCGGACCTCACAGTTCCATTGGCGGCCACACCACCGGCCACGACAAATGCAGGTGTCCCCGGCCCGCCGGTTTCGGCTTTAAACGCCTCCATGGCGCGCCCGGAGCGTTCAACCAGTTGACGCGCAATGGCCGCCTGAACCGAGGCGCACAGATCGGCGCGGTCCTGAGGCGTCTTCACCTGCTCCATGGCGATTTTGGCGGCAGCGGTCTTCAGGCCCGAAAAGGAAAAGTCGCAGTCCTTACGCCCCAGAAGCGCGCGCGGCAGGGTAAAGCGGCGGGCATCGCCCTTCGCCGCCTCGGCCTCCAGTGCCGGACCGCCGGGGTAGCCGAGGCCCAGACTCTTGGCGATCTTGTCGAAGGCTTCACCGGCCGCGTCATCAATGGTCGTCCCCAGCCGCTCGTAATCGCCGACACCGCGCACGTGCAGAAGCTGGCAATGGCCGCCCGACACCAGAAGCAACAGGAAGGGAAAGGCGACATCGTGGGTCAGCCGCACCGACAGGGCATGGCCTTCCAGATGGTTGACCCCGATCAGCGGCAATCCCCGTGACAGGGCAAACCCCTTGGCAAAGCTTAAGCCCACCATGACACCGCCGATCAGGCCCGGTCCGGCCGTGGCCGCCACCGCGTCGATATCGTCCACCGTCACGCCCTTCTGAGCGGCTTCGGCCAGCGCCAGTTGTGCCAGATCGCCGATGGTTTCCACATGGCTGCGCGCGGCGATTTCCGGCACGACCCCGCCATAGACGGCGTGTTTGACCACCTGAGAATGGATCACCGAAGACAGGACGTCGACCACGCCGTCATCGCCGCGCCGCACCACAGCGACAGCGGTTTCGTCACAGCTCGATTCCACACCCAGAACGCAAAGAGACATAGGTCAACCATTCAAACATCCTCCCCTGCAAAGCGGGGGAGGAGAACATAATGCACCTCAAAAGGCCAAATGGCCGCAGGTCAAGGGGCTTGCAAGCCGAAGACCGAAATTTTAGGGATGATCGCACAACAACCCGAAAGCGACAGACATGACGGCACTCCTGAAAATCGGTACGCGCGGCTCGCGTCTGGCCACCACGCAATGTGGCTGGGTGCAGCGCCGGATCGTCACGGCACTGGGGCACGACCCCGCCCTGTCGCATGAGATCGCGCCTCTGGTCATCATCACCACGCAGGGCGACCGCATTCAGGACCGCCGCCTGATCGAGGCGGGCGGCAAGCAGTTGTTCACCAAGGAAATCGAGGACGCCCTCCTCAATCATGAGGTCGACGTCGCCGTCCATTCGCTCAAGGACATGCCCGCCGAGGAAATCCCCGGCCTGAGCCTGTGCGCCTTTCCCGAACGCGAAGACCCCCGCGACGCCTTCGTGTCGCTGAACTACCGTACCCTCGAAGACCTGCCGCAGGGTGCAAAACTCGGCACCGCCTCGCTGCGGCGTCAGGCGCAGGCGCTGGCCGTCCGCCCGGACCTCGATATCGTCATGCTGCGCGGCAATGTCGACACGCGCCTGTCGAAGCTGGAGGCCGGGCATTGCGACGCCATTCTGCTGGCGGCGGCAGGCCTGAAGCGCATGGGCCTTGAGGCGCATATCAAATCCTATATCGACCCGAACCTGTTTCCCTGCGCGCCCGGTCAGGGTGCGCTGGCCGTACAGTGCCGCACCGAAGATCTGGGGCAGGACTGGATCAAAAAACTGCACCACCCCGAAACCCACCTGCGTATCTGCGCCGAACGCGGCGCGCTCATCGCCCTCGAAGCCTCGTGCCGCACAGCCGTAGGTGCCTATGCCACGCTGGACGGCGATGCCCTGACCCTGTTCGTCGAAGCGCTGAGCGCCGATGGCCGGACCCGCTGGCAGCGTCGTGAAACCCTCCGCGCCGCCACCCCCGACAGCGCTCGCGCACTGGGTCTGCGTCTGGGGCAGGCGATACGCGACGAGGCCGGCGACGACCTGATCCAGTATCAGGCCTGAACCATGACCCGCCCGCCGCTCGTCTGGGTGACGCGTACACAGCCTCAGGCCGAAGCAACCGCAGCACGCCTGCGTCAGCGCGACATCGCCGCGCTGATCGATCCCCTGCTTACGGTCGAACCGCTCGATCCCGTGTTCGATCCGACCGCCGTCGATCATCTGATCGTCACCTCGCTGAATGCCCTCGACATCTACGCGGCGCGACACACGGCGCGCCATCAGACCGTATGGGCGGTCGGCGATGCCACGGCTCAGGCCGCGCGTGAGGCAGGCTTTACCGGCATCCATAGCGCGTCAGGCGATGCCGGCGACCTGATCCGTCTCCTCCGGGCTGAAAGCCCCAAAGGCCGCCTCCTGTGGCTGAGACCCGAAACCCCGGCGCGCGATTTGACCACCGCCCTGCCGGAACTGGATATGACTCCGGCCCTCGTTTACCGCACCGTAGTACGTGAAGCGGCCATGGCACGGGCGCAGATGAGCGACATCACCCATATACTGCTACATTCGGCCCGCGCGGCCGACGCCTGCATCCCCTATCTGACCGGTCCCCGGCCCAAGGCCGCCCCTCACATCCTTTGCCTTTCGCAGGCCATTGCCGGGCGTCTGCGTGAAGGCCTGAATTTCGCTGGAAATTTACCCCCCACCGGCCTAAACATAGAGGTCGCAGCCTCTCCGGACGAAGAGGCTCTGCTGGCACGGCTCTAGAGCGTGGTGATTTCAGACTGAAACATCACCCCGCTCTAAAATTCTGTTTTGTCGCGATATTATTGCCCAAAACCGCTTCACACTTTTGGTCATGTCGGTCCGTTGCGGTTAGAGCGATATGCCCAAAAGT
>JASGGL010000109.1:0-10035 GCA_047605065.1 Asticcacaulis sp.
ACGCTGCGAGGTCAGTTCGCTCTGGCTATAGCCGCTCAGGTGACACAGGGCATCATTGGCCTGCACGATGCGTCCTTCACGCACCACCACAAAGCCTTCCATGGTCGCATCGATAAGGCCGCGCAGATCGGTCAGGTAGCGGTCGAGGAAAACCGCCAGCGTGGCCACACAGATAAGAAGACAGGTCACGCCGACGATCGACACGATCAGCCAGTTGCGGTCGATTCCGCTGTCCGGTGTGACAATGCGCGGATCGGGGGTAAAACTGACCGCGCTCATGCCGGTGAAATGCAGGGCGACAATCCCAAGGACCAGCAAACCCAGCGCCGCCGGCAACTGCCACCGAGAGGCCGCACGGACACGAACCGCAAAGGCCAGTGAAAACAGCACCGCCGCCAGAACCACCCCGATGACACAGGGAACGATATCGATATGGATTTGCGCGCTCAGGCGGATGGCCATCATGCCCGTATAGTGCATGGCGGCGACCCCTGCGGCGAACATCACGCCCGCGCCTATGGCTCCGGGCCATGTCCGGGCCGGGAAGAGCAGATAGAGCGCCCCGCCCCACAGCATGAAGATATAGCCGATCGACAACAGGGTCTGCGACAGGTCGAACGTCATCGGCATCGGGCTCTGATAGGCCAGCATGGCGACAAAATGGGTCGACCACACGCCGATCCCGCCGGAAAAAGCGGCAAGCCCCAGCCAGATGGGCCGGATCGCCGTGCGGCATTCCTCGGCGCGCCTCAGAAGCAGCAGAAGGGTCGCACACCCCAGCACACAAATAGCTGCCGCCAGCGCGACAAGACGCAAATCGTGCAGATCACGGACGCAGGAAATGAGATCAAACATTCACCACTCCTGATTGAAAATAGCCGGGACGATGAAATCGCCAAAATCGTTTATAACGGGCTAATTTTACCCCAAATAACACGTTTGTGTAGAGTTTTCGCCAGTAAATGCGTGTGTTTGACAGTAAAAATCAACCCAGACTCGCACAATCATTAAGGGAAATTTCCCGATTTTCAGTAAAACGAAATCCTGCCTCAAACCCTTACAGCGCTTTCGATTGCTGAATATATCCATGCCGCATTCGCACTGATCTGCGCAGGCGCGCACGCTATGATGCCGCGTCACAACGAACGGGAGAGACTCCATGCCGCACAGGACCAGACTCTGTTTTACCGCTTTCTGGCTCATCGCAGCCTCTGCGGCCAGCGCCCAGCCTGCGGTCGGACCTATGGTGATCGTCGACGAGCGGACGATCGAAAAGACCGAACCGAACCCGCACGGCAGGATCGGGCTCAGCACCTCCTATCGCATCAGCGATCAGGCCCCCAACCGCAGCATGGAGTTCCGCAAGCGCGTCCTGCACCCCGGCTCGGCCATCGGTCTGCACCTTATCGACCACGACGAGGTCTATTATGTGGTGTCAGGCACCGGCGAAGTGACCTCGGACGGCGAGACACGGCCGCTGAGCGCCGGTATGGCTGCCTATCTCTATAGCGGGGCCAATGTCGGTATCCGGCAGACGGGCAAAGACCCTCTGACCCTGATCATTTCGTACCCGCTGAAAGAACGGAAACCCTAACCTCGCCTGAGACGCACGCCGAAACCGTCAGGTCCCCGGCTTGATATAGGGCACGCTGGCGAAGAGTCGCCGCTCCTGCCCGCGCGGGTCGTTCTCTATGTGCGACACCCTATCGAAAACCATGGTCGCCCGGCGGTTCAACTCGTAACGCGGCCATGGCGGCAGCGCATCCGTCTGCGGATTGCCGGTGCGGGCGAACTGAATGAGCATGGCGCTCATCTGATCGGCAACGCCCTGAGCGGCGGCAATCTCTTCCGGCGTCGTGCCGCAATTGGCCTCCGGTACGCGGACATTGTCGAAGATCAGCCCGATATCGTAGCTGTGATAGGCCCCCAGACGCCCGTCATAGAGCGGTGAGCCGAAATCGAGCTGATACATCCAGGTCGGCGTCTGCTTTTTGCCGCGCTCTTCGGCCTGAATGAGGTGGGGCCGCCAGCTTCGGCCCGCCGTCGCCGCCGCGCGCAGCACCTGAGACGGCGTCATCTCAGGATACCATTGCCTATAGTGGGCGATGACGTATTCCGGCGACATATCGACCAGCATCTCCTTCGCCAGCCTTTGCGGCAGAGTCTCCCACGTCGTGTCATTGGCAATCATGGTCTCGCGCATGAAGGCGGCGGTCTCATGCAGGGTATTGCCGATGATCAGCGGCACCTGAGCGGTCTCGTCCGGAGCGTCGGGGTAGAAGGGATGGCGGAACAGGCTCTTATAGTCGAGCGTGGCGGCAAACAGCACCTTGTCGCGCGCCACGATGGGGTCGGGCGTATCGAGCGCCGCGATCAGGTCGGCAACGGGCAGGGTTTTCAGCCGCGACACCTGATCCGGCGTCAGGCCCAGCGTCTTCATATAGGCTTCGGCGCGGCGCGTGGCGTTGAGCGGCGCTGACGCCGTGACGTGTTGACCGCTCATGGTCAGGCACTGACGATAAAGTCCGTCGGCGGCACGCATGGCCATCAGGCCGACGATCTTGCCGCCGCCACCCGACTGCCCGAACAGGGTGACATTCGACGGATCGCCGCCGAACGCGACGATATTGTCGCGTACCCATTGCAACGCCTGAATGATATCGAGATGACCGACATTGCCGGACCAGTCGAAGTCCGCATCGCCCGCCGCAGCGCCTAGCCGTGCGAAATAGCCGTAGCCCAGCACATTGAGCCGGTGATTGAGCGTTACCACGACGACATCGCCGCGACGCGCCAGATTGACCCCGTCATAGAGCGGGGACGAGCCGTCGCCGGTGGCGTGCGCCCCTCCGTGCAGATAGACCAGCACAGGCCGCTTAGACCCCCGATCAAGACCCGGCGTCCAGACATTCAGAAACAGACAGTCTTCGCTGGCCGGACCCTTCGCGCCGCGCTGTGGGCAGGCCGGACCATAGTCGAAAGCATCCCGGATACCTGTCCACGCTTCGGGCAGGCGCGGCGGACGGAAACGGTTCGGGGCCGTATCGGCCCCGTAACGCACGCCCTTGAAGACGCTGATGCCGCGCTCGACGCGGCCCCGCACCCGGCCATGGGCCGTGGCGGCCACAGGCGCTTTAATCGCGGCCTCCGTCCCGGAGGCCAGCGAGGCGATGCCGAAGGCGGCCACCGCGCCTCCGATCATCTGGCGGCGCGGCAGTCTCATCAGGCTGCGCTCTTCAGCGCCGTCGGCTGAACCCTGGCGATCAGGGCCTTGAGTTCTTCGACCTCCGCTTCGCTGAGGTCGCTCAGCGGCGTGCGCACCGAACCGGCGGGGCGGCCAATGGCCTGCATCCCGGCCTTAACGATAGAGACGGCGTAACCCTTGCCCTTATTGCGCAGAGCGATGTACGGCATGACGAAATCGCGCAGCCCCGCCAGAACCGCCGCCTGATCCTCGGCACGCACCGCCTGATAGAAGCTGAGCGCCCAGTCGGGCAGGAAGTTGAAAATCGCCGAGGAATAGGTGGTCACGCCCATCTTGAGATACGGCGCGGCGAAGGTTTCCGCCGTCGGCAAGCCGCCAATATAGGTCAGGCGGTCGCCCATGCGGGTATAGATGCGCGTCATCAGCTCGATGTCGCCGACCCCGTCCTTATAGCCGACCAGATTGGGGTTGTTGTCACACAGACGGGCCAGGGCCTCGTCCTCGATGATGCCGTTGTCGCGGTTATAGACGATGACGCCCAGCTTCGTCGATTTACACACCGCATCGATATGGGCTTCGAAACCGTCCTGCTTGCCGCTGATCAGATAGGGCGGCAAGAGCAGGATGCCGTCCGCACCCGACTGTTCCGCCGATTGCGCCAGCTCCACCGCGATCTGCGTGCCATAGCCGCAACCGGCGACGACCGGCACCTTGCCCTTCGCCTCCTTCACGGCGGCGGCAACCACGTCGCGCACCTCGGTCAGGCTGAGCGAAAAGAACTCACCGGTGCCCCCGGCGGCGAACAGGCCCGCCAGCGGCTTTTCCAGCATCCACGCGCAGTGTTCGCGGTAAGGGCCTTCGTCGAAGCGGTTATCGGCGTCGAAATGCGTCACCGGGAAGGACAACAGCCCCGTGCCAATCGTTTGCGCCATTTCCTTGGGGCTAATGCCAGCCATTGCAGACCTCCGTGTGTACTGAACTTTTTATGGGGTGAGACGCCCGCCGACAGGCGATGCCCCCAAAAAGGGCGTCGTCGGCGGCATATACCTGATGAGAGGACGCTATCGGCACGCACCGCCAGCGTCCAAGCCAAAGGCGGCATCGATCCATGCGTGGAACGCAATGAATAGCGCAATCAAGACCTCCCCAAGGTCAGAAAACTATGCGTAACTGTCATCAATAAACGTGTCCGGATCGGCTGATCTCACTCAGCGATACACGGGCGGTATGAATACAGAGAGAGTGAAACCATGCCAGACAGCGCCTCACGGCCGGCTGCGTTGACGCAGGCCGCTACGCCCACGCCCAGCCATACCCGCTATGCTCTGATCGCCTTTTTGTTCCTCATCACGACGATCAACTATGCCGACCGCTCGACCTTTTCCATTGCGGGGTCGGCGGCGTCCGAGGCGCTGGGCCTCGATCCGGTGCAGATGGGCTTCATCCTGTCGGCCTTCGGCTGGGCCTATGTCGCCGCGCAAATCCCCGGCGGCGCGCTGCTCGACCGGTTCGGCGTCAAACGCGTCTATGTCGGAGCCATCGCCCTGTGGTCTATTTTCACCGCTATGCAGGGTTTTGTCGGCTTCATAGGCGGCCTGTCGATCGTCGGCTCTTTGTTCATTCTGCGCTTCCTCGTCGGTCTGGCCGAGGCGCCGTCCTTTCCCGGCAATGCCCGCATCGTCGCCGCGTGGTTTCCGGCGTCCGAACGCGGCACGGCCTCGGCCATCTTCAATTCGGCGCAGTATTTCGCACTGGTCGCCTTCGCACCCCTGATGTCCTGGCTGGTGCACGAACACGGCTGGCGCATGGTCTTCTGGTTCATGGGGGCGCTGGGCCTCGTCGCCGCCTTCCTTTTTGCGCGCTTCATCTCGAGCCCGGAAAAGCACCCGTGGGTCAATGCCGGCGAACTGGCCGTCATGAAGGACGGCGGGGCGGTCAGCATGGAGGCCAAGCCGAAGGGCGATAAGGCCGGTGGGTTCAGCCTGTCGCGGTTGAAACTGCTTCTGACCAATCGCATGCTGGTCGGCATCTATCTGGCGCAATACTGCATCAACGTCCTGACCTATTTCTTCGTGACGTGGTTCCCCATCTATCTGGTCAAGGAGCGCGGCCTCAATATCGTACAGGCAGGCTTTGCCGCCGCTGCCCCGGCATTATGCGGCTTTGTCGGCGGGCTGGTCGGGGGCTTCCTGTCGGACTATCTGCTGAAAAAATCCGGAAACGTCAGCCGCTCGCGCAAGATCCCGATCTTCGTCGGCATGACGCTGGCCCTGTCGATCATCGCCTGTGCCTATGTCGATCAGGAATGGCTGGTCATCACGCTCATGGCCATCGCCTTCTTCGGTAAGGGCGTGGCCTCTCTGGGCTGGGCCGTCGTGTCGGATGTCGCGCCGCGCGAATATATCGGACTGGCGGGCGGGGTGTTCAACATGTTCGGCAATACGGCAGGCATCGTTACCCCCATCGTCATCGGCTATATCGTCGCCGTGACCGGTTCGTTCGACGGTGCCTTGATCTATGTCGGCATCCACTGCATCGTGACCATGCTGGCCTTCGGCCTGATCACCGGCAAGATTGAACGACTGAAGATCGACTGATGAACCGCCGCCAGTTCCTCCTTTGCGCCAGTGCAAGCGCAGCGTTCAGCGTCCTGCCCCTTACGGCGCGCGCCGCCGATGCCACGCTCACCACCCCGATGAGCCCGCCGGAATGGGCGCTTTTGCAACGCGAGCTGCTGCGTGTCGAAAGCGAGGCCGTCGAAGCCTTCTACGCCCGCTATTTCGATGAACGCGGCTATTTCCAGTGCTTCGAACGCTGGGGGGCCAATGACGGCCCGGACGACGCCATCGAAAACTGTAACGAGTGGCCGCATCTGCACGCGCTGGGCGGTTCGGACAGGGTGCTCGACCTCTATACCCAGGCATGGGAAGGCCACCTGAAGCAGTATACGGCGGCAAAAACCGTCGAAACGCCTGTGGCACGCGACGGTATGTATTACCGCGAATTTCCGGTGATGAACGACTGGCAGCACCTGTCCGAGGGCCTGTCGGTCTTCAACCTGATGGGCCTGTCCGCTCCGCGCGATCCAAAGTTTCAGGAACGCGCCCGCCGCTTTTCCGGTTTCTATACCGGTGAGGACAAGACGGCGCCGAACTATGACCCTAAACGCAAGATCATCCGCTCGATGATCAATGGCTCAAAGGGGCCGATGCTGCATAAGGCGACGCCGCTCGACTGGGCAGGCGACCCCTTCGATCCGACCGGCTTTTTCATGGAGCACGGGGAATCGACCTATCAGGAAACGCTGGATCACTATGCCGAATATACCGACATAGTGGGCGACAGCCCGCTGAACCTTCAGGCGACCAGTCTGGTCATGAACGCCTATATGATTTCGGGCGAACGCAAATACCGTGACTGGATCACCAGCTATCTCGACGCGTGGATCGGGCGTGCGAAAAAGAACGGCAACATCCTGCCGAGCTATGTCGACCTCAAAGGCCGCGTCGGCGGCCCGCGCAAGGAATGGTGGGGCAATGTCTATGGCTGGGGTTTCTCGCCCGTCGATCCGGTCACCGGCAAGCGCGAGGACAGAAACCGCGTGCCGCGTTCGATCGTCGCCTTCCTCAATGCCTATCTGCTGACTGGCGATGATAAATATCTTCAGGTCTGGCGCGATCAGAATGCCGCCATCAATGCACAGGCCAGGACGATAGACGGCGTCCTCAGCGCGCCGACCATGTACGGCCCAACCCCCTCTGGAAAGCCGGGATGGTACAGCTACAAACCCGGCCCTTACCGCGCCAACGGCCTCGACATCTGGTACATGTCGATGCGCGATGACGATTATGCCCGTGCCGACACCAGCCATCCGTGGGTGCAGTATCTGACCGGCAAAAACCCTGCCTATCCGGTCACCGCCCTTCGCGCCACGCTCGTCAGCGTGCGCAGAAGATGGACGCCCTCTCGAAGGATACGACGACGAAGGAGACCCGTCTGGCCGACGCGCTGTTGAAGTTCAACCCCGCCGTGGTCACCTCCCTGCTGCATCTGATGTGCGGGGCCATCCATATCGCGCGGCCCACCTGGTCGAAGACGTCCGCGCCTCAGGGCGGCGCGCTCCTCTATGCCCGGCTGCGTTATTTCGATCCGGTCCGACGCAGAGCCGGCCTGCCCGAAGACGTGGCGGCTCTGGTCAGCGCGCTCAGCGATACGGGCACGACGGTCACGCTTGTCAACACGCACCCGTTCCGCGCCCGCACCGTCACGCTTCAGGCGGGCGGCTATGGCGAGCATCAGTTCACCGGCATGACCATCGGCAAGGACACAACCGCACTCAATAACAATCAGGTGACGCTGGACCTCGCTCCGGGCAGCGGCGCGGAGATCCGCTTTACGCATAAACGTCACGTCAACGCCCCGACCCTGACGCATCCGTGGGACCGGAGTTGATTTAAACCGTTTTCGGGGCGACTTCCGAGCACAGGTCGCGTACGGCCCCCAGCGCCGGATTGGCGTTGCCGCGCCGCCAGACCATATAAAGTTCCACCGGCTTTTCCGGAACCGTGGCAATATCGCGGTAATGCACACCGGCAAATTGCAGCCCCATGGCCGTTCGCGGGACGATGGCCACACCCAGTCCGGCACGAACCAGCCCCAGCATGGAATGGATCTGCGTCACTTGCTGCACATAGTCGGGCCTGACCTCGGCGGCGGAAAACAGCCCCATCAGCATGTTGTGGAAGTAGCTGGCACCTTCGCGCGAATACATGATCAGCGGCGACCCGTCGAAGGCCTTAAGCGTCAGGTCCGGCGCGGTCAGACGCGCATCTCCTGTCGGCAGGGCGGCGATCAGCCCTTCGCTGACCACGCGCTCGCTTTCAAACTCATGGCGCTCCAGTGGCTGACGTAGAAAACCGATATCGATCAGGCCGGTTTGCAGCGCCTCGACCTGCTGGCTCGACACCATTTCGCGCAGGTCCAGCTCGATATTGGGAAGGCGTGCGCGGGCCTGCGCCACGATCTGCGGCAGGAAGCTGTAGCCGGAAACGGCGGTGAAGCCGATGCCGATGCGCCCGGCATCGCCCTGAGCCACCTTGCGCGCCGCCAGCGTAGCGCTTTCGGCCAGCCAGACGATGCGTCGCGCCTCCGGCAGGAAGACCCGCCCCGCCGGAGTCAGTTTCACGCTGCGGCTGGTGCGCTCGAACAGGGGCACCCCCAGAATACGTTCAAGCACCTGAATCTGGCGGCTGAGCGGCGGTTGGGTCATGTTCAGTCGCGCGGCCGCCCGCCCGAAGTGCAGTTCTTCGGCTGCCGTCACGAAGCAGCGTATCTGGCTCAGTTCGAACATGTTTCCCTGCATGCGATTTATTTTATCCGAAGCTAGAACCATCTGCCGGAAAAGAAAAGGCACGGCTGCGGGGGTGCAACCGTGCCGGAGGTGGTGCCGGTCCTCCGGGGAAGAGGACCAGCGGCTTGGCGCAGGGTCACGCCGGGCGGACGGACGGGAGGCCGGCCCGCGAAACGCATCCCGATCAGAAACTGTATCGGGCACTCAGGAAGAACTGCCGACCGGTGTGCGAGCGCACATTCAGACGGTTGGTCGCATCGACATACTGATCGTTGAACTCATCGGTCAGGTTGATGCCCTCAAGGCTCAGCTTCAGCTTCGGGGTGACGCTGTAGGAGGCCTGCATGTCGACATTGGTGGTTTCGTTGGTGCCGGCGACCGTGTTGCCGTCATTGGACGGCACCGCCGTCAGATAGCCTTCACGATAGGCAACCGAGCCCCGGATCGAAAACTTTTCCGTCTCATAATAGAGGGTGAAGTTGGCGGCGTTTTTCGACAGGCCCACCAGGGTTTCCGAGATGGTCGGTGCGCCCGGCGTGGTCGAGGTCAGATAATCGATCGTCGAGTCGACATAGGTGTAGTTGGCCAGTACGCCGAAGTTCTTCCAGAAACCGGGCAGGAAGGTCAGTTGCTGCTGGGCATTGATCTCGAAGCCTTTCAGATCGCCGCCCGGCGAATTGACCGGCTGGCTGACGGCGAAGATATCGGTGGCCGTCGCCGTCGTGCCATCAAGCAGCGACGCGGGCAGGCCCAGCTGGTTGAACGGGATGTCCTGACGCAGGGTCTGCACGAAGGTGTCGATCTTCTTGTAGAACAGGCCAAAGGCGTAGATCGAGTTCGGCGCGGGATACCATTCCAGCGACAGGTCGAGGTTTTTCGACTTGGTCGGATTGATGTCCGGATTGCCGCGCGAATAGGAGCGATTGGCCCCCTGAATGGCGACGTCGCCGCCGGGGGTCAGGCTTGAGATCGACGGGCGAGCGATGGTTTCGGCGGCGCTGACGCGGAAGACGATATCGTCGGTGACATCGGCGGCCAGATTGAAGGACGGCAGCGTCATGTCATAGGTGCGCGTGGCTTCGACCAGCTTGATGACCGAGCCCACCGCCGCGTAACCGGACGAACGCTGATCGGTCTTGAAATAGCGCAGGCCAGCATCGCCGCGCCAGGGCAGACCCAGCGCCGTGAACTTGAAATCGGCCTGCAGGAAGGCACCGGAGTCGGTTTCATCGACCGTGATCCACTGCCCGCGCGCCGAGGAGTTGTTGATATCGGTCAGGGCATAGATGCCGCAATTGCAATAGATATTGTACTTGGCCGCAAACTTGTCGAGATCGGGAGCCAGCCAGGCCGTCGCATTGCCCGACGGCTGATCCAGATTGCGCCCGAAGCCGGAATAGACGCTCGATACCTCGGCCAGTTCGGCGGCGGTCAGGGTCTGAACCACGGTCTCCGACGTGCGGTAATAGCCGCGCGAGTC
>JASGGL010000110.1:0-9918 GCA_047605065.1 Asticcacaulis sp.
TTGTGCAAAACAAAGACGGGGGAAACCAGATGTTCAAGACCATACTGATCGGACTATGCCTGCTTATCGTCACGCCTGCGCTGGCACAGACAAAGGCACATTCCGGGAATAGCGACCCGGATTGGGATATTGCCGAGGTGACGGTCGCCAAGACCTCTGCCGGTCCGGCCTTGTGGCGGGTGGTCAAGGGTGACCACGTGGTCTGGATCATCGGCTACGCCAACATTAAGCGAAACACCAAATGGGACAGTACGCGGATCGACCGCATCGTCGCCGGGGCCGAAAAGCTTTACCTGCCACCGACCGTTGTTCTGTCGGCCTACCCGCGGTCCCTGACCGCCCTGCCGGAGGGGCAGACCCTCAGCGATGTCCTGCCTTCGGAAGATTATGAACGTGCCCGGGGACTGATCCGGACTCATGGCCTCGATCAATCCCTGATCCTCAGTCAGCAGCCCTACTGGGCAGCCAACCTGTTGTATGATGGCGTCGTGTCACGCGCCGGGCTTTCCACAAGCGTCGTCATCAACCGGCTTAAGGCCGTCGCCAGCAAACATAAGGTGCCGGTGGACTTTGTCATCTACCGCGACCTCAGAGAGCAGACACCCCGCCCCACGGAAATCCCGATGGACACGCAGATCCATTGCTTCAGACGTTTGCTCGACGCCACCGACATCGTATTGGCGAACAGGGAAAAAGAAGCCGCCGCATGGGCTTCCGGCGACGTAAAAACCCTGAGAGCCAGTTTGGCCAGTAAGATACCGCCTCCGGAGTGCCAACGCTCCCCCCTGCAGACAAAAGGGACATATGACGATATCGTTTTTGATGCCATCGTGGAAAGCATCCGCCAGACCAAACGCAGCGTGATGATCCTGCCGATCGGCTATTACCTGTTCGATGAGGATGTGCTGCTGAACCGTCTGCGCGAAAACGGCTATACGGTGCGCGTGCCTGCTGAATAGCAGGCGAAACCTCAAGCGCGGCTGTGTTTGCGGCGGTGCAGGCGGCTGTTGAGATAATGGGCGACGGCGACAAGGCCCGCGCCGAAGACGCTGATCAGGGTTTCGTGCGCCGCCAGAACCGGCACGAAAGCAGCCAGCCCCAGAAGCCCCAGACCACCGACGGCCAGACCGGCCACCAGCGGCTTTTTCCAGCCGCCCGAACGCGACAGGGTCCATACGCTCAGCGGAGCCGCGATGAGGATAAGTACCTGATGCACCACGTGGTGTCCGGCCAGTTGCCCCGCCACCGGCAGGGCCGCCACGGCGAACGGCAGCAGCAGGCAGTGCGCAAGGCACAGGCCCGACAGGCCAATGGCGCTGGCGTCCATCCAGCCGTTTTTCGGCCACGAAGTCGGCTTGGGATCGGGTGCGGTGGTCATAAGAACCGGAGGTTGATCGGACTGGACCTCAGACATATGTTATACCGTAACTGTTTACAAGGGGAGGGCGCGAAGAAAAACAGGCTCGCTCAATATGTTATAATATAACATTTAAATCAAGCCCATTTCCTCGCTTTCCACCATAAAGTCCAGCGAATCATGACATTCGGGACTCTAAACCGATCCGAATGCCTTTGTCGGCAGCGGTCTTATTTGCAGCCATATTAACTGCATAATGCGCCGCCAAACCTAAAGCAGACACCGAAAACCAAACCCAACAGGTGCAGCCCATGCCCCGACTTCTTGCCCTCGCCGCGCTCTGCCTCAGCCTCAGCGCCCTGTCGTGTGAGACCGCCGCCGCGCAGGCGCGCATCGCGCTCGATACGGGCTGGCGCTTTCTGCGCGCCGACGCCAAAGGGGCCGAGGCCAGCGATTTCCGCGACGCAGACTGGCGGCTGACGACCCTCCCCCACAGCTACAACGCTGCCGATGGCGACGATGGTGGCGACTATTACCGCGGCACGGTCTGGTACCGCAAAACCCTCGACCTTAAGCCCCTGCCCGCCAATCGCCGCCTGTACATTCAGTTCGATGGCGCCGCCCTTGTCGGCGACCTGTTTATCAATGGGCGCTTCGTCGCCCGCCACGAAGGCGGCACAACGGCCTTTCGCCACGATATTTCCAGACTGATCACCTCCGGGCGTAATGTCATCGCCATGCGCGTTTCCAACGCCGTCTGGCCGCAGGTCGCCAGCCCCGACGGGCATCAGACGGTGTTCGGCGGGCTCAACCGCGGCGTCTCGCTGATCGAAACGCGCGATGCCGGTTTCGACTGGCTGGATCACGCCGCCCCGCCAGTCAGCGTCAAAAGCACCGACATCGCCCCGCGCGCCGCCAAACTCAGCCTCAGCGTCGCCGTCCGCAATCAGCGCAGCCACGCAACAAAGCTGATCGTGCAGACGCGTATCTTCGACGCGGCGGGCAAGCCGGTGTTCAATGCCTCGAAGGCCGTCAATGTCTCCGCCGGGGGCACCGGACGCGCCGAACTGAGCGGCGAACTTATGTCGCCGCATCTGTGGAACGGCCATGACGATCCGTACCTCTATACGGCCGTCACGGAAATCACCGACGACAATGCGACGCTGGACAAGACCTCGACCACCTTCGGCATCCGCACCGTGAGCTTTGATCCTCTGAAAGGCCTGCTGCTCAACGCTCAGCCCTATGCGGTCAACGGCGTCGTCTATAATCCCGCCCGTCCGGGTAAAGGCACCGCCGTCACCCGTGCCGACATCGCCGAGGATTTCGACCTGATGAGCGAGATGGGCGTCACTGCCATCCGCCTGCCGCAGGGGCCACAGCCTCAGGCCGTCTATGACGAGGCCGACCGGCGCGGCCTGCTGGTCCTCAGCGACCTGCCTCTGGGCGGTGCGCCCGGCACGGGTCAGGCCTTCGGTGAAAATGCTGCGCAGCAATGGCGCGAACTGATCCGCCAGAACCGGCACCATCCCTCGATCATCGCCTGGGGCCTTGGGACCGTCGACGGCAGCGACCCGGCCACTCTGGCCCTGCTGCGCACGCTCAACACGCTGGCCGCCACCGAAGACCCGACGCGCCCGGTGCTTTATACGCAAACGCCTGGCGCGGATGACGACGTCCGTTCGCAGATCACGACCTTAAGCGGCTTTGCGCGCCTCAGTCCGAACGCGGCGGCTTCGGACGCCACCGGTTTCGCCCAATGGGCCGACGCCTTCCACAAGCGCGCGCCCAGACGCGCGCTGGCCCTGACAGCCTATGGCGCGCCGGGCAGTCCTGCGCATCAGGACGGCGCGCCCGAAGGCCTTAAGCCCGACGCCGGATGGCACGGCGAACAGGCGCAGGCCCAATGGCACGAACAGATGTGGGCGGCGATTGAACCGCGTCCCTTCGTCTGGGGCCGTTTCGTGAACCAGATGTTCGACGCCCCCGCCGATTCGCTGAACGCCGGGACGCGCGCAGGCCTCGACGATACCGGCCTTGTCTCCTACGACCGTCAGACGCAAAAGGACGCCTTCTGGTACTATAAGGCACAGTGGTCGAAGGCTCCCGTGGTCTATATCGCCGCGCGTCGTCTTTATGAGCGCACATCCGCGCGCATCGATATCCGCATCTACACCAACCAGCCGCAGATCAGCCTGAGCGTCAACGGCGCGAAAATCGCCACCCAGACCCCGGCCAACGGGCTGGTCGTTTTCAAAAGCGTCCCCTTGAGCCCCGGCTATAATGTGATACAGGCCGAAAACGGTCGCTATTACGACCGCATCAGCCTCAACCTCAATCCGCCGCTGAGCGTGATCGAGGGCGGCAGCCGCTGACACACGAAGGAAGACCCGTTTGCCGCCTAAGCCCCGCCTTCAGGACATAGCCCGCCTTGCCGGCGTGTCGGTGGCCACCGTGTCGCGGGCGCTGGCCGATTCGCCGTCGGTAAATCGCGTCACCAAGCGCCGCATCTGGACGCTGGCGCGCGAGCAGAACTATTTCATCGATGCCGATGCGCCGGTGCCTATGTCAGGTGCCAACGCCACCATCGCCATCGTCATCCCGCCGCCGCATGGCCGCGAGGGCCGCTTTTCCGACCCCTTTTATCTGGAGATGATCTCCGATGTCGGCGAAGCGGCGCGCGATATGGGCTGCGATCTTCTGTTGTCTCACCTGACGCCCAAGAACCAGCACGACCTGTCGAGCCTGATGCAGAACATCCGCGCCGACGGGGTGATTTTTCTGGGGCAGTCCTATCTGCACGAACGCTTCAATCACCTGATGAGGTCGCACCGCAACTTCATCGTCTGGGGTGCGGAAATCCCGGGCCAGACCTATTGCAGCGTCGGCTCGGACAACCTGCACGGCGGCACGCGCGCCACGGCGCATCTGGCGCGACTGGGGCGTAAACGCATCGTCTATCTGGGCGATACGGGCGAAGCGCCGGAAATGAAGCAGCGCTATCAGGGCTATCTCAATGCGCTGAGCGATGCCGGTCTGCGCTTCGATCCGCAATTGGTCGTCCCCTGCCATTTCGAGCGCGAATCGGCACAGGCGGCCATCGCTCACCTGCATTTCAAGGGCGTCGAGTTCGACGGCGTCTTCTGCGCCTCGGACATTATCGCCATGGGGGCCATCAAGGGCCTGAACCGCGCCGGACGCAGCGTACCCGGCGATGTATCGGTGGTCGGCTACGACAATATCCAGCTCGCCGCCTATTCTCACCCGATGCTGACCACCATTTCGCAGGACCTGTCGCGCGCCGGTCGCCTGATGGTGTCCAAGCTGATGAGCGCGCTCAATGACGGCGACATGCTGCCCGAACGCCTGCCGACCGAGCTGGTCGTGCGCGAAAGCTGCGGCGGCTAAGGACCAATCTGTCCCTGATATCGCTACCGCAGCAATTTTGCAGCAATTTGTAATTTTTTGCATTATTTTGCAAATTCAGTAGCGCTGATTTTACTCACTTCTTTTGATATTTATTTGCTGCAATTGCGAAAAATTTCGGAAAAATACGCCCCTTTATCGGACAATCATCGGTGAAACGTAGCTTTCACGCCACAAGCGCGCCTCAAAACGCATCCGAATGCGGCCCGTAAATTTTCACTCAGTTGCAAAAACATGAACGCCATGTCATACACCCGCCTCAGGACCCGTCAGAGGTCCACTGGAGAAGTTACAGGGAACCAGAACGTTGCCACGCGAACCAGAAGTGTTTGCGATCTATAATAAACTGTCAGGAAGGCTCTACATCATGAAAACTGGACACGGCTCGTTCCGCCGCGCCACCTTGCTGTGCAGCGGGGCGGGCATAGCGCTTGCCACCTCGCTTGCCCTGTCCGCCGCCCCTGCGTTCGCGCAGGAGGCTCAGGCGACGGACAAGAAGGACGAAGTGACCGAAGTGGTGGTCACCGGCATCCGCCGCGGCATCCAGAACGCGATTGCCACCAAGAAAAACAACTCCAACATCGTCGAAGTCGTTTCGGCCGAAGACATCGGCAAGCTGCCGGATCAGTCGATCGCCGAATCGATCTCGCGCCTGCCCGGTATCGCGGCTCAGCGTACCAATGGCCGCGCCCAGACCCTGTCGGTTCGCGGCCTTGGCCCCGACTATACGGTCACAACGCTGAACGGCCGCGAGCAGGTGTCGACCAACGACAACCGCTCGGTGGAATTCGACCAGTATCCGTCCGAACTGATCTCTCAGGTGCTGGTCTACAAGACGCCGAACGCCGCCATGGTCACGCAGGGCATCGCCGGCACCGCCGACCTTCAGACCGTTCGTCCGCTGGCCTATGGCCGCAAGGTCATCGCGCTCAACGCCCGTAAGGAATACAATTCCGAAGAAGCCGCTGTCGGCGGCCTGAAGAATGACGGCGAACGCTATTCGATCAACTATATCGACCAGTTCTTCAACAAGACGCTGGGCGTGGCTCTGGGCTATGCCCACACCAAGTCGCCCTATCAGCTCACGCGCCTTGAGCCGTGGGGCGACGGTGACCTGCCGGCCCTCGGCGATGGCACCTTCGTGCCGGGCGGCCAGAAGAGCGCCGTGCAGTCCTCCAACCTGACGCGCGACGGCTATATCGGCGTCGTCGAATGGAAGCCGAACGACAAGCTGCACATGACCTTCGACGGCTATTATTCGGAGTTCGAAGAGCTTCAGAAGATCGCCCGCCTCGAATATCCGCTGTACTGGAGCTCCTCGGCGCTGCAGCCCGGCTACACCACCTCGGGCGGTTATGTCAGCCACGGCGTGTTCACCGGTGTGAAGACGGTCGTCGAAAACTACACCAACCTGCGCAATTCAACCGTTCAGGCCTTCGGCTGGAACACCGCCTATAAGCTGACCGACGACTGGACGCTGATCGCGGACCTGTCGACCCAGAAGGTCGAGCGCGATGACATCATCATCGAATCGACCGCCGGCACCGGCCCGTCGGGTTCGGGCGCGACCGACACCATCTCCTTCGATCAGGTCGGCGAAAACCACGCCTACGTGCTTAAGGGTACGGTCAATTACGCCGACTTCAACACCATCTACCTGACCGATCCGGGCGGATGGGGCGGCGTGACCAACCGCGCGGGCTTCTTCCGTGCGCCGCACGTCGAAGACGAAATGGACATCGTCAAGCTGGCGGCGGAACGCACCCTGAATTCCGGTCCGTTCTCCAAGATCAGCTTCGGCTTCAACCGTAACGACCACACCAAGTCGAAGGCCGAAGTCGCCGCCTATATGAGCTTTGCGACCGTCGACAAGATGCTGGTGCCGGAAAAGTACCGCCTCGGCGTCACCGATGCCTCCTTCCTGGGCAGCACGTCGGGCATGATCTCCTACGACTCGCTGGCCATGTATCGCGACGGCCTGTTCAAGCTGACCGAGTCGAACGACGCCAACGACGTCAAGCGCGACTGGAGCGTCTCTGAAACCATCGACGTCTGGTACCTCAAGGCCGACATCAACACCGAAGTCTTCGGCGTGCCGGTCAACGGGAATATCGGTGTCCAGCGCCAGAAGGCGACCCAGTCGGCGACCTCGATGTTCATCAACGACACGGGCAATCGTCTGGTCACCGATGGCGACAGCTATGGCGACACCCTGCCCAGCCTGAACCTGAACTTCCTCATCGCGCCGGACCTGACCGTCCGCTTCGGTGCAGGCACGACCATCGCCCGTCCGCGCATGGACGACATGTCGTCGGGCACCACCTACGGCGTGCTGCTCAATTCCGACGCCCCGGTGCAGTTCGGCGGTCAGCGCATCTACTGGCAAGGCGGCGGCGGCAACGCCCAGATCCGTCCGTGGAAGGCCAATGCCTTCGACCTGTCGGTGGAAAAATACTTCGGCCGCAAGGGCTATGTGTCGGCGGCGATCTTCTACAAGGATCTGAACTCCTTCATCTATAACCGCACGGTGTTCAAGGACTATACCGGTGCCACCCTGCCTTCGACCTGCTATGTCGCCGGTTCGAACAATACGGTTCAGCGCATGGTGGGCGGCACGTGGGTCTGTGCGGGCGCCGACGCCAACCGTATCGGCACCACCTCGGCTCAGGCCAACGGTCAGGGCGGCTGGATCAAGGGCCTCGAACTGACCGTGTCCGTGCCAGGCGAGATCATCCATCCGGTGCTCGACGGCTTCGGCGCGATCGTCACCGGCTCGTTCAACGACTCGGAGATCAATCCGTCGGGCAGCGCCGTCATTCCGGTGCCGGGCCTGTCGGAAAAGGTCATCAACACCACGGTCTATTACGAGAAGCACGGCATATCGGCCCGCGTGTCGAGCCGCTACCGCGGCGACTTCACCGGTGAAGTGCCTGACTACACCAACTCGCTGCAGAACCGCACGGTCCGCGCGGAAACCGTGGTCGATGCCCAGTTGAGCTATACCTTCCAGGATGGCCCGCTGAAGGACCTCGCCGTCAGCGTCTCCGGTTCGAACCTGACCAATGAGCCCTTCTATCTCTACAAGGGCAATAACGTGGTCAAGGAAGAGAAGTACGGCTCGACCTATCTGATCGGCGTCAGCTACAAGTTCTAGATCATTATGTTTTTTAGAAACACAATGATCTGGTTTTTTAGCCCCTCGCCGGGCGGTGGCTCCGCCACCTTGGCCGCCGCCTCAATGGCGGCTTGGGCGGAATGATTCCATAGAAATCATTCCGCTCAGAGTACCGAACTAAGCCTATCTGTATCCTGCGCCCGCCGGTCCTTCCGGCGGGCGTTTTTTATGAGAGGGTACAGCCATGAACGGACAGCCTTTAAAGCGCATCGTTATTCTGGGCGGCGGCACGGCGGGATGGCTGTCGGCGGCCATGCTGGCACGCGTAGGACGTCAGAGCCTTGAGATCGTCGTCGTCGAATCCGATGAGATCGGCATTGTCGGCGTCGGCGAAGCGACCATTCCGCCTCTGGTCAGCCTGTTCACCTTTCTGGGTATTCCCGAAGCCGAAATGCTGTCGAAGGTGCAGGGCACCTACAAACTCGGTATCGAATTCGTCAACTGGGGGCAAAAGGGCGAGCGCTATATCCACGCCTTCGGCAATCCGGGCCGCGACCTCGGCATCGTACCCTTTTACCAGTACTGGCTGAAGGCGCACGTAAAGAGTCAGGGTGGCAGCCTGTGGGACTACAGCCTCAATGCACAGGCGGCCTTCAGCAACCGCTATGCCCCCCTGAAGCAGATCGAAGGCGGCGTCGAGGGCCTGACCCACGCCTGGCACTTCGACGCCAGTCTGCTGGCCCGTTATCTGCGTGCGGGCTGTGAGACGCAGGGCGTCACCCGTAAGGAAGGCAAGGTCACCGGCGTCAACCTCAGGCCCGAAGACGGCTTTATCGCTTCGCTGCAACTGCAAAGCGGCGAGACAGTCGAAGGCGACATGTTCATCGATTGCTCCGGCTTTCGCGGTGTGCTGATCGAAGAGGCGCTCAAAAGCGGCTATGACGACTGGAGCCACTGGCTGCCCAACGACCGCGCCATCGCCATACCTTGTGAAAGCAGCGACCCTTTACGCCCCTATACGCGCGCCACGGCGCACAGTGCGGGCTGGCAATGGCGCATTCCCCTTCAGCACCGCATCGGCAACGGGCATGTCTTTTCGTCCGCCTTCATGGAAGAGGACGAGGCGCGGCGTATCCTGCTCGATAATCTCGACGGCAAAACGCTGGCCGAACCACGCACCCTGCGCTTTACCGCCGGCCGCCGCCGCAAGACGTGGGTGAAGAACTGTCTGGCGCTGGGACTGGCCTCGGGCTTCCTTGAGCCGCTGGAATCGACCTCGATCCATCTGGTGCAATCGGGCCTGACGCGCTTTCTGAAACTGTTCCCTGACAAGGGGTTCAGCCCGCTGACCACCGCCGAATACAACCGCCAGACCGCGCATGAATACGAGCTGGTGCGCGATTTCATCGTTCTGCACTATCACGCGACACAGCGCACCGACAGCGACTACTGGAACCACTGCCGGACCATGACCCTGCCCGACAGCCTGACGCACAAGATCGCCTATTTCCGCGAGCACGGACGCCTGCTGATCGAAGAAGACGACCTGTTCCGCGAATCGAACTGGGCGCAGGTGCTGATCGGTCAGGGCATTATCCCGAACGCGCCCTCGCCGCTGACCCATGCAGTCGAAGACGGCGCGCTGTCCGACTATATGGCCAATATCCGGCAACTGGTCGCCCACGCGGCTTCCGGCCTGCCCAGTCATGCCGACTATATCGCGCGCACCTGCCGCGCCACGCCGATCTAAGTCTCCACGCCTTTTGCGCCCCCATTAGCCCTTATGTTCAGCCTGCGTTCATACGCCGGGTGCGAAACCGCGCATCCCGCCACCGGTTTCGCCAGCCGACCGGCATATTTTATTTTTATTTTTGGGCGGCTACCCATTAGAGCGTGTCCCGATCGGGTTGAACCAGATCGGTGCTCTAAATTTTTGCTTTAACGCGCTTCTTTTCCGAAAAGTGATGCCCACTTTATCGGGAAGCGCTCTAAGCCCTTAGTTTAGCCCTTTCGACGGCAC
>JASGGL010000111.1:0-9641 GCA_047605065.1 Asticcacaulis sp.
GTGCTGGCCATCGGTCTGCTGGTCGATGACGCCATCGTCGTGGTCGAAAACGTCGAACGCGTCATGCATGACGAAAAGCTGCCGCCGCTGGCCGCCACCATCAAGTCGATGGAGGAAATCACCGGGGCGCTGATCGGTATTGCGCTGGTTCTGTCGGCGGTGTTCATCCCGATGGCCTTCTTCGGCGGCTCTCAGGGCGTTATCTACCGTCAGTTCTCGATCACGCTGGTCTCGGCCATGGCCCTGTCTGTGGTGGTGGCTCTGGTGCTCACGCCGGCCCTCTGCGCCACGCTTCTCAAGGCGTCGGACGCCGATCATGCGGAGAAGAAGGGCTTCTTCGGCTGGTTCAACCGTAACTTCGATCGTCTGGCCAATGGCTATCGCGGCACGGTGGGCAAGATCCTTACCCAAGGTGGTCGCTATATGATCGTCTTTGCGGTGATCGTCGGCCTGATGGCCTTCCTGTTCACCCGTATTCCGACCTCGTTCCTGCCGGACGAAGATCAGGGCATCCTGTTCACCATCGTGCAACTGCCCCCCGGCGCGACCGAAGAACGCACCAATGCCGTGCTGGATCAGATCGCCGATCACTTCAAAAAGGACGAGGCGGTTCAGTCGGCCTTCACCGTGTCGGGCTTCTCCTTCTCCGGCCCGGGTCAGAACGCCGGTATGGCCTTCGTGCGCCTCAAGGACTTCAAGGAGCGCCACAAGCCTGAACTCAAGGCCCCGGCCGTCGCCGGCCGTGCCATGGGTGCCTTCAGCCAGTTCCGCGACGCCATGGCCTTTGCCATCGTCCCGCCTGCGGTGACCGAACTGGGCAACTCGTCGGGCTTCGATCTTCAGCTTAAGGACGTCGGTGGCCTCGGTCACGAAGCCCTGCTCAACGCCCGCAATCAGGTTCTGGGCATGGCGTCGCAAAACGCCTCGCTGATGGCCGTGCGTCCGAACGGCATGGAAGACACGCCGCAACTGAAACTGGAGGTCGATCAGGCCGCCGCCGGAGCCATGGGCGTCAGCCTGAGCGACATCAATTCGACCCTGTCGACCGCCATGGGGGGCTCGTACGTCAACGACTTCATCGACCGCAACCGCGTCAAGAAGGTGTTCGTGCAGGCCGACGCGCCCTTCCGTATGAAGCCGGAGGACCTGAACCAGTGGTACGTCCGCAACGGTGAAGGCCAGATGGTCCCGATGTCGGCCTTCACCACGGCGCACTGGGAATACGGTTCGCCTCGTCTGGAGCGCTATAACGGTTCGCCGTCGATGAACATTCAGGGCATGGCCGCGCCGGGCAAGTCGTCGGGTCAGGCCATGGCCGAGATGGAAAAGATCATCGCCAGCCTGCCGCCCGGCATCTCGTACGAATGGACCGGCCTTTCCTTGCAGGAAAAGCAGTCCGGTGCCGAAGCCCCGATGCTCTACGCCCTGTCGATCTTCGTGGTCTTCATCCTGCTGGCGGCGCTCTATGAAAGCTGGTCGATCCCGGTGGCCATCGTGATGGTGATCCCGCTGGGTGTGCTGGGGGCTTTGCTTGCCACCATGTTGCGTGGTTTGTCGAACGACATCTATCTTCAGGTGGCACTGCTGACCATTATCGGTCTGTCGGCCAAGAACGCCATCCTCATCGTGGAATTCGCCAAGCATAACCACGAGAACGGTATGGAACTGATCGAGGCGACCCTGTCCGCCGCGCGGACCCGCCTGCGCCCGATCATTATGACCTCGATGGCCTTCACCTTCGGCATCCTGCCGCTCTTCTTCGCCGACGGCGCGGGGTCGGGCAGCCAGAACGCCATCGGCACCGGCCTTGTCGGCGGCATCCTGTCGGCCACCTTCCTGGCGGTCTTTTTCATCCCGCTGTTCTTCGTCATCATTGAAAAACTGTTCAAGGCGGACGAAAAACACCTTAAGACCATGGCAGCACAGCGTGAAGCGCTGGCGGCGCTGGAACAGTCGCGTCAAAATCGTGAGGATCACTAATGCGTGTGTGGATTAAATCGAGCCTCCTGCTTACGGCTACGGCCCTTTCCTTAAGCGCCTGTACCCTGGCCCCGAAGTACGAACGCGGCGTCCTGCCGGTGGCGGATCAGTTCCCCACCACCGTGACGGCGCAGGGGGCTTCGGCGGAAACCCTTCCGTGGAAGCAGGTCTTCCTTGACAGCCGCCTTCAGGCGGTGATCGATCAGTCGCTCACCAACAACCGCGATTTGCGTGTTGCGGCGCTGAATGTGGAGCGTGTGCGGGCGCAGTACCGGGTGCAGCGCGGCAGCCTGTTCCCGTCGGTCGACGGGACGCTCAGCGGTCGTCGCGCCGATACCGGCACGGGCACCGACACCGAGTCCTACAGCGCCGATCTGGGCGTGTCGTGGGAACTGGACCTGTTCGGGCGCGTGCGCTCCTTGAGCCAGTCGGCGCTCAACAGCTATTTCGCCTCGGAAGAAAACCGCAAGGCGGCGCAGGTGTCGCTGATCGCTTCGGTGGCGGCCTCCTGGCTGACCCTGGCCTCCGATCAGGAGCAGCTGCGCCTGTCGCGCGAGACGCTTACCTTACGCGAAGAGAGCCTCTCCCTGACGCAGAAGCGCTTCGATCTGGGCGCGACGGATGCGCTGGGCCTGCGTCAGGAGCAGACCCTGACCGAACAGGCCCGGGCCGATGTGGCGCAGCTCGAAGCGCTGGTTCAGCAGGACAAGAACGCCCTGCGCCTGCTGGCCGGGGCCGAGGTCGAGGCGGCCAACCTGCCCGACGCCCTGCCGGAAAACGCCATTCTGGCCGACCTGCCGGTGGGCCTGCCGTCCGATGTCCTGCTCAAGCGTCCGGACGTGATGGCGGCGGAATACAGCCTCAAGGCGGCCAATGCCGATATCGGAACGGCGCGCGCGGCCTTCTTCCCGCGCATCTCGCTGACCGGCGCGGTGGGCAAGGCGTCGACCGAGCTGGGCGACCTGTTCGACGGGGCCGATACGTGGAGCTTCGCGCCGTCGGTTTCGGTGCCGATCTTCGCGGGCGGGGCCAATGTGGCCAATCTCGAAGCCACGAAAAAGGCGCGTGAGATTGCGGTGGCGACCTATGAATCGACGATTCAGGCGGCCTTCCGCGACGTGGCCGATGCGCTGGCTGTGCGTTCGACCATCGATACGCGGCTTCTGGCCCAGACACGCGTGGCCACGGCGGCCAGCGAGTCCGAAATGCTGTCGCGGGCGCGCTTCGATCGCGGGGTGGACTCGCGCATCACCCTGACCGATGCCCAGCGCACGCTTTACGGCGCGCAGCAGAGCCTGATCAGTGTGCGTCTGGCGCGTCAGCTCAACCTGATCAACCTCTATGCGGCGACCGGCGGCGGCCTGTCCTGACCATAGATCGGGGCGAGGGCTATCCGGTCCTCCTCTGTCATCGATGACGACATAAAAAAACGGCGGCTCCGCAAGGATCCGCCGTTTTTTTTTGACTATGTGTCGATCAGTCAGATCAGACAGCGGCCTTGCGCGGCTTCTTGGCAGCCTGACGGCCACCGGTGCCGAGGCCCATCTGCTTGGCGAGGCTCGAGCGTGCCGCCGCGTAGTTCGGGGCGACCATCGGGTAATCCTTCGGCAGGTTCCACTTGGTGCGGTATTCTTCGGGGCTCATATTGTACTTGGTGCGCAGGTGACGCTTCAGCGACTTGAACTTGCGACCGTCTTCCAGACAGATGATGAAGTCGTCCGAGATGGATTTCTTGATGGAGACAGCGGGGGTCTTGGCTTCTTCAATCTTGGTTTCCGTCTCAGCCGAAAGATTACCAAGCGCCTTGTGCACCGAACTGATCAGGGCGGGGAGTTCGGAAGCGGGGACCGAGTTGTTGCCGACGTAAGCGGTGACAATGTCGACAACGAGGTCGGTAAGCTTATTTTGTTCTTCCATTACAAAGCATCCTCTAAAACTTACTCTTCAAAACAGGAGTTTGTGTCGCAAGTCAACAGATTACCCCCAAAAAAATATAATAGAGATGCCGAATGCGAAGTGTCGTGCGGGTTGTTGAGGTGAAAAAAACCGACAACCAAGTAAAAAACAACCAATGGGAAAGTGCCGAAAACGAATCGTCCGAACAGTAAAAAGCACAGTTTCTGATTCATCTTAGTGCCGGATCGGGACTTCAGTGTGCAGAGCAATATAACAAGGCTGCGCACAGGTAATGGGTTGATTTTGCGGCATTATAATGCCGTTTCCGCAATTGAAAACGCCCGCGGACGTTAAGGCCGCGGGCGATAAAAGAGCATTTTCGTAGGCTGTTCGCTCAGGCGCTTTTTTCGGTTTCAAACTGCTTGCGCAGGTCATCGAGCGTGCCGGCAATGTGCTGGTGCATCAATTGCGCCGCTTCGTCCCCCTTACCGGCGGTCCACAGGTCGAGCAGGGTCGAATGCTCCTGATGCGCGCGGTCGTCGCGCCCGGCGGGCTCGAGGTGTTTGGAGACGTAGCGCTCAGCGATGATGTTCAGGCGCTCGAGAATCTGCAGCGTCACCTGACGCCCGATCGGGCGCACCAGCGACAGGTGGAAGGCGCGGTTGAGCTTACCGACATCGGCCTTGCTGTCTTCGGCGGCGGCGCGGTCGAGGGCTTCGAGGGCTTCGCGGGCGATGCGGTGATCTTCGGCGGTGGCCAGCGTGGCGGCCTTGGCGACGGCTTCGGGCTCGATCTTCAGGCGAAGGGCATAAACCTCTTCGGCTTCGGCTGCGGTCATCGGGCGCACGAAGAAGCCGCGATTGGCGTGTGAGGTCAGGAGGCCTTCCTGTTCCAGCCGCACCAGCGCCTCGCGCAGCGGGATCTTGCTGACGCCCAGTTCGGCAGCCAGCGCGTCCTGACGGATAGCGGCTTCGACGGGCAGGGTGCCGGAGATGATCCGGTCACGGACCAGGGTGAAGATTTGTTCGGAAAGCGTCTGTACGACGAGAGCCATAGAAAACTCTTGGGAAAATTCTTGGAGAAGCGGGGATGTATATAAGTTATACGTTTAACTATCACTGCGTCGTCGCTGCAGAGAAGTCAACACGTGTAACGCGATTCTTTGCTTTGCGTGATAGGGGGCGTCCGGAGTAAAAAACGGGCACAGCCTTACGGCTGCACCCGCTTTTTTACGTGCAATCGATGGTGGAGCCCGCTCAGACGACCTGAAAGCCCGCCCAAAACTGATCGGCGCGGTCGATCCAGATCGTGTTGAAGCCGGTCGAGATGGCCGAGCCTTCGATGGAGGGTATGATCGCCTTCTGACCGTTGAGATCGACTTCCTTGGTCACTACGCCGGTGAAGCGGCTGCAGATATAGCTCTGGTGGATGAAGGGCTCACCGACCTTGAGACGACCCGTGGCGTGCAGGTGAGCCAGACGCGCCGAGGTGCCGGTGCCACAGGGTGAGCGGTCGATGGCGCGTTCACCGTAAAAGACGGCGTTGCGGCCATGGGCGGGGTTGGTTTCACCGTCTGCGTTTTTGGGTTTATCGGCCCACAGGACGTGGCTGACGCCGCGAATGGTCGGGTCGAGCGGGTGGACGGGCTCATAGACCTCGCGGACCATGGCGCGGATGGTGCGGCTCAGTTCGATGATGCGCGCCGCACCGAGGTCATCGAGACCGGTATAGGGGCCGTCGGCGGTCGGTTCGATGATGGCGTAGTAGTTGCCGCCATAGGAGACATCGAGCGTAAGGTGACCGAAGTCCGGTACATCCAGTTCGATACCGGTTTTGGCGAGGTAGGCCGGGACATTGGTGATCTTTACCGCCGTCACCTTCGGGCCATCGGTCTCATAGTCGATATCGATGAGTCCGGCGGGGACTTCGAGCTTGAGTTTGCCCGGTGTACGCGGCGTGATCAGGCCATTTTCCAGCGCGAAGGTGACCATGCCGATGGTGCCGTGCCCGCACATAGGCAGGCAGCCGGAGGTTTCGATAAACAGGATGCCGGCATCGGTGTCTGCGCGCGTCGGCGGATAGAGGAAGCCGCCCGACATCATGTCGTGGCCGCGCGGCTCATAGCACAGGCCCGTGCGGATCCAGTCGAAGCGGTTGAGGAAGTCCTGACGGCGTTCGGACATGTTCGAGCCGCTGAGCAGCGGCGCGCCGCCCGCCACGAGGCGTACGGGGTTTCCGGCCGTGTGGCCATCGATGCAGAAGAAGGTGTGGCGGGTCATTTTGTAAAACCAAAAAAACGAAAAAATCCCGCAGGGCCGCCCCAAGGGATTTCTTCTCCGTACCTGATGGGGGTGCATGGGGGAAGACAGCTTCCCCATGCTTATATCAGAGCGCTTCCCGATAAAGTGGATACCACTTTTCGGAAAAGAAGCGCGTTATAACAAAAACTTAGAGCGCCGATCTGGTTCAACCAGATCGGAAAACGCTCTAGGCGGCCTTGTTGATGCTCAGCGACGGACGCGACGCGGCGGCGTCTTCGACCATCTTCGTCACCTCGGCACGGCGCGCACCGGCCAGCGGCAGGCGCGGCATGCGCACGCGCTCGGAGCCGCGGCCCATGATCTGTTCGGCCAGCTTGATCGACTGAACGAGGTCGTGCTCGGCATCGAGGTGCAGCAGCGGCAGGAACCAGCGGTAGATTTCGAGCGCGGTCTTGGTGTCGCCCGCTTCAAGTGCCTTTACCAGCATGACCGACTCGTGCGGGAAGGCCGAGGTCAGGCCGGAGACCCAGCCCTGAGCGCCCAGCAGCAGGCCTTCGTATGCCACGTCATCGAGGCCTGCGAAGATCGAATAGCGGTCGCCGAAGGCGTTGTGGACGTCGGTGAAACGGCGGGTATCGGCGGCCGATTCCTTGATCGCCACGATGTTTTTCACCGGGCGCAGGGCCTCAAGGGCGTCGTTGCCGATATTGACGCGGTAGGCGGTCGGGTTGTTGTAGAGCATGATCGGCAGGCCGGTGGCGTTGGCGACCTGAGTGAAGTGTTCGACCAGTTCGGCGGTTTTCGGCACATAGACCATTGCGGGCAGCAGCATCAGGCCGGTGGCGCCGATCTTTTCGGCGTCCTGCGCAAAGGCGACGGCGCGCGGGGTGGTCAGTTCGGAGGTGCCGACGACCACCGGAACACGACCGTCGACGACTTCGACGATGGCCGACAGCAGCATGCGCTTTTCTTCGGGCTCCAGCGAGTTGTTCTCGCCGCAGGTGCCCAGTGCGATAATGCCGGTCACGCCGTCCTTGATCAGGTCGTCGATCACGCGCTGGCTTTCGGCCACATCAATCGATAAATCTTCATTAAATTGCGTGGTGACCGCCGGAAACACGCCGCGCCAATCGACTTTCATTGTTTACTCCAACTGCTTGCGTAAGAATATATACCGTATACAATATGCGATGCGGCAACGCAAGAAGGGATCGTCGTTTTGTCAGTATCAGTCGTAATTGGTGGGGGAGTGGTCGGCATGAGCGTGTCCCTGAGGCTGCAACAGCGGCAGGGAAACGTTATTCTGCTTGAACCTGAGGCCCCCCGCCTGGGGGCATCATACGGTAACGCCGGGCACATTGCCATAGAGCAGGTCGAGCCTCTGGCCTCGTGGGAGCTGATCCGCTCGGCCCCCCGGCGCTGGTTCGCGCGGGGTGGTGCGCTGTCGTTTCCGCCGGGGGGATTCGCCGAATGGCTGCCGTTCGGCCTGCGTTTGATGGCGGCGGCCGAACCGGGGCGATTCGCGCGCGGCAAGTCGGCGCTAAGCGGTCTGATGAGCGAAGCCATGCCCGCCTGGCGGCGTCTGTGCGACGATATGCAGCAGGCCGATCTGATGCGTGAAACCGGTCACTACGTATTGTGGGAGAGCGAGGTCTCCGCCCGGGCGGGGCTCGATGGCTGGCTGAACACCGATACGGGGGCCGCGCGGTTCCGCCCCCTTACCGCGCCGGAGATGCAGCAGTTGGCGGCGCTGACGCGTGTACCGATACATGGCGGCATCCGTTTCGAGAATACCGGTCAGATCGCCGATCCGGCCCGTCTCCTGGGGGGGCTGGAAACCGCCTTCCTGCGCGCGGGTGGGAAAATCCGGCGTGAAAAGGCCGTGGCGCTGGAAACGCGCGACGGTCGCGCGACGGTGCGCACCGATAGCGGCGCGGTGCTCGACGTCGACACGCTGGTGGTCTGTGCGGGTGTGCGGTCCAAAGCGCTGATGGAGGGGATCGGTCATCGCACGCCGATGATTGCCGAGCGCGGCTATCATATTCAGGCGCGCGCCGATCAGTGGCCGGACACCCTGCCACCCGTGGTCTTCGAAGACCGCTCGATGATCGTGACGCGTTTCGAAAGCGGCCTGAGGGCAGCCAGTTTCGTGGAGTTGAACACGCCTGACGCCGCCCCCGATGCGCGCAAATGGCAAAGGCTGAAGCATCATGCGGCGGCCGTGGGTCTGCCGTTCGACGCCGATCCGGTGCAATGGATGGGGATTCGCCCGACCCTGCCCGATTACCTGCCGGCCATCGGACGCAGCGACAAGGCGCGTAATCTCTATTATGCCTTCGGTCATCAGCATCTGGGCCTGACTCTGGGGCCGGTCACCGGCGAAATCGTTGCCGATATGATCGGTAGCGGTATGGTGCCGGCGGCGTTCGATCTGAAGCGGTTTGCGTAAGGAGTAAAAGACATGGCGATTGGCGATTCCACGATCGAGGCCGAACTGGCAAAGTTGAGCCCGCCCGTAGCGGCGGCGGCGATCGGTGAGGACGAGTATCAGGCGCGTCTGGACAAGGCGCGAAAGCTGACGCGCGATCTGGGGGCGAAGGCGCTTCTGGTCGGGGCGGGGGCCAGTCTGCGCTATTTTGCCGGGGTGCCGTGGGGCGCGTCCGAGCGGCTGGTGGCCATGCTGTTGCCGGTGGAGGGCGAGCCGTTGATCATCTGCCCCTATTTCGAGCGTGGCTCGCTTGAGGCCGATCTCAAAATTCCGGCGGAGTTGCGCCTGTGGCAGGAGGACGAAAGCCCGCACGCCCTGATTAAAGGGGTCGTAAGCGACTGGGGCGGCGGCGTGGTGGCGGTCGATCCGGCGATATCGTTTGAAATGGTCAGCCGCCTGATGCGCGAAACCGGCCTTGAGGTCGTCGAAGCGTCATCGGTGATCAATGGCTGCCGCATGTATAAGTCGGCGGCGGAACTGGCCCTGATGCAGCAGGCCAAGTCGATGACCGAAACCGTACATAAGGCCACGGCGCGTATCCTGCGCGAAGGGATAGCCACCAGTGAAGTCATCCCGTTCATCGAAGCCGCGCACCGCAAGATGGGGGCGGCGGGAAACAGTTTCGTTATCGTGCAGTTCGGCCACGCTACCGCCTATCCGCACGGTCTTCCCGGTGTGCAGACGCTGAAGGAAAACGACCTCGTCCTGATCGATACGGGCTGCTACGTGCAGGGCTACACCTCCGACATTACCCGTACCTATATCTACGGGCAGGCGACGGCGGAGCAACAGCGCATCTGGGATATCGAGAAAGAAGCACAGGCCGCCGCCTTTGCCGCGGTCGAGGTGGGCAAGCCGTGCGAGAGCGTCGACTATGCGGCGCGCGCCATTCTGGAAAAGCACGGTCTGGGGCCGGACTATCAGCTCCCCGGCACGCCGCACCGCACCGGTCACGGTATTGGTCTGGCTATCCACGAGCCGGCCTATCTGGTGCGCGGCGACAAGACGCCGCTGGC
>JASGGL010000112.1:0-9608 GCA_047605065.1 Asticcacaulis sp.
CCGGCGGCGGCCTGTCCTGACCATAGCTTAGAGCGTGTCCCTATCTGGCTGAACCAGATCGGGACACGCTCTAACTCTATGCTTTAACGCGCTTCTTTTCCGAAAAGTGGTGCCCACTTTATCGGGAAGCGCTTTGGGGCGGGCAGGAACCACCCGGTCCTCGCCCGTCATGGGTTTGAACATAAAAAAACGGCGGCTCCGCAAGGACCCGCCGCTCGAGAGAAAACGGAGCCAGTAGGGTGTTGCCGGCGGCGCTGTGAGGGCCTGCTTCGTTCCGGCCTCTACTGGTAAACCTCCACATGCGATAAGACTGATGCCAACCATTTATGCGGTGATGCTGTATCATCGTTATGATAGAGGTTGATGTAAAGTGCAGTCTTTGAACCAAGCAGCGACACGCTTGATTTTCTCTTGCGATCTTTATTGATAATATACTGAGCCACATATTGGCGACCATTTGGCAGTGTAATGGGCGTAGCGCCCTCAGCCACCGCTACGTTTTTTTTACCACCGTATGAAACTTCGTGGGCCAATACATAACCTACTGCGCACTGATAAACCATCAGTCCATTCCGCCGGCGTTCGTCAAGCACAACAGAGGCAGAGTCTATCTTTTCGCAGTGGTGGTAACGAAAGACGTCTTCGATGTTCGTCAGCGGTTTGTATTCTCCGAACGATTTAAGTTGTGCCATTGGTTTCAGCATGGCGACCAATTCATCTCTTGTGGATATTTTTTCGTTTTCTATAAGCAGTGGTTTATCAGGGTTGCTTGCTAATTTTATGTTCTTGGGATCATTCAAATCCAGTGTGGGCATTTGATTGTCCGAAGCATTTAATGTGTTTGAATTGCATGACCCTCCAGTCGCAATACTCTTACAAAGAGAAGTATAAATATCCATAGAGGCGATGTAATATGGACAATCGGCAGTTAATTCATTGTTCAGCCAAGATGGGACTGTTCCCGGAACACCGCCTTGAGCGGGATTTAAGTAATGATTTGTCCATATCGCATAAGCTGTGTTTGGTGTTGGTATTAATCCTTTTTGATATACAAACGAACAGCAATCTGGACCGGCATCTTCTGTCGTGGTTGAGCCAAGTGTTATTAGTTGCCACTCAAACATATATTGAAATTTTATAGAGGCGGTGTTGGCTACCGATGTCGTCGATAGAAAAAGGGGACATGCAAAAACGTTAGTTAATGTTACTTCAACTGTGGCAGATGCAGGAGAGCTCATTAGTAGCGTGGCCGAAATCAAACCAGCTTTGTAAAAGTTTTTCATATCAATCTCCATGGCTTTGATTTTCGGTGCATTATCTCACAACGTAAACCTGTGTGGCCGAGCGATTCAAAGGCATGTTGAATCGGTTGGATCTTGTTAATGTTATGATTTTTATCATTATTTTTATGCCTGTGTTACAGGAAGCTTTCTCCAGGCGGCTCCTACAGGTTGAGAAGATTTGAGGCGGATGTCAATGACTATGCCGAGATTTCGGCCTGTAGATCTGGTATTTATTCACCCATCCCAACCCTTACGTTGCGGCTCGATCCTTAATGATAAGGCGCTGAACTATCTGGAGGGCCCGATTGTATTCGCGGATGAGTTCTCCGGATCGCATCGCAGGCCTTGCCGCGTAGGGGCAGAACTCAGCCACTCCCTAAATGCCCGGAGGGCATTGAAAATTAAGGCAAGTCGCACTCCAAACTGGAACTCCCCTCCTATTGCAACACTTAATCGCATAATAAACATTATGAGAAATATAACGATCGTAAATTCAGGATTTGAGATATCTATGCCGTGGTCGATAAGGCTGACACGCGCATTTGGAAAAAGCCGTTCGCGCCCCCACAGATGAGATCAGGCGCTTGACATTGTCAATTTATTTAGTTAGACAACTAATTAAATAAATAAATGGATCGAACCCATGCCGACACCCGTTCTGGCCTCGCAACGCGCGATTACGGCTCTTTTGCCCGTTTTGTCCCGGGCCTATCGCAAACATATCGATCGCGCTTTTTTAAGTCTTGGCGTCTCCCATACACTGGGCCTGCCGGTCATGCTTTTGGGTCGGTTGGGCGACGGCGTGCGTCAGGGGGCTCTGGTCGAAGCATTGGGCATCGAACCTCCGTCACTGGTGCCCCTGCTCGATCAGCTGGAGCGCGCGGAGCTGGTCGAACGCCGCCCCTGTGCCGAAGACAAGCGGGCCAAGACGCTGCACCTGACCGAGACGGGCCGTGATCTGGCCGCCCGCGCTGAAATCGCCGCGCAGGATGTGCGCTCCGAACTGCTCGGCAATATCTCTGCCGAAGACCTTGAAGCCACGGTACGCGTACTGACGGCGTTTCAGGCCCGTATGGACCGGATAGGCTGACCCCATGGTCCGGTTGCGTGAATGGATATTCTCCGTCAACAGCTTTGTGGCGGCGATGCTGGCCCTCTACATTTCGCTGGCCATCGGGCTTGAGCGGCCTTTCTGGGCCATGGCCACCGTCTATATCGTCAGCCAGCCCCTGTCGGGGACGGTGCGCTCCAAGGCCGCCTATCGCTTCGGCGGCACGGCCATAGGCGGTGCGGCGGCGGTGTGGCTGGTGCCGTCGCTGGCCCACGCCCCCGTCCTCCTGACCATAGCGCTGGCGCTATGGGTCTGTGCCTGTCAGTTTCTGTCGCTTCTGGACCGTACGCCGCGCAGTTACCTGTTCATGCTGGCCGGTTATACCGCCGCGCTGGTGGGGTTTCCCAGTGTCAATCAACCGGATCAGATCTTTTCCGTAGCGGTGTTGCGGGTGCAGGAGATCGGCGTCGGCGTGCTGTGTGCCGCCCTCACCCATACTCTGTTTTTTCCGCGCAGCGTTTCCACCGTGCTTGAGGCCAAGCTCGACATCATTTCGCGCGACACGCTGAGCTGGATCGCCAGTGCCCTGTCGGGCGTCGCCCACGACGCCAGTACGGATCAGCGCCGCCGGATCGCCGCCGACATTACCGAATTGCATCTGCTGTCGACCCATGTGCCTTACGACACGGATGCCCGGCATCCGACGCAGGCGACACTGGCAGCGCTTCAGGACCGGCTGATGCTGCTGGTGCCGCTGACCTCCGCCATCGAGGATCGCATCCACAGCCTGAGACAGGCCGATGCCCTGACGCCCGATCTCACCGCCCTGCTCGCTAAGCTACGACAGTGGGTCGAGGCCGAACCGCGCGACGACGAACAGGTTCTGCGTGATGAAATAGCCGGACTGTCCCGCGATACGCCGACGCAGGGCTGGGCCAGTCTCCTGACGCAGAACCTGCTGGCGCGGCTGATCGAACTGATCGACATTATGCGTGTCGCGCGGGAACTGACCGTCAATCTGCGCAAGCCCGCCTCGACGCTCAGTCCGCAGACGCAAGGCTTCGTGCGTCTGCGCCTGAACCGCCCCCTGCACATCGACTACGGCATGGCGCTGCTGTCGGCGGTATCTACCTTTGCGGCCATCATCACCTGTTGTGCGTTCTGGATCGTGACGGCATGGCCGGAAGGGGCCGTTGCGCCGATGCTTGCCGCCGTCATGTGCTGCTTCTTTGCGACCATGGACGACCCCTCGACCGCGCAACAGGGCTTTCTGACCTGGACGGTCGTGTCCTTGCCGCTGATCGCCGTCTATCAGTTTGCCATACTGCCCATGGTGCATGACTATGTCATGCTGTGCGTCGTACTGGCCCCGCCACTGCTGCTGATGGGGCTGCTGCTGCCCATTCCCAAATGGTACGTGCGCATGATGCCGATCCTGATCGGCTATACGATGGGTCTGGCCCTGACCAGCACCTTCTCCGCCGATTTCGCCGGCTTCCTCAACAGCAATGTCGCGCAACTGGCGGGGGTGTTCGCCGCCATCATGGCCACCCGTCTCCTGCGTACCGTCGCCCCGCATACGGTTGCGCGTCGTGTCCTGCGCACGGGCTGGCGTGAACTGGCGCAGATGGCCGGTGCCCGTACCCGCCTGAACTCCGGAGAATGGACCGCCCTGATGCTGGATCGGGTTCAGCTTCTGGCCCCGCGCCTGTCGGTGGCTTCTTCCGACGACCGGCTGATGGCCGCCGATGCTCTGCGCGATCTGCGCATCGGGCTCAACCTGCTGGCGCTCAAAGAGCTGCGCGACGGTCCGGGTGCGCCGCCAGATGCCCGAATAGACACCATACTGTCGGATATTTCCCGGCATTTCGCCACCCTGCCCGCGCACGGTCCGAAGCCTCCTGACAGTGACCTGCGTGAGCGGATCGACCTCGCCCTGCGCGAGCCGAGGCCCCTGACGGCCCTGATCGCCCTGACCGGCCTGCGCCGGAACCTGTTCCCCGACGCGTCGGTACCCCTTCCCGACCTTTTGCCTGAGACTGCCGCATGACCGAAGAACTCAATATTGCCGGTGTCTATGTGCATCCGCTGCTGGCCGCTGCCATCGCGGCCTTTGTCGCCGCGCGCCTGATCGAACTGATCCTGCAAAAGCTGGGGGCCTATCGTTTCGTCTGGCATCGCGGCCTGTTCGATATTGCCCTGACCGTCGTCCTGTGGGGCGGCTTCTCTTATCTCATGACCCTGAACTGATGTGTGTGTGCGCATGCCAAGCCTGAATAAAACCACCTTAATACGTCTGATCCCGACCCTCGTCGTGGTCATCGCCGCCCTCTTCGTCGCCCGTTCTCTGTGGCATCGGTACGAGGAAGAACCGTGGACCCGCGATGGCCGCGTCCGCGCCGACATCGTCCGCATCGCACCGGACGTTTCGGGGCTGGTCACCACAGTCGAGGTCCGTGACAATCAGATCGTAAAGGCCGGAGATCTGCTGTTTACGGTCGACAGGCCGCGCTACGCCCTTGCGGTCGAACAGGCGAAGGCCGCCCTTGCCGCCCAGATGCCCGCCATCGCTCAGGCCCGCTCCGAAGCCGCCCGCAACCACGCGCTCGGAGATCTGGTCGCCACTGAGATCACGCAGCAGGGCGATACCAGAGTCGCACAACTCACCGCGGCGCTCGCCCAGTCGAAGGTCGCGCTGGAAACCGCGCAACTCAACCTGTCGCGCACCGAGGTCCGTGCCCCTATTGACGGCGTCGTCACCAACCTGATGCTGCGTCCCGGGAACTACGCCACAGCGGGTCATCCGGAGTTCGCCGTGATCGACAGCCACTCCTTCTATATCGTCGGCTATTTCGAAGAGACCAAGCTGCGCCACATCAGGCTCGGCGATCCGGTGCGCGCGCGTCTGATGGGTGACGATGTCTTCGTGCAGGGCCATGTCGAAAGCATTGCGGGCGGTATCGACGAACGCGACGGTGGAACGGGTCAGACCCTGCTGGCCAATGTCAACCCGACCTTCTCGTGGGTTCGCCTCGCTCAGCGCATTCCTGTCCGGGTCCATATCGACAAACTGCCGACGCAGGTGGCTCTGGTTGCGGGCCGCACGGCTACGGTCGAAGTGCTGCCTGCCAGTGGAGGGGGCCGTTAATGCGCAAGCTTCTTTTGCCTGGTCTTTCGGCTCTCGCCCTCACGGCCTGCGCCAGCGCCCCAGTCTATGAGCGCCCCAAAGAGGCTGTCATCAACCGCCCGGCGGCCATTGCCGCCTTCACCGATGCCGATAATGCCGCCTTCGCCGCCCATACCGTACCCGGCGAATGGTGGAAGCTCTATGATGATGCGCGCCTCAACCGGCTGATCAGCGAGGCTCTGGCGGCCAATACCGACTTGCGGGTGGCCGAAACCCGCATTGCGCGGGCACGCATCGGTCTGCACATCGCCAAAGACGATGCTGACATCAAAACCGAGGTTTCGGCCGGCCTCGAATACGGCCAGCCGTCGGCACAGGAATATCTGCTGCTCGGTGAACATATTCCCAGTGACTACCTCTATAGCGCTACCGCCGGTGTCTCCTATCAGGTCGATCTGGCCGGACAGATCAGGTCAGCGATCAACGCCGCCCAGGCCGACATAGCCACAGCACAGGCGGCATATGACGCCACCCGCGTCAGCATCGTGGCCGATACGACACGGGCGTGGCTCGATGTCTGCGCCACCGGTCAGCAGATCGGCCTTACGCGTCAGGCGCTCGATCTTCAGTCCCAGAGCACCGCTCTGACCCGGCGTCTGATGGCGGCGGGACGCAGCGGGGCGAACGAGGTCACCCGCTCCAGCGTTCAGGAAGCGCAGGCTCGTGCCGCCCTGCCCGCGCTTCTGGCCGCGCATCAGTCGGCGCTTTACCGGCTGGCGGCCCTGACCGGCCGCGCGCCTGGCGAACTGCCCGCTGACACCGGCGACTGCAATGTCTTGCCGCGCCTGTCGCAGCCCCTGCCCATCGGTGACGGTGCAACCCTTCTGCAGCGCCGCCCGGATGTACGCGCCCGCGAATCGGAACTGAATGCCGCGACGTCGCGGGCCGGTGTGGCCCACGCGGCCCTCTATCCGCAGGTGCGTCTGGGGGCGTCGGTCGGATCGGTCGGCCTGCTCAGCGATTTCGGGCGCTACGATACGATGAAGTTCGGCCTTGGGCCGCTCATCCGCTGGGAGTTCCCCAACCGCAAACGCGCCAGAGCCGGGATCGAAGCCGCCGAAGCCGATATTCAGGCCGCGGAAGCCCGCTTCGACGGTACGGTCCTGACCGCGCTGCGTGAAACCGAGACGGCGCTGACCACCTATGCCCGCGACCTCGATCAGCGCGCCGAACTTCAGGCCGCTCACGATCAGGCAGAACAGGGCCTGAGCGAGGTCGAGCGCCTGCATAAGGCCGGGCGTCTCAGCGTCGCGCCGGTGCTCGACGCCCGCCGGGCGGTCGTCCAGTCCGGGCAGATTCTGGCCGCCGCCGATGCCCGTCTGGCGGCCGATCAGGTACAGGTTTTTCTGGCGCTCGGCGGGGGCTGGGACGCAGCACCTGCCAAAGCCCCCCTGAAAGCCTTCTGAGCGTCTTACCCCCCCGCTTTCGACGGACTGAACCGTACGAAAACCCAGATGCGAGGCCGGGCCGTTCCATGCCTGAGCGTGGCGGGCGCAGTATTCGGGCGTGCACAGGAACGATGTGACCGATATCGGAGATGTCTGCACGTCTCTCCCCTTACGGATTATAGTAGGCGACAGTCGGCACGATGATATTGGTCGTGCGCGCATAGTCGTCCCAGGCGGCGATCAGTTCCTTGCGCTTCTCAGGGAATTTAACGCTGAGGTCCGTGGTTTCGCCGGGATCGTCGGCGATGTTGAACAGCTTCCAGTCATCGCCCGCCCGTTCGGCCAGTATCTTCCAGTCGCCCTTGCGGATGGCGCGTGATCCGAACAGCTCCTGCCCGAAGGCATCGTTTTCGCCATGTACGCGGTCGGTCTGGCCTTTCAGATAGGCCGCCCAGCTCTTGCCGCGGATCGGTTCGACCTTGCGGCCCTCGAACGTGCCTTGCGGGGCCTTGATCCCAGCCAGTTCGAGGAAGGTGGGCGTGATGTCCTGCACCGTGCCAAAGGTCTTGCTGATCGTCCCCTGACGTTTGAAACCCGGCCAGGTGATGAAGGACACGGTGCGCGTGCCCCCCTCAGACGCGTAGCCCTTATAGAGGTAGGACGGCGCCGTCCCCGCCTGCGCCCAGCCGGGACCATAGGCAAAGAAGGAGTCGACCTTGCCGATATTGTCCGTCTCGTTCTTCGCCACGCTGCGCAGAGCCACCACGGGCGGCAACTGATTATGCAGCAGGTCGAAGCCTTCCGCGCCATTGTCGGCCAGAAACAGGATCACCGTATTGTCGAGATCACCTGAGGCCTTCAGCGCTTCGGTCACCCGCCCGATGTTCCAGTCGAGCCGGTCGACCATGGAGGCATAGACCTCCTGCGCCTTGATATATTGCGCCTTTTCCTCCGGTTTGAGATCGGCCCAGCGCGGATAGTTATCGTGCTGAGCCAGCGGGTGCGCCGGAGCCTCCTGCGGCACGAGGCCCAGCGCCTTGAGCTTTTTCAGGCGTTGTTCGCGCAGCACCTCGAAACCGGCATCATAGCGGCCCTTATATTTGGCGATCGTCTCTTCCGGCGCATGCAAAGGCCAGTGCGGTGCGGTGAAGGCCAGATAGGCGAAGAAGGGCTTGGCGGGCGTCTGCGCCTTGGTTTCCTTGAGGAAGTCGATCAGGCGCGTGGCGAAATAGTCCGAAGAATAGAAGTCCTTGGGCAGCTCCGTCACGTCCTTGCCGTTTTCGCGGTAGGTGGTGGTAAACAGGGCCGAATTGGCGATGCGACCGAAATGGTTGTGCGCACCTTCCAGCAGGGTGAAGCTCTTGTCGAAGCCCCGCTTGGACGGGTCCTGCTCCGGGGCGACGCCCAGATGCCACTTGCCCGACAAAAGCGTGGCATAGCCCCCGGCCTTCAGAAGCTCAGGCAGGGTAGCGGTGTCGGCGCGCAGATAGCCTTCGTAGCCCGGCTTACCGCTCTGGTTCGGGGCGATCATTTCGGACATGGCCCCAAGGCCGACCAGATGGTGATCCGTGCCGGTCAGGAGCTGGGCGCGCGTCGGCGAACAGGTAGGCGCGCTGTGGAAGCCGGTCAGGCGCAGACCGGACAGGGCCAGCTTGTCGAGATTGGGCGTAGCAATATCGCCCCCGAACGCCCCAAGGTCGGAATAGCCGAGGTCGTCGGCGACGATGACGAGGAAGTTGGGACGCTTCGCCTGTGCGGCCTTTGCCGACAGGGGCAGGACGGCAGCGACGGACAGGCCGGCGGCGGCGCTGAGGAAACGGCGTTTGGATAAGGTCATGAGAGGCTCGTAATAAGAAGACCCGGCGGTCATGGCCGCCGGGTGGGATAATTATTCTGCGGCGACCGCCAGCGGTTCCTGTGGTTCGGGGCGGATCTGACGGCTGAGTGAACCGTCAAGGCCCACCGGCACGTCGCCTCTGAGCGTCACGCGGCGCACCACGCGCTTTTGTGTACCGTAGTCGGCGACGGCGTAATGCTGGGTGGCGCGGTTGTCCCAGATGGCCACGTCGCCTTCGCGCCAGCCCCAGCGCACGGTGTTTTCCGGGCGCGTGACGTAGGACTGGAAGATTTCGAACAGCTTGGCCCCTTCCAGAGGGCTCAGGCCCACGAACGCCTTGTAGAAATGACCCAGAAGCAGACTTTTGTTGCCCGAAACCGGATGGACGCGCACCAGCGGGTGCTCGGTCTCATAGACGGTCGAGGCGAAGACCTTGGCGAAGCGCTCGGCCTCTTCGCGCGTCACGTTCTTGCGGCGGCTGGCATAGTCATAGACATTGGTATGGATGGCCTTGAGCCCGTCCGCCAGTGCCTGAAGGTCGTCGGGCAGGTCGTTATAGGCCGTTTCCGTATTGGCCCAGATGGTGTCGCCGCCTGCTTCGGGAATGGTCACCCCACGCAGGATCGAGGCGCGCGGATAACCGGGCACGAAGGTCACATCCGTATGCCAGCTATTCGCATAGGCCCCGTGCTCGGAATTGAGTTCGAGGATGGTGCTGGACCCCGGCAGGGCCGGAACCGTCGGGTGGATGATCGGATCGCCCAGCCGGGCGGCGAAGGCTTCCTGTGCGGCGTCGGTTAGGTGGCCCTGATCGCGGAAGAAGATCACCTTGTGACGGACCAGCGCCTTTTCGATTTCGGCC
>JASGGL010000113.1:0-9595 GCA_047605065.1 Asticcacaulis sp.
CGGGCTGTGCACACGAACGGTTATGGGTTAAAGAGCGCGGCATGACGCCCAGAAAGCCCCTTACCGATAAGAAGCAGGACAAGCTGAACCGCAAAAAGGCTTCGCGCCAGTCGCCCCAGCATAGCGCGGCGATTGCCGAGCGCGAGGCGAGGGGCTGGTCGCGCCCTAAGCAGGTTTCGCCAAACCCTAAGGCCAGCGAACGCCCGCTGAAACTGTCCGATGAGGAAGTCGTCTGGGTGAAGTCCATGCTGATCGAAGACGACGGTGTGATCATGGCCTTTAACAAGCCGTTCAACCTGTCGTCTCAGGGGGGACGCGGCAATTTCCACAATCTTGATGACATGTTGTGGGCGTTCGCCAGATCGAACGGGAAGAAACCGCACCTGCTGCACCGTCTGGACCGCGATACATCGGGGGTCATTCTGGCGGCGAAGACAAAGCCCGCAGCGGCCTTCATCGGCAATGCGATTGCCGCGCGTCAGGTGCAAAAGACCTATCTGTGTCTGGTGGCCAACCCGCAAAACCTCAAGGATGACGGGGTGATCGAGGCACCTTTGCGCCGCGAGGAGATCGGACGCGAGGCCTATAGCCGCGTCTGCGCCCCCGACCATCCCGACGCGCAGACGGCCAGAACCCACTATACGGTTCTTAAGCGGACGGATACGACGGCGCTGGTTCGTTGTGAACCGTTTACGGGCCGCATGCACCAGATCCGGGTGCATATGGCGCATCTGGGCAGCCCCATCGCCGGGGATGTGCGTTACGGCGGGGCGCTGAGCCTTGACGGGATGCGCATCCCGCGCCTGATGCTGCATGCCCTGTCGATAGATGTGCCGCATCCGCAAGGCGGGCGACGCACTTACGAGGCCCCGCTGAGCGCGGATATAGAGGCGGTGTGCAAGGGGCTGGATCTGGCTTAACAGCCGGTTATCCTTGTTTATTTCGGCTCCATTAACCCGCGGGGTCTATTCTGGCGGATGGGACAAAGTGCGTCTCCCATTGCACCGGGGCCGGTTCATGATCATGCGTTTTGTTGAGTCTGTGGCGACTTTTGTAAAGTCGTGCTCCACCCGTCTGAATATGTCCGGTGTCTGGCGCGATGCGCGCGGCAATACGACAATCATCTTCGGCCTGACCGCACTTACCCTGACGGCGGCGGCTGGGGCCGGGGTTGAGTTCGTTCAGGCTCAGGGGTACCGCGACCGCCTTCAGGATGCGGCCGACGCTGCCGTCCTGCGCGGGGCGTTGCTGGCCAAAGACGAGACAGCAGCCCGCACCGGTGCGGATCAGATATTCGACCTCAATCTGGTAGGCTCGGACATCGATCCGACCAGCAACGGCCTGACCTTCCAGACGTCGGGTTCGCACAAGACCGCAGTCTATAGCGCCGCCGCTGACATGCCGACGGCGTTTCTCAAGATGGTCAATCTGCCGACCTTGCGAATATCGGTGGAGTCGCGGGCCGAAGCCGAACTGCGTAAATCCGAAATTGCTCTGGTGCTCGATTCTACCGGGTCGATGTCGCGCGACAGCCGCATGACCAACCTGAAAGCTGCGGTGGACAGCGTTCTGGCGTCGCTGCTGGTCAACGGTCAAAATGTCTGGGACGCCCGTGTGGGGATCGTGCCGTTCGATACGCAGGTCAGCATCAAGGGCGTACCGTCCGGTGGCATTGCCGGGGAATTCGGTACCGACAGCTACACCTATAGCTGCACAGGCAGTGTGTCATCGGGGCAGTGTTCGTCTATGGCGGCGACGCGCGACCGCATGTGTCAGTCTGCGTCGAACGTGTCTGCCTGTAAGAGCAATGCGAAAATATACGCCTATACGTCCAATGGCACCTATCGGGTTTTCGCTACGACCAACTGGCAGGAAAATCACGGCTATTGCTGGATCAATTACAGCTATACCTACTGCGACTACACGGTCGCTTCGCGCACGGAATATTATTCCACCAGCACCTGGGCGCGCACCAGCACCGACAGCACGGTCACCGACTGGTATCAGGCGGCCTATTACAGCCGTCCCAACAGCAATTACAGCCAGTATAACGGCACCATCACCCAGGCACCGATAAGCGCCGGCGGTTATGGTTCGGGCTCATCGACCACGATCAAGAACAACGACACGGTCACGGCGAACGAAGACCTGCTGGGGGTCGGCACCGATAGCTGGAATGGCTGCGTCATTGATCGCAAGCAGCCCTACGACGTTTCGGGTCAATCGCCGATCGCCAGCAACGCCGATACCCTCTATCCGGCGGCCAAGTGCGCGACGAACAACCTCCTGCCGGTCATGGGGCTGACCAGCGATATTGCGGCGGTACGCGCTCATGCCCAGAAGCTGACGCCTGCGGGCAACACCAACATCACCATCGGCGTGCAGTGGGGCATGGAACTTCTGTCGCCGGAACTGCCCTTCAACACGGCCAAAGCCTATACCGATAAGACCAACTATAAGTACATGATCGTCATCACCGACGGCGAGAACACGCAAAACCGCTGGACCACCTCGTCGACGGCGATCAATGAACGTACGCTCAAGGCCTGTCAGGCGGCCAAGGATCTGGGGATCACGGTCTATACGATCCGGGTGATGGAAGGTAACTCCACCATGCTGAAATCCTGCGCCAGCCGGCCGGACTATTTCTACGACGTCACGGCGTCCAGCCAGTTGACCTCGACGCTGGCCAAGGTTTTCTATTCGATCCAGAGCACGCGCCTGACCAAGTAATATAGCACCGCCCTCCATACAGGGGATGTTAAGATTTTGCTGTTATTCTGCCACGAATAGCAGTGGAAACATGGGCGATCCCAGAGCATGAAAGCCGTCTTCAAAAGGTTTTTTGCCGACCGTAAAGGCAATACCGTGGTCATTTTCGGCCTCGTAGCCTTGTTGCTGGCGGCGGCCGTCGGCGGTGGGATCGATTTTTCGACGCTTTCCAATCACAAGCAGCGGGCTCAGGATGCGCTCGATGCGGCGGCTCTGGCGGCGGCGGTTTTGCGTCCCGCAACGGTCGAAGCGGCGCAAACTGACGTCACCGATAAATTCAAGCGCAATCTCGGCAATGAATTCGATGGCATAAAAATCAAAGAATTCAAATACAATGTCAATGACCGCACCTATTACGTGAAGGCGACGGCCAGCTATAAGACGGTTCTGATCGGCCTCGTCGGCATCAACCAGATCGACTACGAAATCGAAACCAAGACGATTCAGGCCGCCAATGGCACGCTGGAACTGGCTCTGGTGCTGGATAACACCTGGTCGATGAGCAACAAGCTGGACGGCACCAAGACGCGTCTGGACGTGCTCAAGACGGCGGCGAACAATCTGGTCAACACCGTGATGACCGACGCCAACAAGGATTATGTCAAGGTGGCGGTCGTCCCCTATGCGGACTATGTCAATGTCGGGACGGGTAACCGGACCCAGACATGGCTGTCGGTGGCCGCTGACTATTCCACGACCTCGACCAAGACGTGCACGAAATCGACAACCAAGACGACGTGCACTGGCGGTACCATCGGCACCTGTACCCGCGTCAGAGACGGCATCACAGAATCCTATTCCTGCTATGTCGTGGCGCAGACCTGCACGACCAAGACCGTGCCGGAATCGAAACCTGCAGCGGCGGCGGCACGACCAATTATAAATGGTACGGCTGCGTGCGTAATCAGATGAAATCCGGCAATCTGGTCATGCCCGACCCGACGACCGCCTATGCCGGCATATTACAGACCAGCCAGACCTGTCCCACGGCCATTCAGCCCCTGACCAATCAGCGCGCGACCGTGACTTCGGCGATCAATACGCTGGTCTACAATGTGGGCAGCTACTATCCGGAAACCTATATTCCCGGCGGTCTGATCTGGGGGGTGAATATCGTGTCGCCACCGGCTCCGTTCACGGAAGGTCAGGCTTACGACACCAACAACAAGGAACCGAAAAAGGTCATCGTACTGATGACCGACGGGGCCAACACCCTCTATTCCAACTCATCGGGCAATATTGCCACGGCCAACGCCACACAACTGGCGACGACCTACACTAATCAGGAAAGCATCTGCACCTATGCCAAGGGCAAGAAGATCGAGATATATGTCATCGGTCTCGGCGTCACCGATGCCACAGCGCTTCAGAAACTTCAGTCGTGTGCGACGGACTCAGCACATTACTTTGATGCGCAAAACGCCAATGATCTGATTTCGGCCTTTGAAATCATCGGCGGTAAGCTCAGCGTGGTTCGACTGATGCAATAGAGGCGACGCATCCGGCAGGGGTGAAAAAAGACGGCCCCATTGTCGGTAAGCGCCTTTTCTCAGGCGATTGAGAGTGTTAATCGGAAGGTGCGGGCCACAGACAGGTCCGCACCTTTTTATATTTGGGATAGGGCATGAACCAGAAGATCGACTGGAGCGAACTGTTCTTTTCGTCCACCGGACGGGTGCGTCAGACGCCGTTTCTGATCGCTCTGGGCGGGCTGCTGGTCGTCTTCATGATCTATGACTCGGCCATCACCGGGGCTTTGCGCCTGCTGACCGGCTGGCTGGTCTATCCGGCGCTGCTGTTCTGCGCTGCCTGCGTGCTGTCCAAGCGCCTGCATGACCGGGGCCGGTCTGGGTGGTGGGCCGCCATTATCCTGCTGGCCTTCATGATGGTGTGGCCGCGCCCGTCGAGCTTCCTCGATTTTCTGGGATCTCTGGTGCTGCTGTGGGCGGCTATCGATCTGGGGGCCATGCCCGGTGAGCGTGGCGCCAATCGTTATGGCCGGCCTTCGCGGGCGGTGACTCCGGTCGAGGCAGACGCCTGATTTAGAGCGCCAATCTGGTTGAACCCAATCGGCGCTCTAAATTTTTACTTTAACGCGCTTCTTTCCCGAAAAGTGGTATCCACTTTATCGGGAAGCGCTTTAGCCGGTAAAGCCGTCCACCGGCCCGAAGCGCGCCATGAATTCCTGCCTGAGCGCGTAATCCACCTCATCCATGGTGATGGGAAGCCCCAGATCGATCAGGCTGGTGACACCGTGCTCGCTGATGCCGCAGGGGACGATGCCGTTGAAATGGCTGAGGTCCGGCTCGACATTCAGGCTGATGCCGTGGAAGCTGACCCAGCGACGCAGTTTGATGCCGATGGCGGCGATCTTGTCTTCGGGGACTGGCGTAATGCCCTTGTCCCGGCGTTCGACCCACACGCCCACACGCCCGTCACGGATATGTCCTTCGACATTGAAGCGCCACAGGGTGGCAATGATCCAGTCTTCCAATGCCTTGATGAAGGCGCGGATATCTTTGGTGCGGCGATTGAGGTCGAGCATCACGTAGATCACCCGCTGACCGGGGCCGTGATAGGTGAACTGTCCGCCGCGCGCGGTGTCGAACACCTGGAAACGATCGGGCTCCAGCAGGTCTTCGCGTTTGGCTGAAACGCCAGCTGTATAAAGGGGAGGATGTTCGATCAGCCATATCTGCTCACGTGCCTCGCCCCTGAGGATGGCGTTCACACGGGCCTCCATGGCGGCGACCGCATCGGGATAGGGCAGGGCGCCATTCAGCACCACCCATTCGGGCAGGCCGTTTTCCGGGTCTTTCAGGAAAAAGTCGGTCGAGTCTTCGTGTGAAGGCGTATCGGAAAAAGAGGGCGGGCTTAACCTGTCGTTCAGCATGTTTGGCCATTTTAGGGCAATGGGGTAGGGATCGCTTCCCTATATGGTGTTTTCGAAGGTTAAGTCGAGCGTGTCTCAGGTCAATTCCGTTCCGGTGGAGATTTCAGTGCTTCTGGGGCGCTCGGTATTGCCGATGCAGCAGCTTCTGCGCATGGGCCGTGGTGCGGTTATTCCGCTGGATGCCCGTGAAAACGACGAGGTGTGGATTCTGGCCAATAATCACCCGGTGGCGCGTGGCGAAATCCAGATTTTTGAGGAAAAGATCTCGATCGTGGTTACCCGTCCGGCCGATGTTTATGATTACATGGCGCTGGGAAGCTGATTTTTAGCGAAATTCGGGGATAAGGCGCATTTGGCGCTTCACAAAGCCTCTAAGGCTTGCTAAGTGGCGCGCCTCCCGACAAGTGCGGTCGTGGCGGAATTGGTAGACGCGCAGCGTTGAGGTCGCTGTGCCGCAAGGCGTGGAAGTTCGAGTCTTCTCGACCGCACCATCGGGTTTCAAAAAAGGTTCCGGGTTTCGCCCGGGGCCTTTTTTTGTGCGCATTTCGCCTCAGGTTTGCACCGAAAGCGGTTGCAATGCTTACGGATTCGGCTCAGTCTCTCATCCGTATTTTCAAGGCCTTATATCCGGTTATTTGCGGGTTCAGCGACACGAAGGGGGAGGGTGACACATGGCGCAAAAGCCTGATCCCGAAATCGATACCCTGTCGACCTCGCCGGAGGAAATGCGCGGCTCCCTGAAGGCTCTCGCCGAAGCCATCGAGCGCGAAGGCGCGTCGCGCGACAGCGACGGTGATCTGCCCGAACTGAAGACCCCTGAGCAGATCGAGGACTTCGCGCTTCAGGACGATTACGCCCTCAATCCGCAATATATCGAACTGGTTATCGACGCGGCGGATCGCAATGACGGCATGCGCCTGCGCGAGCTTCTGGGGGCGCTGCACCCGGCTGACGTCGCCGATCTTCTGGGCTTTTTGTCCGAAGACTATCGCGAGCAGGTCATTCCATGGATTCCCGCGGATATCCTGCCTGAGGTGCTGCCTGAACTGGACGAAGGCATCCGCGAGGAGATCGTCGAGAACCTGAGGCCGGTCGATCTGGCCGAGGTGCTTCAGGAACTCGATTCCGATGACGCTGCCGCTGTGTTCGAGGACATGGAGGCCGATCAGCAGCAGGCGGTTCTGGCGGCCATGGACCCGGAAGGCCGCGAAGCGATGGTCACCTCGCTGGCCTTCGAGGAGGAAACCGCCGGTCGCCTCATGCAGCGCGAAGTGGTGGCCGCGCCCGACTTCTGGAATGTCGGCGATGCCATCGACCACATGCGGGCGCACGGTGCAGACCTGCCTGAGCTGTTTTTCGACGTCTATGTGATTTCCCCGACGCACAAGCCCATCGGGGCCTTACCTGTGTCGCTTCTGATGCGCACGCCGCGCGAAATCCGGCTATCGGCCATCATGGAGCCGATCACCGAAATCGAAGTCGGCATGGATCAGGAAGAGGTCGCCTATATCTTCGAAAAATATCACCTGATTTCCGCGCCGGTCGTCGATACGGGCGGGCGTCTGGTCGGGCAGATTACGGTCGATGACATCGTCAACATCATTCAGGAAGAAAACCGCGAGGATATCCTCGCGCTGGCCGGTGTGTCCGATGACGAAGGCCGCGATTCCAGTGTGTTCGAAGTGGTGCGTTCGCGCCTGCCCTGGCTGTCGGTCAACCTGCTGACGGCCTTCGTGGCCTCGTCGCTGATCGGTGTGTTTCAGGGAGAGATCGAAAAACTGGTCGCTCTGGCCGTGCTCATGCCGATGGTGGCGTCGATCGGCGGCAATTCGGGCACTCAGGCCCTGACGGTGTCGGTACGGGCTCTGTCGTCACGCGAACTGACGATTGCCAACGCCCCGCGCACGGTCTGGCGTGAGTTGCGGGTGGGCTGGTTCAACGGCGCGGTGATCGCGGCGGTACTGGGGGTTGTCGCCGGCCTGTGGCAGCAGAATCCTATGCTGGGGGTAACCATCGCGCTGGCCGTGCTGATCAACCTGACTGCTGCGGCGCTGGCCGGGACGCTGGTGCCGCTGACCCTGTCGAAGCTCGGGCGCGATCCGGCGGTGTCTTCCCCCATCTTCGTGACCATGGTTACCGATTGCGTGGGTTTTTTCAGTTTCCTGAGCCTTGCCGCGATAATTCTGTTGTAAAACCGTCAGAGCCCATGGATAGCTTAATAAGGCGGAATTAATCTTTTTTCTTAAGCATTAACGTGTGTCGGACGGCCTTTGTGAGTCGTCCGGGCCGGGGGGATAAAGCGGGTCACGTTTTGCGGCGTGAAGCTTGCTTGGCTCAAAGGCCGTTTTCAGGTGGTGTACCGTTTTGGATCAGGATGAGTGATGAGAGCGCGTCATAAGATCTCCCGCGCCGGAGTCGAGCTGATCAAGAGTTTTGAAGGTCTGCGTCAGCAGGCATCGCAGTTGCCTGACGGGCGCTGGATGATCGGTTATGGCCATACCTTTTCGGCCCGCGAAGGGGCGCGCGTTACGCCGGAAGACGCCGACGCCCTGCTGCGCTTCGACCTCCTGCCGATCGTCGAGGCGGTCAATAATCTTGTCCACACACCGCTCAACCAGAACCAGTTCGATGCACTGGTGTCGTTCTGCTTCAATGTCGGGATCGACGCCTTTGGTCAGTCCGACGTTCTGCGTCGCGCCAATGAAGGCCGGCTGACCGAATCTGCTCAGGCGATGGACAACTGGACCAGCGCCGAATTCAACGGTCAGACCTATGTGCTGGCCCCGCTCATCCGTCGCCGCGCGTCTGAAAAAAGTCTGTTCCTGACGCCTGAGGCCGAGGGGCTTGAGCTTGATCCGCAACTGATGACGCCGGGTATGGTGATCCGTCCCGCCGACAGCGCGCCTGCGGCGCCGATGCCTGCGCCTGTTGCGGCCCCTGTGTCTGTTCCGGTGACCAAGCCCGTGATTACGCGTGTCGCCGATCTGGCCGAAAGCACACCTGCGCCGCAACCTGTCCCGTCGACGGGGCTGGACGTTCAGGCGGCCATGCTCAAGGCGGAGCAGGAGGCCCGTATTCAGGCCGAGTTCCGCCGTCTGGAGCAGGCGCGTCTGGAAGAGGCCCAGAAGCGCGAAGAGATGCGCCGCGCCGCCGAAGAGGCGCGTCAGGCCGAGGAAGCCCGCCGTCTCGATGCGGCGCGTCAGGCTGAATCCCAGCGTCTGGCCGATGAGGCACGGGCGCGCGAGGATGCGCGTCTGCGCGAAGAGGCCCGCCGTCTGGAGGCCATTCGTCTGGCTGAGGAGACGCGGGTGCGCGAGGAAGCGCGCTTACGCGAAGAGGCCCGTCTGAGGGAAGAATCGCGTCTGCGTGAAGAGCTTCGTCAGCGCGAAGAAGCCCGTTTGCGCGAAGAAACCAAGTTGCGCGAGGAAATCCGCCTGCGCGAGGAAGCGCGCATCCGTGAGGATGCCCTGCGCGAGGAGGCTATGCGCCAGGCTCAGGCTCTGGCCTCGGCGCGCGTCGCCGAAGAGATGCGCCTTACGGAGCTGCGTCGTCTGGAGGACGCTCGTCTCGAGCAGCAACGTCTTGAGCGTCAGCGTCTTGAAGAGTCCGCTCGTCTGGAGAGGGAACGTCTGGAGCGCGAACGTCTCGATCAGGCGCGTCGCGAAGAGGCCGCCCGTCTGGAAGAGGCCAGATTAGAGCAGGCCAGACTCGAACAAGCCAGACTGGATCAGGCCAGACTGGAGCAGGAACGCCTTGAGCGTGAGCGTCTCGAACGCGAGGCCCGTGAACGCGCCGAGGCCGCACGCCTGAAGGCCGAAGCCGAGGCGAAAGCACGGCTTGAACAGGAACAGCAGGAACAGGCGCGCCGTGAGGCCGAGGAGGCCGCACGCGCTGCAAAGCCGGCTGAGGTGGACACGGAAGCCGATGCCG
>JASGGL010000114.1:0-9556 GCA_047605065.1 Asticcacaulis sp.
TGCTGATCGCGGCGGAACGGCTGAACGATGCGGCGATGCGCAGCGATGCCCTGACTGCGCTGAGCTTTATCATGGATCGTCAGACCGCGCCGGCCGGACATTTCCGCCCCGTCCCGACACGGGTGTTCGCCGCAGGCCAGACAGGAGGCACCGGCGAAGGCGTCTTCGATCAGCAGCCGCTGGAGGCACAGGCGTCGATAGAGGCCTGTCTGAACGCCTTGAGGCTTACCGGTGGCGATGTCTGGAAGACGCGGGCCTTGACCGTCTGGAGCTGGTTCCATGGCGATAACGACCATGGACTAAGGCTGATGACCGAAGACGGCGGATGCTTTGACGGCCTTACCGAAAGTGGTCTCAACGAAAATCAGGGCGCGGAATCGGTGCTGGCGGCGCAACTGAGCTGGTGCGCGCTGAAACACGCCGGTCTGTGAGGCGGGGCATCATCCGGGGAGATTGCGACCGATGGAAATCAAACACAGCGATGTCGTCCTGACCGCCGATCCGGGACGGGTGGTTCTGCGGCCATTTTCGATTTCGGTGGAATCCTATTCGACGGCGCTCGGTATGATGTCGCGCGCCGAGCGGGTATGCCGGTCGCTCCTCAAGCTGACGCGCGAGGAATGCACGACCGAACTGGCCTCCGTCAGCCGGGATTTCTCCGGACGCCACTTTCAGACGCGGTCGATTTTCCTCGACCGTTTCAATGCGATCAAGGCGATGATCGGTCCGGCCATCGAAGGTATCAATGATATAGATGAGGATCACGCCGCCCTGATCGGTGCCTATTTCTGTCACGAATATTCCTTCGAAGCGGCGGCCATCATGAATCCGTCCGTCGTGCCGCACCCGGATCAGGTGGACGTTCCGGATGGGGCGATCCGCTTTCTTCTGTCGGCGCGCACTGTGGGCGAGGGGCACATTTCGACCATCTCGTTCCGTGAAGGCTATTTTCATGCCGACGGTACGCTGAGACTGGAGCCCGAATCCGACTTTATCGTTGCGGCAAAACCCGTCGCTGACGCTTCGGACGGCCCGGTGACCCTCAGCCGTCACACGCCCTGTTCGGTGTCAGGTACCGTCATCTTTCCCATTACACGGGCGCAGTCGAACGGGCTGGAGGACCTTCGGCTGGTGCGGTTCGAGGACGGTGAGGGCGGCCCGACATATCTGGGCACCTACACAGCCTATTCGGGCCGTGAGATCGGCTGCGAGTTGCTGGAAACCGGCGACTTCGACACCTTTCGTCTGACCCCGTTTCGGGGGGTGGCGGCACGTCATAAGGGACTGGCCCTGTTCCCGCGCCGTATCAATGGCAAATATGCCGCGATCGGGCGGCTGGATCATGAAAGTCTCTACTACCTGGAAACCGACGATCCTCTGGTGTGGAATTATGGCGACCGGATAGCCTCACCCAGATACGCCTGGGAACTGGTTCAGATGGGCAATTGCGGTTCGCCGATCGAACTGGATGAAGGCTGGCTGCTGTTGACCCACGGGGTGGGGGCCATGCGCCGTTACAGCATCGGGGCCATGCTGCTGGACAAGAGCGATCCGCGTCAGGCCATCGGGCGTTCGCGCGTGCCGCTTCTGTCGCCGGATGAAAATACCCGCGAAGGCTATGTGCCGAATGTCGTCTATACCTGCGGGGCGATGCGGCACGGGGAATGGATTTTCCTGCCCTATGCCGTGGCCGATTCCTCGATTCGCTTCGCATCCATTCGTATCGCCGACATGCTCCAGCACCTTCGGCCTTTTTAGCGTTCGAAAGCGCGCCGGACGATGTCTTTGAGCTGGGGAATTTCGATGACCGAGATGGCCGTATCGAGATCGAACCACAACATCTGACGCTGGCCCATTTCGGGCCAGAGGGTGAGTTGCTGGGTGACCTCCATCAAATAGACTTCGACGGTCGGTACAAACTGCTCGCCGCGCCGGCCCTGATCCTTGATGTAGGAAAACTGTCCGACAGGCTCGGATTCCATCACCCCGATGAGACCGGCCTCTTCGAAAGCCTCGCGCGCGGCGGTCTCGCTGGCCGTCAAACCCTCAATGGGCTTGCCCTTGGGGATGATCCACTGACCGCTGCCGCGCGATGTGATCAGACAGAGGCTCAGCTCTCCGTCGGTACCGCGGCGATAGGGCAGGGCCGCGCATTGCCAGGGCGCATCGGGGCTTGCCTTTCCGTCAAAGGGTAAGGGACTCATCGTCTGGGGCACACACAGGCGGCAGGAAAGGACAGAGACGGGGCATGGCCACGTCCGGATAACTGCCTTTTGACAGGTGCCCGCCCGTAAGTCGATTCTTTTATGACGTTTTTGTGACAGGCCCTATTTGCGGCGCGCCTGTTGGTGGTCATAGAGCGACGCGATGGCGTGGTAGCAGGTATTGACCCCTTCGATACGCGCCGCATCGGGATAGGTCACGCTGAAACGGCGGTTGCCGAAAACGCCGATGACGTTTTCGCCGATGCCCTGCTTAAGACCACGCAGGGTTACCCCGGCTTCCCACGGTGCGCCGCCCTCGACGATGACCTCAAGGTTCCAGGTGGTGTTGTGCAGGCCGTGATTGGGCTGCCAGTAGGAGGCACCGCCTCCGGCCCATGTGTCATGGACCCACGCCTTATCGACCTGTTTCGGCCGGACATGCAGACGCACCGCATCGAACAGGTTTTCGTGGTTGGCCCCCGCATGCTGATCGATCAGGCCGCGCGTCAGTACGACGGCGCGCGAATAGACGGCGCGGGTGGCCTGCGTATTGACGCTTAAGGGATGGATGACCGGATTGGCCACCCGCAGATCCTTGACCAGCACATTGTGAGCATTGCCGACATGAACCGAATAGTGCGCTTCGCGCGCACCGGTCGTTGAAATGCCGCTGAGGGTCAGGCTGGCGCTGTCGTAGGTCAGGACGCCGGAATCGGCATTGTGGATGGTGACGTCGCGCACCCAGCCGTCGAACATCTCGTTGAGGGCGATGGCGTTATAGCCTTCCTCCAGATGGTGACCGAAGGCCGGGGCATCGGGAAATTCGATCCTCAGGCCCTGAATGCCGACCTGGGTCAGGAACGCCTTGCGCACGATACGCGCGGGCTGAGCGGGGGAAACGGCGTGCAGCAGGGGGTCACCCAGTTCCAGCCGGTTGCCCTTCACGGATAAGACGCGCGTCGTCTGGCTGACCAGTGCCCGCGCCGGATTGTCGTAGTGGCGCTGACCGATGGTGCGGGTGGTGTCGCCATAGAGCGAGCGGATAATCGCGCTGTCGCGGCCCTTGTCCGAGTACCACTGGATTTGCAGGATCTGCCCGGCCTCGATGCCCGAAGCGTCCGCCACGTCGAGATGCCGCGCCCATTTGCTGCCCGCCGTGCCCGTGGTGACAACGTCTGGCGGGGTATCGTATTCGGGCAGATATTCCGCATAGCGCGTACCGGGAATGCCCACGCGGATAAAGCCTTCGCTCCAGCTGTACTCGCTGAACCAGTAGTCGATATTGCGGTCTTTCTCGACCTGCCGCTTGTTCTCCTTGCGGATATATTCGCGCAGTTCCTTCAGGGTCTGGGTCTCGTCGACCAGCCGCAGCGGGCGCGGGAAATAGAGAACAGTGCCGCCTTCGTCGCACCCGGCCCCTTCGAGCACGAAGTCGCCACGCTCGATGCGCAGCACCTCGGTCAGGACGAAGCGCCCCGCCGGGAAGCGCAGCGTCACCTTACCTGTGACCTTGTGCGCGGCGTCCAGCGCTGAACGTACGGCACGGGAATCGTCGGTTTCTCCATCACCCTTTGCGCCGTAAGTGGCGACATCGATGATCGTGCCGGGTTCGGTCGGAATGTCCGCGATGCCGAAGCCGTAACCGGCATAGGAGTAGTCCGGCAGGCCTTTCAGCGACGGCAGGGCATCCGAACGCGTAAACGGCGTTTGGCCCAGAGCCTCACCCGACAGGAACATCCCCGTCATGCCGACGGCCCCGAAGGCAGACAGGCGGCGCAGCGCATCGCGGCGGGAAGGCGTGTCAGACATGGAAAATATCCTTTCATCGCGGGGCATCGGCGGCTTGCGCCAGAGATTCCCGCCGGATCAGTGACGAAACGACCATGGAGGCGAGGCTGGCGGGGTCTTCGCCAGAGGGCAGGGTTTCGGGGACCAGTTTGTGTACGGCCAGCACGCCCATCTCCGCCACCGGCCAGTGGACGGTCGTCAGCGACGGCCACAGTTGCAGAGCCACCGGGCCATCGTCGAAACCGACGATCGACAGGTCATGCGGGAGCCGGAGCCCCTTTTCGTGCGCCGCACGCACCACGCCCGCCGCCATGGAATCGTTGCTGGCGAAGATAACGCTGGGCGGTTGTGGGCCACCAAGCAAGGCATGCCCGGCGGTAATGCCGGACTCGAAACTGTACTGACCATCGGCGAACAGGGTTTCGTCGGGGGTGATCCCCGCCGCCAGAAGCGCCTGCCGAAAGCCCGCCTCGCGCTCGCGTGCCGATAAAAACCCGCGAGGCCCGCGCACGAAGCCGATGCGGCGATGGCCCAGGGCGACGATATCGCGGACCACGCCCATCACCGCTTCGCGGTCGTTCGACCAGACGCTGCGCGACATCATGTCGAGCTGTGCCGAGCCGACGCGGACATATTTGACGTTCAGCCTCTGGCACATCTCACCGATATCGTCGCGCTCGGACAGGGGCGGCAGGAAGATGGCCCCCATCGGCTTCTGACGACCGAGGAAGGTTTCGATATCGGCCAGAAGATCGGGGGAGTCCCGGTCCACCGGCCGCACCGCCAGCGCCAGTTCGCTGTCGCCGATGGCCGACAGCACGCCGCGCTGGAACTTCATCGCCATGGGCGAGGTCGAGTCGTGAATGAACAAAACGATGACGAAGTTTTTGCGGAAGGCCAGCGCCCGTGCCTGAGCGTTGGGCACGAAGCCCAGCGTCTCGATGGCCGCCTCGACCTTCGCCCGCGTGGCCGCCTTCATCGGTTCGCGGTTGATGACGCGGCTGACCGTCTTTTTCGAGACGCCGGCGAATTCGGCGACATCGGTGATGGTCAGGGCCGCCCCCGGCTTGCGCGGGAGCGGTACGACTGTCGCCGTGTCGCGGGCCTTCGCCGCCGGGGTCCGTTTCTTTTCGTCCACTCTTAAACGCCTATAGAAGTTAGAACTTTTTCGTCACGCTAAGGGAATAGGTGATGCCGTCATAATCCGCAACGCGGTTGAAAGCCTCAACCCCTTCGTACTCTTCGCGGCGCGAATTGGTGATGTTGTAGACCTCAAGCCGCACCTCGGTCGTGGCGTTCGGCGTATAGGCTCCGGAGAAGTCGAGCTGTCCGCGCGGCCGCACGCGGCTGGAGGAGCCGGTGAAGGTCGAACCGCCTTCGAGCAGGATGTCGGACGCGTAATTATAGGCCAGACGCGCCTGCCACTTGTCGTCCTCGTAATAGCCGATCAGGTTGAAGGTATTGTCGGCAACGCCGTAGAGCTTCGAGCCATTGGCCCCGCTGGAGGTGACCTTGGTGGCGTTGAAGACCATGCCGAAATTCTTCCACAGGCCGGGCAGGAAGGAGAAGTCCTGCTGGATCTGGAATTCGACGCCTTCGACCTTAAGCTCGTTCGGATCGTTGATGGTGCGGTTGATGGTGATGCGCTGATTGCCGAGGTCGGTCGCGGCCCCCTGCTGGATGCGGCAGAAGCCGGTGCCGTCGACATAGAGCGGGCCGAAGGTCTGGTCTTCGACGGTAAAGTTCTGACCCACCGGGCAATAGCCGTTCTGCTCGATGATATTGTTTTCGATGGTCTTGTGGAAATAGCCGATGGCGATGACATTGCCGCGGCGATTGTACCACGACAGGCCGAGGTCGAAGGCTTTCGAGCTGCGCGGCTTCAGGTCGAAGCGGTTCATGTCGATGCGGATCGAGCTGAGCGACTCGCCGGTGTCCGGGTCGACATTTTCGAGCACGCGGGTCGGGGCGGGCGAAAATTCGACCATATCAAAGGCTTCGAACGTCTCGTAATAGGCAGCGCGGGCCACCCACTTCGGCGTCAGATCCACGATCAGGTTCATCGACGGCAGGAGGGCATCATAGCTGCCGCCTGCGGGCTCCGGCGGCAGGAAGTAGCCGGGGCGGAAGTCCGCGCTGGTGAAGCCGAGTGCCTGATAGAATTTCAGCGCCTGATCCTCGATAAGGCCGGACAGATCGGCCTTGACGTAACGCAGGCCCAGATTGCCGCGCACCTTAAGGTTCATTACCTCTGAGAAGTCGAAGCGCGTCAGGGCGAAGGCTTCGAGGTTTTCGCGCGAGGCGCGGAAGTTCTGACCCGCCACGCGGTTGAGCGGAAAGCGTTGGATCATGCCCGACAGTTCGTTGCGCGGGGCCAGTTCCAGTATTTTCGCATAGGTGATGCGGGTGCGGGCGGCGGGCGTCAGTTCCGGGAAGAAGGTGGCCAGTTGCGCCGTCGTCATGGTGAAGGCGACATTGGTCGGGATCGTGTTGAGCACCGGGAAGATTTGCTGCTGGATCAGGCGGTAATCGACCGACCAGAAACTGTTGATTTCGGCATTGGGCGCGCCTGAGCCGAAGAAGTTGCCGCCCGAGGTGACCGCGTCGTTCAGCTTGAAAATATCGTTGGTCAGGTTGTTGAGCTGAAGCCCCAGATTGGCGTTTTCCTGATAGATCTGGCGCGCCTTTTCCTTCGAATAATAGAGGCCGAATTCAAGGCTGGTTATGGGGCCGAAGTCCATTTCGCGCGCGGCCTTCAGGTCCAGCGCATACATGTTGCGGCGGACGCGGTGATTGGCACCGCTGGCGGTAAAAACCACGTTTTCCGGACGCAGGCCGTTGCGGGCCTGCGTGCCGTTGCCGGCGCTGACCGTATAGGGACCGGCGACATTGAGCAGGCGAGACGGCAGGTTGAGGTCGAACAGGTAGTTTTTGTAATTCCCCAGCCCGGTGTCGAGCACGGCGGTGATACCGTTGGTCGTGTCGTCGATGCCGTCGCCATTGGTGTCGGTGCGGCCGGTCGTCGGCTGCACGCGCTGCTCATAGAGGAATTCGTCGCGCGTGCCGAGCGCTTCGGAAATCGTGCCGATGGCATCGAGCCGCCAGGCGCCGCTGCGGAAATTGAGCTGCGGATAAAGCGCAAAGCTTTCGTCGATCGAGGGCATGCCGCGATTGCCGATAGGCAGTTGCACGTCGCTGGCCTGTATCTTGTTGACGACGTAGACGTTTTCGATCGTGCCGTCCGAGCCGCGATCGAACTGCCCGACATTCACCGGATTGCTCAGCGGCGTGACGATGCCCGTGGTGTCCGAAGCGAAGGCCGTCAGGATGTCGAGATTGGCTTCATCGAGGTCGCGGCGCGTGGCGATGGCGTCGAGGCGGACGTTCAGGGAGTCGTTGACGCGCCATTCGAAACCCGCTGCTCCCGACAGGCGATAACCGTCCGAGGTGCGCGAATACTGACGCACTTCGGAGGGGTAGACGACCTGATTGGCGACGCCGTTCGAATCCGTGGCCGGGATGGCGAAGGCCGGATTGGTGGCTGCCAGTTGCGTCAGACGCGCCGCCGTATAGGCCGTATAGGCGTTGATGCGGATGGTGTCGCGGCGGAACAGCTGCCGCGAATAGGAGAGGGTGCCGTAGACGCTGAGATCCGGGGACAGTTTTTTCGAGCCGGTGACGAAGAAGGCCGGGTTGAGCTTTCCGGTGGTTTCTTCCCACTGCGCCTCAGCGCGGAAAACGCCGCCTTCCTTGCGCGACAGAGCCGGACGGATGCGCAGATTGACGACCGAGCCGAGCCCGCCTGCGGGCATGTCGGCGGAGAAGGACTTGACCACATCGGCCCCGCCAAAGATCGAGGCGTCGTAAATGCCGAAGGGATTGCCCGAACCGCGCGTCCCCAGGGTCGGGGCGGCGATGCTTTGGCCCATCACCGTCGTCTTGGTGTATTCGCTGGGCAGGCCGCGCACGCTGATCGTGGCGTCGCGGCGGTCGTCGGAACGGTTGATCTGCACGCCGGGGATGCGTTGCAGGGCCTCGCCGAGATTGAGGTCGGGGGTCGAGCCGATATCGTCGGCGGAAATGCCGTCGATGATGACGTCGGACTTGCGGCGAATTTCCAGCGCGTCGTTCAGGGAGCCACGGATGCCGCGCACCACGACGACTTCGATATCGTCGTCTGCTGCGGCAGGGGCAGGGGTCGCAGTCTTGTTGGTCGCGGTTTGGGCCATGACGGGCTGGCTCAGGCCCGCCAGCAGGGTGAGGGCGGAAACAGCCGCCGTAGTCAGGCACGCGGTCTTGAAGGGCGTCCGCCCCGTCTTGTGAGATGGCATCATGGGTCTTCCTCCGCGGGCTGTTTTGTTTTCGCCCGATTATGCGTCTTGGGTAAATCAAATCCGATACCGGTGTCAAGATTGAATCGGATGGGTCGCCATTACCCTTTTTCAGAAAGGAAATAGACTAAGGTCTTATCCAAGAGAAAAGAATAGACACCGGTATCTATTTTGGATTACGCCTTGTGAAAATCCCGCTGTTGCGCGCAGATGGGCAAAACAAGACCGACCACAGGAAGATACGCATGATCAGGATTGCCGCCCGCCGGGCTGCGGCCATCGGGGTGAGCCTTATGGCACTTGCCCCTGCTGCTTACGCCCAAAATCCGACCCAAGATCCGAAAACGTCCCAGACGTCACAGGGCGGTCTCAGGATCGACCCCCTGTTCACCGACCATATGGTGCTTCAGCGTGGCAAGGCCGTCAGCCTGAGGGGTGACGCCCCCGCCGGTGCTACGGTCACGGTGCGTTTCGCCACGGCCTCGGCCAGTGCAAAGGTGGGCGGTGATGGACGCTGGCGCGTAACCCTGCCCGCCATTCCCGACGGCGCGAACGGCACGCTTGAGGTCAGCGCGTCGACCGGCGGCACGCTGCGTCTGAGCGATGTCGTGGCGGGCGATGTCTTCCTCTGTTCGGGGCAGTCGAACATGGACCTGTCGGTCGCCGACACCGCCTATCCGAAGCGCACCGCCGAGGAGGGGCAGGGCAAGCCCGTGCGCGTCTTCAAGCTCAAACGCACCGCCAGCCCGCGCGCCGACCGTTTCGTGACGCCGGACCTCGGTTGGTCCACCAGCGGCCCGGACAGCCTGCCGGACTTTTCCGCCGCCTGCTGGCATATGGCGCGCACTCTGGCCGCCGCCGATACCGGCGCGCCCATCGGTCTGGTGCAGGCCTCGTGGGGCGGCACCTCGATCGAGGACTGGATGGCCCCCGAAGCGCTGGGGGCGCTGGCCCCCTATGCGGCGGACGTGAAACGTCTGAGCGCCTACGCAGCCGACCCGAAGGCCGCGACGGGCGAACTCATCGCCGCTACGGACAACTGGGCCAGCGGTGTCGATCCGGCGGCAAGCGGGTATCACACACCGGGCTTCGACGACTCGAAATGGCCGGAAATGCCGCTGCCGGGGGTGTGGGAGCGTTCGGGGATCACGGCCTTGCGCGCCTTCGATGGCCTGATGTGGTATCGGCGCGGCGTCGAGCCGACGGCTGAACAGGCAGGCAAACCCGCCACGC
>JASGGL010000115.1:0-9427 GCA_047605065.1 Asticcacaulis sp.
TCCTCATAGACCCGGGCGTCGAACCCCAGATATTCCGTATAGAATATCCGGGTCTCCGCGATGGACAGGCTGGGCAGGATAGGCAGGACGTCGAGCCGGTTTTCATCTGCCTCAGCCGTCATGGTCATTTCCCTCTCACGTCGTAGGTCCGGGCGCTTAGCGTCACCGTGGCCGTGCTGACCGGTTCGCTGGCCGATCGTGAGAGAATAAGCGCGTAATCGCCCGCCGTCACCTTCCATGTCTTTGACGCGCTGTCGAAGGTGGCCAGAAGGCGCGGATCGACCGTGATCGTCACCGTCTTCGATTCGCCGGGTTGCAGGGTCACCTTGTCCCAGCCGCCGAGGCGCTTGGGCGCTTCCCAGTTGGCCGAAGCCGGGGCCGCCACATAGAGTTGAGGTACGTCCGCCGCTGCGGTCCTGCCCGTATTGGTCACGGTAAAGCTGACGCTCAGTGTGTCATCCGTGAGCTTAGGTTTGAGATCGCCATAGCCGAAGCTTGCATAGCTGAGGCCGTGGCCGAAGGCGAACAGGGGTTTCAGGCCCTTCTTGTCGAACCACTTATAGCCGATGGCCGCGCCTTCGATATCGTAATCGACCTGCGCCCTCAGGCTGTTGTTCTTCGGATCGCCGTCCAGCTTCGGGCGCGGCAACTGATCGAGGCTGGCGGCGAAGGTCACCGGCAGGCGGCCCGACGGCGAGACTTCGCCGGTCAGGACGCGGGCAATAGCCGTGCCACCCTTCGTGCCGGGATACCAGGCCTCAACGACCGCGCCGACCTTCGACAGCCAGGGCATGAAGACCGGTCCGCCGGTTTGCAGCACCACGACGGTCTTTTTGTTGGCGCGGGCGACCGCGTCGATCAGGGCATCGCCGTTTTCATCGAGTTTCAGTTCGGCATCGAGCGATTCCCCGGTCCATTGCGTCCCGAAGACAATGACGAGATCGGCACCTCTGGCCGCCTTTGCCGCTGCTTTTACATCCGCGCCGTCGTGATAGACGACCTCGGCCTTTGTGCGCGCCTTCAGTGCGTCGACGGGCGAGTCCGGATAATAGGTGAGGGGGCCGGGAAAGCCCTTGGGGCCTAAGCCCAGAGCCTTGATCGGGTTGCCGCCGTGGCCATAGACCTGAGACGAGCCGCCGCCGGACATCACGCCCTTATCGGCGTGACCACCGATGACGACGATCTTTTTCGCCGTGGCCGCTATAGGCAGAAGGCCGGTATTCTTCAGAAGTACGATCCCGCCTTCGGCATCGGCCTGAGTGACGCCAGCGTGGGCGGCAAAGTCGATCTGGTCCTCGGCGACCGTGACGGGGTGATCGAACGCGCCGGTGGAGATCAGGCCCCACAGGATGCGCCGGGCCATGTCGTCGAGGCGTTCCTGCTTCACGTGGCCGTTTTCGACAGCCTCCTTCAGCGGCCCGGCGAAGTAGGGGCCTTTGTCGAACGGATAGCCCGACTGCTGATCGAGCCCGGCATTGGCGGCAGGGATGGTCGAATGGGTCGCGCCCCAGTCCGACATGACATAGCCGCGATACCCCCAGTCCTTTTTGAGGACTTCGTTGAGCAGGTAGTCGCTTTCGCAGGCATAGACGTTGTTGACGCGGTTATAGGCGCACATCACCGAGGCGGGGTTGCCGACTTCGATGGCGAACTGAAACGCCAGCAGGTCGGATTCGCGCCCGGCCTTGTCCGAGATGTTGGACGAAGCGGTGAAGCGGTTGGTCTCCTGCGCATTATAGGCGAAATGCTTGACGGTGGAGGCAATGTGGTTCGACTGGATGCCGCGGATCTGCTCGCCGACGATAATCCCGGCCAGCAGAGGGTCTTCGCCGCCATATTCGAAATTGCGGCCGTTGCGCGGTTCGCGCAGCAGGTTGACGCCCCCGGCCAGTTGCACATTGAAGCCGGACAGACGCGCCTCGCGGCCGATCATCGCGCCGCCGCTGAAGGCCAGCTTACGGTCCCAGGTCGCCGCTGTGGCGATACCGGACGGCAGGGCGGTGCGCAGGCGCGGATTGTCGCCGACCTGAGAGGCGACACCGATGCCGGCATCGGTCTGCCACTGGTTCGGGATACCCAGACGTGGCACGCCAAAGACGAAGCCCGCCGACTGATGGCGGCTTTCGGCGGGCTGTTTCCAGTTCAGCCCGTTGATATCGCCGCGCGTGTTCAGCCAGTCGCCGTTCGAGGCGAAATGTCCGAAAACCAGAGTCAGTTTCTCGGCCTGAGTCATCTCCTTAAGCAGCAATTCGACCCGCGTATCGGCATCGAGCGCGGTGTTCAGCCACGGTGCGTCTTTAGGGGGCTGTGCGGCAGGGGTTGAGGGGGAAGGCGTTTGAGCCAGGGCCGGAGCGGTGAGGAGGGGGGCCGACAGCGGGGTCAGAATGACGGCAGCGGTGATCTTAAGGCAGAACCTGAGCGAGCGCATAGACATATCCCTGAGAAGCTTTTTTCGTTACCCGAAGTCTTAGGACGGGAATTTATGTCTGTGAAGCCATTTTTATGACATCGATGTCTTTTTTGTTTTCCCCCACGCCGGACGGGATGTTCAGACGCGGAGTTACGACGGGAAACGACGGTGTTTATGGTTTTCGGATGAATGGGCTCTGTTTCCTTGCCCGGTTTCTTAGGGGTTGGCCCCTTGTGCAGAGGGGGCGCAGGGATTAGATTAGGCCCCGGCGGGTCGTGCTGCGGCTCACGTCAGCGATCACCTAATCCTTCTGACCTTAATCTCTTAGAACGGGGGCTGTCCCTGACTGAGGCCGTGGCCTCTATCACATGGTTCCCACCTGATACGTCAGGTCTGAGTGGATTTAAACGCATCGCAACGGTTCCCGCGGCGCCGCCACCCTTCGGGGGGCGGGCCGCTTCTTGCTTTGGAATTTGGGCGCCGCCACCCTTCGGGGGGCGGGCCGCTTCCTGCTTTGGAATTTGGGTGCCGCCACACCTTACCCCAGCCTCAAAGCCGCGATCAGCCCAAGGGCCAGAGCGATCAGCCCAGCCATCGATAAGGCCCCGGCCACGATCACGCGTCCGCCGGATTGCCGCAACTCCCGAATATCGACGCTCAGACCCAGTGCCGTCATGGCGATCAGGGTCAGATGACCGGACAGGGCCTGAAGCGGCGCGGCCATGTCCTGCGTCACAACACCCGTTGCGCGCAGCCCCATGAGCAGGGCGAAACCGACAATGAACCAGGGCAGCAACTGAGGCAGGCTCGTCTTCAGCGGTGCGTTGCGATGGTCGGCGGCTTTGTGCAGCAGACCCAGCACGCACAGGACCGGCCCCAGCATCAGCACGCGCACCAGCTTGACCAGTGTTCCCATATGCAGGCTTAAGGCCCCTCCGAAGGGCGCGGTGGCCGCGGCCACCTGTGGCACGGCATAGACGCTGAGACCGGTGAGGACGCCGTATTGCAGCGGGCTCAGTCCGATCAGATGCCCCAGCAGCGGCAGGCACAGCACAAGCCCGATCCCCAGTACCGCCGTAAAGGCGATCGAGGCGGTGATTTCGGCGGGGTCGGCATCGATCACCGGCGCGGCGGCGGAAATGGCCGAATTGCCGCAGATGGAATTGCCGCACGCCACCAGAAGCGCCAGCCGTTTCGGCAGGCCGACCAGACGCGACAGGCCGTAGCTGAGCGCAATAGCGATAATGACCAGCGCCGCCGCCCCAAGGATCAGGCCGGGGCCGACCTGACCGAGGGCGCGCACGTCGATGCCTGCCCCCAGAAGGACGATCGCCGCTTCCAGTACGGTTCTGGCGCTGAACCCTATGCCCGGCCTGAGGCTTGCGGTGGGGGCGCGTATGGCGGACGCAAAGCCCCCCAGCAGGATGGCGGCCACCAGAGGCTCACACCAGACATGGCCGAACACCTGTTGTTGCACCCATACGGTGCCCTGAGCGATCAGAGCGATGATCATGCACAGGGCAAGGCCGGGCAGAAGAGGGGCCAGAAGAGGAAAGAGGCGGGGACGCATGAAGTCAGGTTCCGTGAAGGTGTCCTGCTATGCGCTTGTCTGATGTGAAAAAATATCGAATAATATTGCATATTTTATTCTAATAAATCGCACAATGACCTTTGAGCAACTGAGCCTGTTCGTCGCGGTGGCCGAACGCGAGCACCTGACGCGCGCCGCCGAGGCCGTGCGGCTGACCCCGTCGGCGGTCAGTGCGGCGATCCGCAATCTGGAGGCCTATTACGGCGTGGCGCTGTTTCACCGTGTGGGGCGGCGCATCGAACTGACGCAGGCGGGGCGGCTGTTCCTGCCGGAAGCGCGCGCGACGCTGGCGCGGGCGCAAAGCGCGGCGCACATGCTCTCCGATCTCGGCAGTCTCCGGCGCGGGCAACTGACCATATATGCCAGCCAGACCCTGAGCAGCTACTGGTTGCCGCCGGTGCTGGCGCGCTTTCAGGGGCTTTATCCGGGGGTGGAGGTGAGTCTGACCACCGGCAATACGCAGGGCGTGGCCGAGGCCGTGCGCGACGGGCAGGCGGAGATGGGCTTTATCGAAGGGCGTATCGACATGCCCGCCTTGTCCGTAACGTCGGTGGCGCGTGATGCCCTGATCGTGGTGGTCAGCCCCGCCCATCCGTGGGCCGACGGACGGGGCTTAAGGCTGTCTGACCTGTCCGACACCCGCTGGGTGTTACGTGAAAGCGGATCGGGGACGCGGGCGGAATTCGAGGCGGCGCTGTCGGTGCAGGGCGGGTCGGTGTCCGGGCTCGAAGTCTGGCTGACCCTGCCATCAAACGAGGCGGTGCTGAGTGCGGTGCGTGCCGGCGGGACGGCGACGGTGGTGTCGGCGCTGGCGGCGGAGCCTTTTCTGGCGCTGGGGGCCGCGGTCCGGGCGAATTTTCCGCTTCCGGAACGGCATTTCAGCCTGCTGCGCCACAAGGAGCGGCATCAGGGCCGCGCGGCGCAGGCGCTGGAAGCGTTGTGTCTGTCACCCGTTTCACCTGAGACATCTTGACAAAATAACTGCACTGCAACATCAATGCGGCATCCTCAGGGAGTAGCCGGGCCGCTTTGGCGGTCGCCTGCTGTCGTCAACACGAGCCTTACCTTAAGGCTCCGGCACCGGGCTTATCAACGGCGAGACTGAGGACGGGTTTACCCCTGTCCTTAACCTTTCTGAGTCGAGTTTCACCATGGAAACCATTGCAACGCCCCTGTTGTGGGGGACGTTCGCGGCGTTTGTCATCGTCGCGCTGTTTATCGATTTTGTTATCCTCAACCGTCAGGGCGCACACAAGGTCAGCCTGAAAGAGGCTGCCGTCTGGTCGCTGATCTGGGTTGCGACCTCTTTCGTCTTTCTGGGCCTGATCTGGTGGGAGATGGGTGGCATGGGCAGCGACCCCGCCGCCAAAGCCTTAGCCGACACCAAGGCGCTGGAGTTCACCACCGGCTATCTGGTCGAAAAGGCGCTGGCGGTCGACAATATCTTCGTCTTCCTCATGCTGTTCACCTATTTCGCCGTGCCTGCCGAGTATCAGAAGCGCGTGCTGATGATCGGTATCCTGACTGCACTGGTCCTGCGTGCCGGCATGATCCTGATCGGGGCCTGGCTGGTGGCGGAGTTCCACTGGGTGCTTTACCTCTTTGGCGCGTTTCTGGTCTTTACCGGCATCAAGATGTGGCGCGCGGCGGGCGAAGAGCCTGACCTTGAGAACAATCCCGCGCTGAAATGGGTGCGCCGGACCTTTACGCTGGCCCCGCATTACGACGGCGAAAAGTTCTTCACGCGCTTTAATGGCAAGCGTCTGGCGACGCCGCTGCTGGTGGTGGTCATCCTGATCGGCATTATCGACGTGGTGTTCGCTGTCGACTCCATCCCGGCCATCTTCGCCATCACCACCGACCCGTTCATCGTCCTGACCTCGAACGTCTTCGCCATTCTGGGCCTGCGCGCCATGTACTTCCTGCTGGCGGGCATGCACGAGAAGTTCCACCTTCTGCCCTACGGTCTGGCGCTGGTGCTGGTCTTTATCGGCACGAAGATGCTGCTGATCGACATCTATCACCTGCCGATCCTGTGGTCGCTGGGCGGCACAGCCAGCATTCTGGCCCTGACCATGATCCTGTCGCTGCTGATCAAGCCCAAAAGCGCCAAACCGCACGGGGCGTTTCCGTTCACCGCAAAGAAGGACGAACCGGAAGCCTAGAGCGTTGCCCTTAATCGTGATAACCACATCCCCGTAACACAGCGGGGGTGTGGGATGAAACGTGTCACGGGTTTGGGGCTGGGGGTTCTGGCGGCGGGTCTTGTTCTGGGCCTGTCCGCCTTTTCTCCTGAGCCTGCACAGGCAGGTTGCAGCGACGACGACGGGCGCTGCAAGGCCCTGATGCAGCGGGTGAAGAACCTGAAGCAGCGCGATCCCGAAGCCGAGGCCAAGGCCGCCGCCGCCCGCGGGGATTTCAGGCTGGGGCGCATGTTCTATTACGGCGATCCCATCATCGTCGCTGCCTCGCACCTGCCCGGCGTCGAATGCCGCATCTGGACGCGTAATATGGTCGGTAAGGAGCACACCTCTCAGGATGTGATCATGCCGGGCGACAGCGAGCATAAGGTCGCCGCCGAACGCTTCCTCAAACGCTATAACCAGACCCTGCTGCGCGCGCCGTCCTTTCCCTACCGCGATGTGTGCCGTCTCGAAGGCGGGAAATACACCGCCAGCTACGACGGCCCGGTCACCACTGCCGATCAGGCGGCACGATCGGGGGATGTAAGCAAGCTTGAGGCGCTTTCGCCGTCCGCCGAAGCGGTGCGCGAAGCCGATGCGTTCGGCGTGACGCCGCTGGGTTGGGCGATGGTGCGCAAGGATACGCCCATGGCCGTCGCCCTGATCGCGCACGGTGCCGATCCCGACGATATGGGGGCCTTTACCGGCGATGTCCCTTCGCTTCTGGGGCAGTTTATTCTCAAACAGCGCTACGACGAGGCGCGGGCCTTGCGCGAAAAGGGCGCGAAGCTTTACGGCGATACGGGCCTGTGCGAACGCCCGGAAGAGCCCATGTACATGTTCGCCTCGCCGCCATCCATTCCGCAAGAGGCTCAGGAAACGAAGGCTGACGTGGTGGCGCCGGTCGGGGAATGTTCGTGGGCGGGGTTGCTGCTGCGGCGCAAGCAGTACGATCTGCTCGAATACCTGCTGAAAACCCAACCCAAGACACACGATCCCAACGCTTTGCATATCGAGGTGCTCGATAACGAAGGTGACGTCGCCAATGCCTTCAAAGGCGCGGTGGTGGCCGGGGATCAGGCGCTGGCGACGCGGTTGTTTCCCTATGTCGGCGACGACCCCGACTATCCCGGCGACTGGCTGGGCTGGCTTTACCGTCATCAGCAGTACGGTTTTCTGGCCGACCGGGTGATGACGCGCCACCGCGACAACGCCTATTCGCCGGTGCAGGCCGATCTGTGGGGCGTGGCGTTCGACGCGAAGCAGTATCAGACCTTTGCGCTCCTTTGGGACTATGGACATCACCTGAATCTGCTGACGAAGACGCAGCTTGCGGCCTGTCGCGCCGCCGTGGCGGCGGGTGATCAGCCGAAAGTGTTCGACCTGTGCATCCGTGCGTCGTTCGATGCCTATGATCAGGTGCTGAACCTGATCAAGGGGGGAGATACGCAGGCGCTGGCCGCCGATCTGGCGCAGCGGGCATCGTTGCGCGAAGACTATAAGGTGCGCTTGTCGGAACTGGTGGTTATGTACGGTACGCCGTCCATGCTGGGGCTGCTCACCGGCGATCAGACGGCGAAAAACAGGCATATGATCTACGGCGCAGGGGATGAGGTGCGCTTCCATTCCCTCACGCGGCGGATGTACGACGGGCCTCTGAAGGCGGAGATCGATGCCTATGCCCTGCCGCGTCTGACCTATGAGCGACCGGGGACCTGGCGCGGGCACGACATGCTGACTCTGGCGATCAAGCGCAATGATCCGGAGATGCTGCGGGCGGTTCTCAAGGCGGGCTATACCGGACTGGCGGCGCAGTTGAACGCGACGCTCGGCTTCGGCAATAGTCTCGATCGCTATATTCCCGGCTTCGTTTCCATCTTTTTCGATCAGGTCGACAGCGAAACCTATCCGTCCGCTCCTGCCGATCCGGCGGTGGCCGCGCGCATCGAGACCACGCTGCCGCTGATCGTCGAAGGCGAGGGACCGCAGGCTCTGGAGGAAACCTTCGGCTACGTCACGCAACTGGGCTGGAACGATCTGGCGCAAAAGATCGTCGATGCCGGTTTCGATCCGCGCAATGCGCGCGATCCGGCGAAGATGTGGTTCTATTTCCTCGGTTTCAACTCGGTCTGTAAGCCCTCGACGGCGCGGCTGATGCTGCGCAACGGCCTGAACACGCGTTTCTATACGCCGGGCGATACCAACTATGCCGGGTCGCATATCCTGTGGATGGCGGCGGCGGGGTGCCGGGATGGCGAAACCATCGGCGCGCTCATCCGCGACGGCGGCATCGGCGTCAATGAGATGATCGATGGCTATGGCAATACCGCGCTGGACGAGGCAGATCGCCGTGGCAACGAGGCCACGGTGCGCGTCCTCAAAAGTCTTGGCGGGCAACCGGGTAAGGTGCTCTATGCGGATGTGCGAAAGCAGCGCCGCAAAGAAGCGCTGGCCGACGGCATGGACCCGGACATCTGGTCAGGCTACGAGGAATAGGCCATAGAGGCGGCATGACAGCGAACAAAGCCGCCTTGCGCAAGGAAATGAAGGCCCGCCGGGCCGGACTGGCCGCTGCGCATCCGGAGGCGGGCCAACGGCTGGCCGAGGCCTTTGCGGCGCGTGGCGACTGGCCCCACGCCGAGGTTGTGGCGGGCTTTTTTCCGATGCAGAGCGAGATCGATCCGTTGCCGCTACTGATGCGTTTTTACACGCGGCATTACGGGTTGGCGCTACCCTGTCTGGTTCCTCCCCTGATATCAGGGGAGGTCCCGCCGTTAGGCGGGGGTGGGGTTATAACGGGTGGTGATAACCCCACCGTCTTCGAGACCTTCGGCCTCGAATCCACCTCCCCTGATATCAGGGGAGGCGCTAAGAAGATGATCTTCCGCGCCTATACGCCCGGTGCGCTGCTGGTCGAGGGGCCGTTTGGTACGCGTCAGCTCGGTCCCGATGCACCGGAGGTCTTTCCGGACCTGATCCTGACGCCGTTGCTGGCTTTCGACCGCGGCGGCGGGCGACTGGGCTATGGCGGCGGGTTTTATGATCGTGCTTTGGACTATCTTCGTTCGGTGAAAAGGCGTAATGAAAAACCCCCGCAGGTGTGGGGCGTCGCCTTTTCCGCTCAGGAAGTGCCGTGCGTGCCCACCGAACCCCACGATCAGCGTCTCGATGCCGTCCTGACTGAAACAGGCGTGATAGAGATTAGAAAGAACACCTGATGCGTTTCGCTTTTTTCGGTGATGT
>JASGGL010000116.1:0-9244 GCA_047605065.1 Asticcacaulis sp.
GCGCGGACGCCGACGACATGGCACAGGAGGCGTTTATCGCCGCCTATGAAAGCCTGAGCGACTATCGCGCGGATGGTCCGTTCATCAACTGGCTGAAGATGATTGCGGCGCGGCGCTATCTCAAAAAGCTGAAGGCTACGCAGAAATACCTGCTGGTCGATGATATTCAGCCGTATGAAGCGCCGCCGAACGTCTTCGAAGGACGTGAATACGAAGGGCTGTCCAGAGATCTCGATGGCGCTCTTTCGCAACTCAGACCCGCCGAACGCCTGTGCGTCACACTGAACATATCCGGTGGTCTGACGCATCAGGAAGTGGCGGTGGAAACGGGGTTGCCGCTGGGGACGGTCAAAAGCCATATCAAGCGGGGGCTTGCACAATTGAAGGCGCTACTGGCCGTGCCCGAATACACGCCCGTAGCGGTAAAGAGGTGATCTGATGACAGATGACGATCTTCAGGCCCTGTTCAATCAGCCCGTGCGTCTTGACGACGGACCGGCTTTTGAAGAACGGGTGATGAGCCGACTGAAAACCAAAACATGGCTGCGTCAGGGGCTAATCGCTCTGGCCGGCATGATGGGCGGCCTTTACGCCCTTGTGCAGTTTGTGCGCTTTCCCGGTGCAAAGACAACGGCGGAGGCTCTGGTTACGCCACCGCCGGTTCACACGACGGGCGCGTTCGAGGTTGAGCTTGGGGCCGGACGTGAAATGTTCGACGGCCTCATGCGCGGCATGGCGCAGGGCCTTGACGCGTCCACCGATTATTTGCTCCTCATGCAGTCTCCGGCCTTTTTTTGGGTCAGTTTTTCGCTATGTATGGCCATTGTTGGCCTGTACCTCGCAAACATGAGGGAGGAGGGCCTCTAAAACGGAGAGGCCTGTGCATGAGCCGTCATAACGAAGCCCCGGTCAAACGTCTGACCACGCCGGAAATCTATGCGCGCAAGGGGCAGACGCCGCTGGTCTGCCTGACGGCCTATTCGGCCCCGATGGCCGAGATACTGGACGACAGTTGCGATATCCTGCTGGTGGGTGACAGTGTCGGCATGGTCGTTCATGGCCTGCCTAACACCATCGGCGTGACCATGGAGATGATGATTCTGCATGGTCAGGCGGTGATGCGCGGCGCGAAAAAAGCCTTTGTCGTTATCGACATGCCGTTCGGCGCGTACGAGGGCGGCCCTGAGCAGGCCTTTCACAACGCGGTGCGCCTGCTCAAGGAGACCGGTGCGCAGGCCGTCAAGGTCGAGAGCGGCCCGACCGTACACGAAACCATCGCTTATCTGACCCGCCGCGGCATCCCTGTCATGGGGCATGTCGGTCTGCGGCCTCAGGCGGTGAATGTCGATGGCGGTTTCAAGGCCAAGGGCCGTACGGAATCCGAGCGGGAAAAGGTGCTTCAGGAGGCGCGCGATACCGATGAGGCCGGGGCTTTCGCCATCGTCGTCGAAGGTGTGGCGGCGGCCCTGGCTGGGGAAATTACGGCGGCGGTGCGCGCGCCGACCATCGGTATCGGCGCATCGGCGGCCTGCGACGGTCAGGTGCTGGTCATCGACGATATGCTGGGGCAGTTCGACTGGTCGCCCAAGTTTGTGCGCCGCTATGCATCCTTGCGTGAGACTATCGCCGATGCGGCGGAGGCCTACGCCAAAGATGTCAGAAGCCGCGACTTTCCCGCCCCACAAGAGACATATTTCTCGAAGTAGAATAAAGCCCTGATGGGGTTTCTGTTAATGGTGATTGCGCATCGGGCCTGTTGCGGCTAGGTTCGCGCCAGATTGACCGGGCCTGCGCAGGCTTCCGGTCCGGGCGCGCCGGTTGTGCGTTGTGAGACAAGGATTAGACGTGAGCGATATTTTTGAGGAAGCCGAAGAAGGTCTGCGTCAGGACCGCTGGGTGGCCATCGCCAAAAAGAGCGCGCCCTGGGTGGGCGGCGTGGCGGCTGTGGCGCTGATCGGCGCATTCGGCTTCTGGGGCTATACCTCCTGGGAGAACGGTCGCACCGCTAAGGCTTCCGAAGCCTATGTCGTCGCCTCCGAAGCTCTGGCCAAGGGTGATTTCAAAGCCGCACGCACCGAACTGAACAAGGTCGTCGAAGCCGGTGCACCGGGCTATAAGGCGCTGGCTCTGTCGCATCTGGGCGGGATTTCGCTGGAAGAAAACAAGCCTGATGAAGCGGTGAAATATCTCGATGACGCGGCCAAGGCGTCTTCGGAGCCGATGATCTCCGATATGGCGGCGCTGAAGGCGGCGTTCATCGTCATGGACAAGGCGTCCTTTGCTGATGTCGAAAAGCGCCTGACACCCCTGACCAAGGAGGGGCGTCCGTACGCACCTCTGGCCAAGGAAGCGCTGGCCATGGCCAAGCTTCAGAACGGCGACCTTAAGGGCGCGCGTGGCGATCTTCAGGCCCTGTCGTTCTCGCTCGATGCCTCCGACCCGCTCAAGCAACGCGCACAGATCGCCGTGGCCCTGATCGATTCGGGCGGAGCCGAAGTGGCGCGTCAGGCGGTGAAGCTGCCTGAGGTCAAGGCGGCACCGCAACTGACGCAACCGCTGACCATGCCGGCTCAGTAATCCGCGTCCTTCGCCCAAGATTTGCAATCGCGTCCATGAGAAAAGCGTCGATGACGGTAAAGACTTTCGATAAATCGGGCCGCCTTGTGGCCGCAACGGCTATGATGCTGGTTCTGGCGTCGGGGCTTTCGGCTTGTTCCAGCATTGGAAAACTCAATCCAATGAAGAAGGAAGAGCCTCAGGAAACCGCTGCTCAGGGTGAGCGGATTTCCATCGTGGCCTTCGAACAGAAGGTTCAGCCTTCCGAGCGTCTGGCCGGTAAGGACTTCTACCTGCCGTCGCCTCAGCCGGTGGCCGACTGGCCGTTCGCCAGCGGTCCGACGGCTCCGGTGGAAAACGCCGCTGCCGGTGAGCAGTTCAAGGTCGCGTGGTCCAAGTCGGTCGGCGTAGGCACCTCGACCAAGAGCCAGATCGCCGCGTCGCCCGTTTCGGATGGCAAGCTGATCTATACGCTGGATGGCGAAGCCCGCGTGCGGGCCTTCGACGTCAATACCGGTGCCGAAAGCTGGAGCCGCGATCTCAATCCGGACATTCGCCGTGACAAGGACTCCTTCGGTGGCGGTCTGGCGGTCACGGGCGGTAAGCTCTATGTCACCTCCGGTTTCCGTCTGGCAGCGGCTCTGGACGCGTCGAACGGCGAAGTGCTGTGGTCAAAGACCTTCGATACTCCCGTTCGTGCCGCACCGGCGGTCAATGGCAATGTCATTGTCTTTACCGATGTCGACAATCAGATGACGGCGCTGAATAAGGAAACGGGCGAGCAGGCCTGGACCTATCAGGCGCTGGTCGAGCCTGCGCGTATTCTGCGTACGACGTCTCCGGCAGTGCACGACAACCTGTTTATCGCGCCGTTTTCGTCGGGCGAGCTGATCGGGATCGACGCCGCCACCGGTCAGCAGGTGTGGAACCAGACGCTGGCGCAATCGACCCGCACCAATGCGCTGTCGGAAATCCGGGATATTTCGGGCCGTCCGCTGATTTCCAACGGACTGGTCTATGCCGCCAGCCATTCGGGCGTTTTCGCTGCGATGGACGCGAAATCCGGTCAGCGTCGCTGGTCGATCATGGCGGATTCCACTAATGCGCCGTGGGCCGCCGGTGACGTGGTCTATCTGTCGACGCTGCAAAGCGAACTGATGGCCGCCAATGCGACGTCGGGTCAGGTCTACTGGCTGGTCGATCTCAATCAGGGCCGCGCCAAGACGCACAAGGCTTTCCTGGGGCTGGGCGGCGAAAAGAAGTCGAAAAATCTGCCGGTCTGGACCGGTCCGGTTCTGGCCTCGAACCGCCTGATCATGGTCAATTCCGAAGGTGAAATGGTGGCCTTCGACCCCAAGACGGGCGAGCGCAAGACGACCCTCAAGCTTGGTGATCCGGCCTATCTGGCACCGATCATTGTTGGAGATAAGCTCTTTGTCCTTACCGATAAGGCCAAGCTTATCGCCATTCAGTAACGGCTCCGTCCAGACTAAGTTCACGAGATGCAGGAGATATCTCCTGCATCTTTTCTTTTTTTTATGGGGTTTCTCCTGTAATAGCGCGTCATGACCCTGAAAATAGCCATTGTCGGCCGTCCGAATGTCGGCAAATCCACTCTGTTCAATCGCCTTGCGGGCAAGAAGCTGGCCATCGTCGATGACCAGCCCGGTGTGACGCGCGACCGCCGCTACGCCACAGGCAATATTGGCGATATCGATCTGGACCTCATCGACACCGCCGGTTTCGAGGATGTGGACGACAGCTCGCTCGAATCGCGCATGCGTATGCAGACCGAAAAGGCCATCGAAGAAGCCGATGTGGCGCTGTTCGTCGTGGATGCCCGTGAAGGCGTCGTGCCGCTGGATCGCATCTTTGCCGAAATTCTGCGCCATAAGGACAAACCGGTTCTGCTGATCGCCAACAAGGCGGAAGGCCATGCCGGGTTTGCCGGGGCCGAAGAGGCGCACGTTCTGGGTTTCGGCGCGCCGTTGCACCTGTCGGCGGAGCATGGTGAAGGCATATCCGAGCTTTACGAGGCGCTGGAAAAGTACCGCCAGCTGATCGAAGGCGATTTCATCGTCGATGAGGAAGAAGATGAGGATGAGGACGCCAAGCCTGTCCGCATCGCCATTATCGGCCGCCCGAATGCGGGCAAGTCGACCCTGATCAATCGTCTGTTGGGTGAGGACCGCCTGCTGACTGGGCCGGAAGCCGGGATTACCCGTGATTCGATCTCGGTCGACTGGGAGTTCGAAGGCCGCAAAATTCGTCTGGTCGACACGGCAGGCCTGCGGCGCAAGGCGCGCGTGCAGGAAAAGCTCGAAAAACTGTCTACGGCGGATACGATCCGTGCCATCACCTTCGCCGAAGTCGTGGTGCTGGTCATGGATCAGGAAAATGCCTTCGAGACGCAGGATCTGCAAATCGCCGATCTGGTCGAACGTGAAGGCCGTGCCCTGATCTACGTTATATCCAAGTGGGATACGACCGAAGAACCGCAGGCACGTCTGTCGGAATTGAGTGAAACGGCAGAGCGTATGCTGCCGCAATTGCGCGGGGCGCCGTTCGTGGCGTTGTCGGCGCTGAACGGACGTGGACTTGATCGTCTGATGCCGGCCATTCTGAAGGCCTACCGCAACTGGTCGGCTAAGGTGAAGACGCGCGATCTCAATGACTGGCTGAAACTGGCCATCCAGCGCCATCCGCCCCCCGCAGTCGATGGGAAGCGCATCAAGCCGAAATATATGGCGCAAACCAAGGGCAGGCCGCCGACATTCGTGTTGTTCGCCAGTCGCTCATACGCCATGCCGGATCACTATAAGCGATATTTGATCAACAGCTTACGTGAATCTTTTGATATGCCGGGCGTGCCTATTCGCCTGAGTATCAAGGCCAATGCCGGGGTCAATCCGTTTGATGACAATACGGGTAAGGACACCAGCGGCCCCCCGCGCGCGCGCAGTAAGCCGAAATCGAAGCCCGGTGAAAAGCCTGCGCATCCCAATCGCGTGAAGCAGAAACCCAAGGGTACGCCTGCCCCCAAGGTGGTGGTCAAGGCGCGCACCTCGCGCAGCGCGGGGCCTTCGACCAAGCCGGGAGCCGCCGGTCCCGGTGGGCGCGCCAAACCTGCGGGTAAGGGCAAACGCTAATGACTGAGTTTCAATCCATTATGACCCTGTCACCGGAAACGGTGGCGGGGCTTTTGGCGTTGAACAATCGCTTTGCGCGGGAGACCTCGTGGCTGTCCGAAGACGAATGGACCCAAATGCTGTCTGGGGCCTTTGCGACCTTTGCTGCGGATACACAAGGCTTCCTGCTCGCCTTCGATCAGGATGCGGTTTACGACAGCCGTAATTTTCTGTGGTTCCGGTCGCGCTTCGAGCGCTTTGTCTATATTGACCGCGTGGTGATCGATCCTGCGGCGCAAGGGCAGGGACTGGGGCGACGTTTCTACGAAGCGCTGGCTAAGGTGGCGCGCGATGCCGGGCACGATCGCATCGTCTGCGAAGTCAATACGGTGCCCGACAATCCGGCCTCGCACCGTTTCCACGAACGACTTGGGTTTGCGGCCATTGCCGATGTTGAATGGCAAGCCGGTCAAAAGGCGGTGCGCTATTACGAATGGGGGCTGTGATCAGAAGGTGCCGGTGCCGCTGAACAGGGTTCGGGTGCGGCCGCCGATCCAGATATCGCCATCGGTTTCGCTGACGAAAATCCGTCCTGACCGTCCGATGCAGGTCCCCTGAGACGCAATGTAGGGCGCTGTGACGCGTCCGTTCCGGATCAGCCACTGAGCGACGGCGGCATTGAGCGAGCCGGTGACCGGGTCTTCGATAATGGCGCCGGTGGCATCACTGAAGAGGGCGCGGACCTCGAAGGCCGTCTCATGTCCCTTGGGCCATGGCCCGACAAGGCCGATCTCGATGCGGTTGGGCAGGTAACGCAAAGGATCGACGGCCAGAACGGCTTCAGCAGACTTCAGAGCCACCAGAATCCAACCGGGGCCGTTATCTGCCCACTCGATCGCTTCGATTTCGTCAGGGTCGAGGCGCAGAACCGACAGAACCTCTTGCGTTTTTTGCGGATCAACTGCGCCGGATTTCAGTAGAGGCGGGGCCGCGAAGGCCGGGCGATTGCCGTCGAAACGCACCGGAATCAGGCCAATGGCGCATTGTTGCACCACCTCGGCCTTGTCCGAACCCGCCGCCGTCCGCCAGGCGTGTGCCGATCCCAGAGTCGGATGTCCGGCGAAGGGTAGTTCGCGGTCGAGCGTGAAGATGCGCACGCGATAATCCGCGCCTTGCGTTTCAGGCGACAGCAGGAAGGTGGTTTCCGACAGATTGAACCAGCGGGTGATGTTCTGCATCTCGGCGGTCGTCAGGCCCTCGCTGTCGAGGACGACCGCTACAGGGTTGCCGCTGAACGCTCCATTGTGGAAGACATCGACCAGTTGAAAGCGCCGATCCATTGAGATGTTCTCCGTCTATAATTGTTCCAGAAGCCGGCCCAGCTTACGGATCAGTTCATCGATTTCCGTCTCGGTGACATCCAGAGGGGGGCGGAAGCGAATGGAATCGACACCCGCACCAAGCAGCAGCAGGCTTTCCTGCTCCAGTGCCATATCGATCAGACGGGCCTTATTAGGGGCATAGAGCAGGCTGAACCCCTGATAGAGGCCAAGGCCGCGGACATTGCCCATCTTGTCGGGGAAGCGTTCCACCAGACTGTTGAGCCCGCCGAACAGACGTGCCCCCTTGGTCTCGACCTTTTGCAACAGGTTTTCGTCCTCGACGATTTTCCATTCCTCGCAGAAGCGCACCATGTCCGACAAGGTGCCGCCCCAGGTGGAATCGAGCACGCCGATATCCTCCATCGAATTCAGCATGTAGACGACGCCGTTGCCGAATTTCTTGGCCGTTGCCACAGCCTGAGGCGGATAGGGGACATCGAACAGATCGATGGAGAAGACTTCACCGGTCTGCCCGCCCGAGGTCTGCACTTCATCCAGTCCCCAACTGATGCCGTGGTGCTGACATAGCCGTGACAGTTCCTGATAGAAGCGCGGCAGGGCAAGGCGATGGCCGCCCGCGCCCTGAAGCGGTTCAAGGATGATGCCGGCGATTTCATCCCGATAGGTCGACATGAGATAGTCAAGCGTCGCCAGACACTTATCGACTTCGCGCTGATTGTCGGCTTCCCGGCGACGGCTGTCGTATTCGGGGAAGGGCACCTGAAGATTGCCCTGAACCAGCCCCTGAAAATCGCGGGTGGCGATGGGGTCGTTGGACAGCTTGGTGATGTTGAGGGCATAGACGGTGCGACCGTGAAAGGCCTGCTCGAAATAGATGAAGCGGTGGTTCATCACCGTCTTACCCTGAGCCTGCATCTTCTTGTGGTGGAGATTGATGAGGTATTTCATCATATTCTCCACGGCTTCTGCGCCCGAATTGACCGCGTAGACCTCGACGCGGTCATTTCGCATGCATTTGGGGCGAAGCGCGTGCAGCAGGCGGTAATAGTCAAGGCACTCGCGCGTCAGAAAATCCGGATTGGCCATCTTGGTATTGGCCGCCACGACCAGCCTGCGCATATAGTCGGGCTCGTAGAGGCGCGGGTGGTTATAGCCGATGAGGCGCGACCCATAGAGGCCGCACCAGTCGGTGATACGGTCGCCATCGACGGTGGCCAGTTCCAGCCCGCGCGACTTTTCGAGGTCGACGACGAACGGATAGGGCTCGGCGATGACATATTGCGACAGTTCTTCCAGCAGGGCGGCGCTGTCGGGTTTGGGGTGGTGCGTTTCGGCGGTCAGTACGGCTTGGGTCATGCCTTAATGTGACTGAATCGAGCCAAAAAGGGAACTTAAAACCTTATTTTATTTGGAAAAATTTTCAAAGATCATGCCGTGCCGGAATGAGCCCATTCCCGGAAATGGATCGTGTCGACGGCTGGGGTGCGATCCGGTCGCGTCAGGTCCACAATCAGGGGAATAATCTCTTCGGGAAGCGGCAGGGTCTCGGGATCTTCACCCGGAAAGGCCTCGGCCCGCATACGCGTACGCATGGCACCGGGATTGACGATGGCGCAGCGGATGGGCGTGACCTCCATTTCGTCGGCCCAGGTCCGCACCAGCGCCTCCATGCCTGCCTTGGAGGCCGCGTAACCACCCCAGAAGGCGCGCGGGTGGCTGGCGACACCGGAGGAAATGAACACGGCGCGTGCGGCGTCCGACAGCTTCATCACCGGCTCAAGCTGGCGGATCAGGCGGTAGGTGGCGTTGAGGTTCAGTGTGATGACACGGTTGAAGTCTTTGGGCTCATAATGCGAAACCGGCGTCAGCGACCCCAGCGTTGCCGCCGCATGGACAAAGATGTCGAGCTTTTTGAAGCGCTCATAAACCGCACCACCGATGCGTTCCAGCGCGGCACCATCGGCGAGGTCGAAGGGAATAAGCGTCGCGTGGCGACCGGTTTCGGCAAAAATCTGATCGTCCAGCTCTTCCAGCGCGCCGACCGTGCGGGCGCAGGCGATGACGTGCGCGCCTGCGCGGGCCAGCCCCAGCGCCGAAGCGCGTCCGATGCCGCGTGATGCGCCGGTAATCAGGGCGATGCGCCCTTGTAAAAGGGTGCCCGTTATCGCCCCAGTCGTCATCGCCCTGTTCCTGTGTTTTTAGTTGGTATTGGCCAGA
>JASGGL010000117.1:0-9210 GCA_047605065.1 Asticcacaulis sp.
CGTCGCCCTGCACCTGACCGGCGGCGTGTATCAGACCCTGCCGCTGTGGTCGTCGTTGAACACCACGGGCGTCTATGTCTACGGCAAAGATTACGATATTTCCAGAAAAATGGCAACGATTCACGCCGAATCCGAAGTCCGCAACGACACGCAGGCGTCACGTACCCTGACCTATGGCGTTCAGGTGCGCGATCTGGACGGCAAGGTGGTGGCGAGCTTCGCCGCACAGCCGGTCACCGTGGCGGCGGGGCAGACGGCAACCCTGAGCGCCGAGCAGCGCGTGGGCAATCTCAACTTCTGGAGCTGGGGTTACGGCTACCTCTATACGGTGACCACGACCTTAAGCGAAAATGGCAAGGTGATCGATGCGGTGGACACGCGCACCGGCTTCCGCGCTACCGATTTCAGCGACGGCAAGGTGACGCTCAATGGCCGCGTCCTGATGATGAAGGGCTATGCCCAGCGTTCGACCAACGAATGGCCGGGCGTCGGCATTTCGGTGCCGCCGTGGGTGTCGGACTTCGGCAACAACTACATGCTGGAAGGCAATGGCAATCTGGTGCGCTGGATGCACATCACGCCGGGCAAGCAGGAGATCGAATCCGCCGATCGTCTGGGGCTGATTCAGGCCATGCCCGCCGGGGATTCGGAGGGCGATCCTCAGGACCGCCGCTTCGATCTGCGGGTCGAGCTGATGCGCGACGCCATCATCTATAACCGCAACAACCCCTCGATCCTGTTCTACGAGAGCGGCAATAAGGGCATCACCGAAGAGCACATGGCGAAGATGAAGGCGGTGCGTGATCAGTACGATCCGCACGGTGGCCGCGTCATCGGCTCACGCGAAATGCTGGGCTCTCAGATCGCCGAATATGGCGGTGAAATGCTCTATGTGAACAAGTCGAAGTCGAAGCCGGTATGGGCGATGGAATATTCGCGCGACGAAGCTGCCCGTGCCTATCAGGACGACTTCACACCGCCCTTCCATAAGGACAGCCCCGCCTATAACCGCAATGTCGAAACCATAGCGGTCGAAAACGTCAAACGCTGGTGGGACTTTTATCAGTACCGTCCCGGCTCAGGCGACCGCGTCAGCGCGGGCGGCGTCAATATCGGCTTCACTGACTCAAATTCGCACTTCCGCGGCGACAACAACTACCGTCGCTCGGGTGAGGTCGACGCCGTGCGCATCCCGAAAGACAGCCTGTGGGTGCATAAGGTGATGTGGGACGGCTGGGTCAATGCCGAGGGCCACCACACGCATATCATCGGCCACTGGAACTATCAGCCGGGGGTGACCAAGGATATTTTCGTGGCCTCGAACGGCGATGCGGTCGAACTGTTCCTCAATGGCAAAAGTTTGGGGCAGGGGCAGAAGTCGGACGGGTTCCTGTTCACCTTTAAAAACGTGGCCTATGCGCCGGGTGAGCTGAAGGCCGTGGCGCGCTTTGCCGATGGTCAGACGGCTGAGGACGCCCGCAAGACCGCCGGTGCGCCGGTGGCCGTGAAACTGACGCCGATCAACGGCCCGCGCGGCTTTGTGGCCGATGGGGCAGACCTGATGCTGGTCGATGTCGAGGTGGTCGATAAGGACGGCAACCGTGTGCCGACGGCCTTCGACAAGATACGGTTCAAGCTCGATGGCGCAGCGGTGTGGAAGGGCGGCATCGCTCAGGAAGAGATCGGTGAAAACGGGTTAGGGGACAAGAAAAAGTCGACCAACTACGTCCTGTCCGACGTGCTGCCGGTCGAAGGCGGCATCAACCGCGTGCTGATCCGTTCGACCACGAAGGCGGGCAAGGTGACGCTGACCGCTTCGGCGGAGGGCCTGAAACCGGCGACGATCACCACAGCGACCAAGGGTATTGCGGTGAAGGATGGCCTGAGCCCGGTCTTTGCCGATGACGCGCAACCGGTCAATCTGAAGCGCGGGCCGACGCCGCTCAGCGCGTCTTACAGCGACTGGCGACGCGGGCTTAAGACCGTCGCCATTACCGCCGGGTCGAATGCCGCTGATGCTGCGAAATCGCGCGACGATAACGAGGCGACGACGTGGAATTCCGATGGTACGGCCACGGGGGCGTGGATCGAGTACGATCTGGGGCAGGCCGAGGCGGTCAATGGCGTGTCTTTGCGTCTGACCGGCTGGCGCGTGCGCTCCTACCCGCTGAAAATCTCGCTGGATGGTGTGGTCGTCTATCAGGGAACGCCGGATAAGAACCTCGGCTATGCCGATCTGAGCTGGACGGCGAAGACGGGGCGGAAGCTGAAGATCGAGTTGATGTCGGGCACCGAAGACCGCGACGGCTTCGGCAAGATTATCGAGGTGACCAGCGACCGTCAGGGGGCATCGACCGGGGCGGAAAAGGTCAAGACCGGCCTGACGCTCAGCATTGTCGAAGCCGATATTCTGGGGCCTGTGAAGTAGCTTCTTATACCTCCCCAGCTTGCTGGGGAGGTATGATAGAAACGGATCGACGCGCTTAAAGCGTTGAACGAAAAAACAGGTGCAGGGGAAACGCCAATGATCGATCGCCGTCAACTGGGACTGGGTGCAGGGGCTCTGGCGTTTGCCGGTGCGGCACGCGCCGCGCCGTCGCGGCCATGGCCCTACCTGATCGGGGCCGATGTGTCGTGGATTCCGCAGGACGAGGCACAGGGCGCGGTCTTCTTCGAAGATGGTGTACAGAAAGACCCGCTCGATATCCTCAAAGGCGCCGGTTTCAACGCCATCAAGCTGCGCCTGTTTGTCGATCCTCAGAACGGCTATTCGAAAAAAGACCCGCAGGGCAAATGGTGCGGCCTCGATCAGACCATCGCCTTTGCGAAACGCATCCGGGCGCGCGGGTTTCATCTCAGCCTGACCTTTCACTACAGCGATAACTGGGCCGACCCGCAGCATCAGGATAAACCCGCTGCGTGGAAGGACCTGCCCTTCGATAAGCTGGTCGATGCGGTGCACGCCCATACCCGCGACAGCCTTAAAACCATGAAGGCCGAAGGTGTTGCGCCCGATCTGGTGCTGATCGGCAATGAGACGACGTTTGGTACGTTGTGGCCGGACGGGCGTGTGCCGCTGCCGGTGCCGACCGGAAACCCTCAGACCGATGCCGTACACCTCAATGTGCCGGGGGCCGGTGGCTTCGACCGTTTCGCGGCCCTGCTCAAGGCAGGGCTGGCCGGGGTGCGCGAGGTGACGCCGGGGGCGAAAACCGCCGTGCACAATCATCTGGGGCGGCACTGGGAGATCGTGAAGCACTGGACCGACAGCCTGAGGGCGCGCGATGTGCGTTTCGATGCCGTGGGCTTTTCCTGCTATCAGCAGGCGGCAGAAGGTGACTGGGAAAACACCTTCGCTCAGTTCGGCAAACGCTATCCTGAGCTGGGCTTTTTCGTCGCGGAATATTCGAGCCGAAAGCGCTATCTGAACGACATCGCCTATAAGGCTGGTGGCTGGGGGGGCTATATCTGGGAGCCGACGCGGCATCAGGAGGCGCTGTTCGACAAGGACGGCGTCAATGCCGGAGAAGGCGCGCGCCCGAACCTTCTGTCGCAAGGCATCAACTCTGCCGAAGCCCCCGGTGCCGCATTGGGCGCGGCATCAGTTGTGGCGGCTGAAGCGCCTAAGCGCAAACGCACCATCGGTGGGCGGTACGACGCCAATGGGCTGCTTCATTTGTACCGGCAGATGGCGAAGGATTACGCAGGATGATCGACCGCAGGCAGTTGGGATGGGGCGCGGCGGCGGCCCTGATGGCGGCGACCGGCGCGTTTGCTGCCACGAAACCGGAATGGCATGTCGTCCTGCTGGCCGGTCAGTCGAACATGGCCGGACGCGGCAAATTGCCGGAACCGCCGGACGCCGAGGCTTCGGGCGGGGCGGATATCTGGATGTGGGACCCGGAGGCGGGCATCGTCCCGGCGCGCGACCCGATCGTCCACCCGGAGCGCGGCGCGAAGCCGACGGCGGTAGGGCCGGGCATGTCGTTCGCCCATGCCTATCTGAGCGGCCTCAAACGCCGAAATGCGCGCGTACTGCTGGTCGGAGCGGCGTGGGGCGGCACCAGCTTCGGTCAGAAGGTCAAGGGGCTGGGGCAGCGATGGCTGGCCACGGATGACGTGGCGGTGGGCGGCGATCTTTACCGTGAGGCGGTTACTCGTGCCAATGCGGCGCTTGCGGCCGCGGGCCGGACGGGCAAGGCGTCGTTCGACGCTATCCTCTGGCATCAGGGCGAAAGCGATATCCAGCGCGGAGATATGACCGCCTATCCCGAAATGCACAGCGCGCTGATGCAGGCCCTGCGCACGAAGATCACCGGGGCCGCTGACGCGCCCGTCGTGGTGGCCGAGATGACGCCGCAGTTCCTTGCCCGCGAAGGCAAGGCGGTGGAGGCCATCGATGCTGGACAGATTGCGCGGTTTCAGGCCTATATCCACGCCATCGACGCCCATATCGGGCGGGCCGGCTGGGTGACCAGTCAGGGCCTGAGCTGCAATGCCGGAGATCCGCTGCACTTCGATTTCGCCTCGCAGCGCGAATTGGGGCGCAGATACGCGGTCAGGCTGGTCCAACTTATGAAACAGAGACGCGCATGAAGACCCTGATCACGGCGGCTATGCTGTTCTTCGCTTTGACGGGGAGCGCACTGGGTGCGCAAGACCGCTTCGATATCGCCATCACGGTCGATGACCTGCCCGCCCACGCGGCCCTGCCGCCGGGTATGACGCGCGCCGGTATCGCCGAAGCCCACGTCAGGGCGTTGCGTAAGGTGCATGCGCCTCGCGTCTGGGGCTTCGTCAATGCCCGCAAGCTTGAAACCGAACCGGACAGCGCGGCGGCGCTGAGCATCTGGCGCAAGGCCGGGTTCCCGCTGGGCAATCACGCCTACAGCCACATGAATCTGGGGCGGGCCACCACGCCGGAAACGTGGGAGGCTGATGTCATTGCCGGTGAGGCCGCCGTGGCGGCGCTTATGGGGACGCAGGACTGGCACTATTTCCGCTACCCCAACCTGTCGGCGGGCGAAGGTGAGGCGAAGACCCGGGCGCTGAGCTTCCTGCGCGGGCGCGGCTATCGCATCGCCGATGTCAGCGTGGCCTTCGGCGACTGGAACTATTCGGACGCCTATGCGCGTTGTCTGGCCAAGGGCGATACGGCGACCATCGAGGCCATGAAGGTGCGCTACTTCAAGGAGGTGGACGCGGGCATCGTGTGGATGAAGGCGGCGTCTCAGCGCGTCTATGGCCGGATGATTCCGCAGGTGCTGCTGACCCATGCCGGGGGCTGGAGCGCGGTGACCTTGCCGGAGGTGCTTAAGCGGCTCAAGGCGGCGGGCGGGCGTTTCGTCACGCTGGAAGCGGCGCAATCCGATCCGGCCTATGCCGATCCCGGCGGCGGCAATCTGATGGAGCGGGCGGCGAAAGCCAGGGGCATCAGCCTGAGCGACATCCCGTCGGCGGCCTCTTCAAACGAGGTCCGGGAATACTGCAAGTAGTCAGAGCGGAATGATTTCTATGGGGTTCATTCCGCTCAAGCCGCCATTGAGGCGGCGGCCAAGGTGGCATAGCCACCGCCCGGCGAGGGACTAAAAAAAGAGGAATGATTTCTATGGGGTTCATTCCGCTCAAGCCGCCATTGGGGCGGCGGCCAAGGTGGCGTAGCCACCGCCCGGCGAGGGACTAAAATTAAAGCGCTGGCGTGGTTACGCTGGCCCCTTGTGCCTCAAGCTGCTGTAAGGCCCCGCCGGGGGTGAGCAGCGCCGACAGCGGCAGGACGATCAGCGATTTTCCCGGCGTTTCCAGCGCCGTGTTGATCGAGGCGACCGTCTGTTCCACGGTCTTACCCAACAGGTCGTGCGTCGACGGTGCGCCTTCGAGGCAGGCCATGAGGGCGGAATCCGGCGACAGGCGCTGAACGGCCTTAAGATCGCCCGTGGCCCAGGCCTCGGTGGCGGCGCGCGAATATTTCACGGCGAAGTCGATCTCGTCCAGCGTGGCAGCGACGCAGGCGTTCTGCTGGTCCTTGCTGAAGCCGTCGATGCGCCCAAGCGTCTTGGCCACCGAAAAGCTGCCGGACGGTCTGGTCTTCAGCTTCTGGGCCTTGGCAAAGCGCAAAAGCGTTTTTTCGGGATCGCGCGTGGCGATGCCCGCCTTGTCGTAGACGTCCTCACGCAAGGCCGCCGCCGCCCATAGCGGCGACATCTTCTTGTACTTTTCCTTATCGAGGCCGTGGGTGTCGGCCAGTGCGTTGAAGCGCTGCGACAGGTCGGACGGCAGGACTTCATCCAGCTTCTGTCCCATGGGCAGACGGCGGTCCATCAGAAGCCGCGTCCCGCCGATCAGTCCGCCTTTGGCTTCCGGCGCGGTCAAAAGGACGTTGGACAGGCCGATGACGCGCTCCACGCGCTTTGAATCCCAGGGAATGCGCTTGGTCATGACCGGCATGGCCCCCAGCACATAGACCTCGCTGTCGCCCTTACGGACGCGCCACAGAGCCGGGCCGGGCAGGCGCGCCGTGACCACGATGTCGGTGACCCAGTCTTCGCCCTCCGGTGCGGGCGGTTGCGGTGCGGCATCCTGCGCCACAGCGGGCAGGGTGGGCAAGGTAAGCGCCAAAAGGCTGGCGGCGATAAGCAGGGTTCGTACGCGCATGCCGGTCGCTCCGTGAAGACAGATTGTGCGGCACAATATAGACCTTAATTCCGTGACCGGAATGGGGCATGGTGTAGCCGCTGCCCTATTCCGGCTCCTTGCTGTTCAGGTCGTTTTCGTCCGGCCGGTATTCGAGGATGTCGGCGGGCTGGCATTCTAGCAGGAAGCAGATCTTCGACAGGGTGTCGAAGCGCATGCCCTTCACCTTGCCGGTGCGCAGGAGTGACATCTGGGTTTCCGAAATGCCGACCTGCGCCGCCAGATCCTTGGCCCGCACCTTACGCTTCGCCAGCAGGATATCGAGTGTGACATTGACGGGCATGTCAGACGTATTGCTCCAGTTCCGCCGACAGGGTTTCGCGGCGGTCCTGAAGCGTCCGCAGGCGCTGAGCGACGCCGATCAGGATCAGGCCCAGAGCAACGAAGGTCAGGGTCAGCAGGACGTCGTTCGCGACACCGGGCTGTCGGCTGGTATTGTTATAAACCTCGCGCCACACCCAAGGTGTGACGTTCAGCCCGATAGCCAGACCGCCAAGGACCAGCCCCGCCCCGCTGCGGCGCAGCCCCTTGCACAGCACCGGTTCCAGCGGCGCATCGGGACGAACGCGGGCGATCATGTCGGCAGCGAACCACAGGGCAATAGCGAAGAAGCCATAAGGTAACAGCGGTAAGCCGCCCTGCATCAGCGCCAGACCGAAAATGTCGGGCCGATGACCGGTATGCGCCCACAGTTTCGGCAACTGAACGACCATCAGCAGGATCATGGTCACCACCGGCAGGCCGATCATGATTTTAAGAATAAGGGCCTTCATACGAAGCTCTCCATCTCCCGGCGCATCTTTTCGCCGGTCCCGGCGACCAGCCACAGGGTCAAACCTAAAGCACCGATGGTGACGGCGGTGATATCGGCATTGTAATGGAAGCCGCCGAAGCGGTCGCTTACCCACGCGGTCAGGGTGGGGACGATGACTACCGAAGCGGCGGCGGCCCACAGAAGGTTGCTGCCGACATTACGCAGGCCCTTGACCAGCACCGGGCCGAAGCCGTCACCGCGCTCAAGGCCCGCAAAGACATCGGCGGTCGACCACAGGGCGCACAGGCAGAAGCCGGGAGCCAGCAGGGTCAGCCAGAAGAGACCGATCTGATTGAGATTGAAGCGCCAGTCGCCCGCCTGAAAATCGAGATCGCGGATCAGTTCGGCGTTCTGCGAGATCAGGCTGAGCGTCAGGCCCGCGACGGCCAGACGGATAAAGGTGGGCGCGTGTTTGCGCGGAATCGGAAAATAAGCCATCAACCCCTCCAATGTTTATGTCGGGGCTATATAAATTTAAATAAAACTTAAAGTCAAGGGCCCGTGATGTGCAGGCCCATGGCCGGTTTCGGGTGCCGTGCCTGCCGCGCCACGCCGGTCAGCGCCCAGCCGGGGACGCCCATGAGGGTAAAGGCGGCAACGGCGAAGGTCAGGGTGCGCAGGGCGTGGTTGTCGCCGAACAGGAAGGTCAGGCCCGCCATCAGCAGCCATCCACTTGCCGGGATGATCATCCAGTCGCGGCGGCAGGCGGCTCCGGTGACGGCGGTGATCAGGGCAAAGACGACCGCCAGAAACGCCATGTTGGAAACGGGATTGTAGACGCCTGCCGCGAAGGCCCCCACCGAATAGACGAAGATGCCCGCGCCCGCGAACAGCCAGGCTGCCGACACCGATTCCGTGCGCCAGTTGGACAGCAGGCTGTGGTGCTTGACCCTCAGCGTGATGACGAAGGTGCCGATAAAGGCCGCGGCGAAATAGATGAGGCCATAGGGCAGGGGTGGTAAAAGCCCGGCATAGGCCAGACTGATGCAGATGTGCGAAAGGCCCAGAACGCCGCCCCACCAGATGAGGATCGGTCCGCCGGCCAGTCCGGCCGCCTCGCCACGCTCCATGAGCCGCCTCAGGCGGGTCAGTTCGCCGTCCATGCCTGCGACATCTTCCGCCGACAGCGGCGGCAGCAGGTCATCCAGTCTCGGGCCTTTCATCATGGGAGCGCTCCTCCGGGCCTCATAGGGTTACCACCGTTGCGGCAAAGCGCAAAGTGTCTTCGTGGTGCAGGCGAGGCGGTGCTCGAAGGTTGCCAAGCCCGGCGGATTTCCGATAGGGAAGAGGGCACGAATGAACGCAGGGCGCAGGTGACGACGATGACGCATAAGCGGCGATGGGTGATCGGCATGGCGATGGCGGGAGCCGCGCTGATGACCGTGGGGCTTCAGGGCTGTTTTCCGTCGGCAGACAAGCCCGCCGAAAAGGCACCGCCGCCCGAGCCGGTGGCTGCTGCACCGAAGAAGCTTTACCGCGATTTGCCCGTGCCGCCGGATTCGGTGCGCGTGCTGATTGCGACCACCAAGGGCGATATCGTCATCGAACTGAATGGCAAGGCTGCGCCGATTTCCACCGCCAACTTCCTGCAATATGTCGACTCCGGCAAGATGAACGGGGCGATGTTCTGGCGCGCCATGAAGTCCGGTGGCGGCGGTTTCGTTCAGATGAAGGCGGACGGTCACAAATTCCCGCCCATTCCGCAT
>JASGGL010000118.1:0-9199 GCA_047605065.1 Asticcacaulis sp.
CGAAGCTGAAATCGGCCAGCGGTGAAAAGGCTTTCATCGCCATGCCCAGCACCTTGCCGCCTGCCACCTCGAAGGTCACCACGGCGTCCTCGCCCCAGCCGACCGGAAAGCGCGTGCGGAAGACATCCGGCCCGAAGACCTCCATCGGCCCTTTCAGGCGCGCGGTGCGCGTAAAATCGATAGAAAGCCGCGCCGTCTTGCCTTTTCCGGTAACCGTCACCTTCACATCGCCGTACCACGGGTCACGATAGCTCCCCGCATAGGCGTCCAGAGGCAGGGATGGTATTCCCGGCTTGAGCTGAGGCGCATCGGCAAGCGCTTTTTCGGCGGCCTTTGCCGTGCTGACCTTCGCCGCGTTCAGCCAGTCATAGGACGGCGCACCGATCAGCCGATCCAGCAGGGCGTTGCGGATCTGGCTGCTGACGCCATCCTCGACATTCGTATAGACAGCGACGGCAATGCCTTTTTCCGGCAACAGGGCCTGCTGCGTCACCTGCCCGACCAGACCTCCGGAATGCGACACCAGACGCAAGCCGCGATAATCCTGAATGAACCAACCCAGCCCATAGGTACGGAACAGCGCCGCGGCCGGCGCTTCGGTGGTCGGCCCCGCCCCGCTGCCCACAATGGTGTTCGGCTTCCACATCTCACGCGACGAGGCTTCGGAAAACAGCCGCTGACCATCCGGCAGAACGCCCTTTTTCAACTGAACATGCAGCCAGGGCAGGATGCCGGTCACGCTGGTCACCAGCCCCGCCGCCGGAGAAAAGGACAGGGTTTCTTCGGGCAGAACGACCTTATAATCGCCGATGCCGCGCAGCGGACCGGTCAGGCGCGCATGGCGTCCGGCGACATTCGCGCCGGTCACGTTGGGCCAGCCAACCACGCTGTCGATCATGCCGAGGGGCTTCAGCAACCGCTGGGTCACAAAGGCCTCATAGCTGAGCCCCGACACGCGCTCGATGACCAGACCGGCGATCGTGAACATCACATTGTTATAGGCGTAGCCGGAGCGGAAAGGATATTTGGGCTTAAGGTGCGCCACGCCCTTGAGCTGATCCTCACGCGTGTGGTCCGACGCCGGAAACAGCATCAGATCGCCCTGCCCCAGCCCTAGGCCGGCGCGATGCGACAACAGATCGCGCACGCTGACCAGTGGCGTCAGTGCCGGGTCCTGCATCTTAAATTCGGGGATATAGCGTATAACCGGCGCATCCCATTCGACCTTGCCGTCTTCGACCAGCAGCGCCATCGCCGCCGCCGTGAACGCCTTGGTGTTCGAGGCCACGCCGAACTGCGTATGGGTATCGACCTTTTCAGGCTTGCCCAGCGTGCGCACCCCATACCCCTTGACGTAATCGGGCTGGCCCGGGCGGATCACCGCCACCGCCACACCCGGCGTCGAAAAGGCCGCCATGAAGCTTTCGACGATGGCATCGATGTCCGCCCCATCGAGCGCCTGTGCTTGCGCTTGCGTAGCCAGGGGCAGAGACAGGGCCGCAGCCGCGCCTCCGGTCAGGGTGAGAAAGGCGCGACGGTCGGTACGGAGCATTAGGGTAATCCTGCACAGTTTCGTCTGAGACTAAACCGCTCTGAAACGCTTTGTCACATCACTTCGTCATTTATCCACCTCCGCTGCGGCTTGCTGTTGACCTGCGCCGCCATTATGCTCGCGTAAGGGGAAATCACATGGCCGCAAAGCGTATCGTTCTGACCGCCTATGGCACTCTGGGGGATCTGCATCCGCTCATGGCGGTCGGGCTGGCGCTTCAGGCGCGCGGAGCCCACGTCACCCTCGCCAGCCATCCTGATTATCGCCCCAAGGTCGAACAGGCAGGCCTGTCTTTTGCGGATATGGGGCCACCGCGTGACGTCTTCATGGGGCGGCTGAACCTGCCCATGGATGCCGTTATCGCACGTATGTCGCGCGACCTCGGCTTTCTGTATAAGGATATCCTCGCGCCCGACCTGAGGCCCTCGGTCGATGATCTGCGCCCGCTGATCGCGGCAGCGGATGTCGTGATCGGCAGCAATCTCGCCTACGCTGCCCATATTGCCTCCGCCCTGGAAGGCAAGCCCTTCGTGTCCGCCAGTCTGATGCCCGGCGTGTTCCTGTCGGCGTGGAGCCCGCCCTTCACACCGGAAGCCCCCTTCATCACCGCGCCGCGTTCGGCACTGGCCAGAGGCTATAACCAACTACTGCTTCAGGGAGCGAACCTGCGTCTGGCATCCGCCCTCAAGCCGCTGCGCAAGGTTTATGCAGACTACGGATTACCTGCGCCCACAGGTTTCAGCGCGCCATCCGAGGTGATGACGCTGGCGCTCTATTCTCCCTTGCTGGGCGGTCTGCAACCCGACTACCCGCCGCGTACCTGCATTACCGGTACACCGCTTTACGACAGCGGCGATGGTCACGCCCCGCAACTCCCCGAAGCCGTTCAGACCTTCCTTAACACCGGTCCACCGCCACTGGTCTTCAGCCTCGGCAGCGTGGCTGTGTTCAACGGCACAAATTTCTATCGTCAGGCCGTCCGTGCGTCTGCGGAACTGAGGCAGCGGTGCGTTCTGCTTACCGGGCCAGAAAGCCCGCTGCTGAACGAAGACTTCGGCCCTGAGGTCTGCGTCACCGCCTACGCGCCGCACTCCCTCCTTTTCCCGAAGGCCCGCGCCGTGATCCACCACGGCGGGATCGGCTCGACCGCACAGGCTTTGCGCTCGGGCCGCCCTATCCTGACCACGCCCGTTTTCGCCGATCAGTTCGATAATGCCCATCGTATCGAGCGCTTAGGTGCCGGACAGACCCTATGGTTCAAACACTGGAGCGCACAGAGAGCCGCCAAAGCCCTGAAACGGTTGCTGGCCGCGCCGGATATCGCCCGCCGTTGCGCCGAAATCGCCCCGATCATTACCGCCGAGAACGGGGCGGCACGCGCCGCCGAACACATCCTGTCTCTGACATAAGCACAGAGGGCTGGCCTTACCCCCCGTTCCGTGATAGCGAACCGGCCAAAATTCGTTTCTGTTGCTGGAATCCCATGGCCCTGAAAGTCGCAATCGTCGGTCTGCCCAATGTCGGCAAGTCCACCCTGTTCAACGCCCTGACCCAGACCGCCTCGGCGCAGGCCGCCAACTATCCTTTCTGCACCATCGAGCCGAATACCGGCGAAGTGGCGGTGCCGGAATCGCGCCTTGAAGTGCTGGCCAAGATCGTCGGCTCTAAGGAAATCATTCCGGCCCGCATCAACTTCGTCGATATTGCCGGTCTGGTGCGTGGCGCGTCTAAGGGCGAAGGTCTCGGCAACCAGTTCCTCGCCAATATCCGCGACTGCGACGCCATCGCCTTCGTCGCCCGCTGCTTCGTCGACACCGATATCACCCACGTCGAAGGCCGCATCGACCCTCTGGCCGATCTTGAGATCATCGAGACCGAACTGATGATCGCCGATCTGGAATCGCTGGAAAAACGCCTGCCGCAGTTAGAGAAGCGCGCCAAGTCGGGCGGTGACAAGGAAGCGGCCCTGACGGTCAGCCTGATCAACGCCGCCCTTGCCGAGCTGCGCGACGGCCGCCCGGCGCGCGTCGCCTTTGAAAAGGGCAAGATCAGCAAGGAAGACACCAAGGCGTGGGAGATGCTGCAACTGCTGACCTCCAAGCCCGCGCTCTATGTCTGTAATGTCGATGAAGGCTCGGCCTCCGAAGGCAACGACCTGTCGCAGATCGTCGCCAAACGCGCCGCCGCCGACCACGCCAAGTCGGTGGTGATTTCCGCGCAGATCGAATCGGAAATCGCGCTTCTCGATGCCGACGAACGCAGCGAGTTTCTTGAGACTCTGGGCCTCGAAGAGCCGGGCCTCAACCGCCTGATCCGCGAAGCCTATGCGCTGCTGGGCCTGCAATCCTACTTCACCGTCGGCCCCAAGGAAGCCCGCGCCTGGACGATCCATGTGGGCGACACGGCTCCGCAAGCCGCTGGCGTTATCCATACCGACTTCGAAAAGGGCTTCATCCGCGCCGAAACCATCGCCTATGAGGACTATGTGAAGTTCAACGGCGAAGTCGGAGCCAAGGAAAACGGCAAGTTCCGTCAGGAAGGCAAGGAATACATCGTCAAGGACGGCGATGTGATGAACTTCCGCTTCAACGTCTGACGTACAGAGGGGGGCATGACAGAGTTGAAGGCTGTCGGCGCGAGCAAGTGGCGTCTGGCTTTGGCGGGTCTGGGAGCTCTGGCGTTCACCGCTGCGGGCATACTGATGATGACCGAAGCCGATGCCTCTTCGTTTCAGCGGCTTATGGGGGCGGTTTGCGCCCTCTTCTTCGGCTTTTGTTTTGTGGCCCTGATCTACACACAACTGACTCGACAGGCACTGCATGTCGGCGCAACCGGGTTTGCCATCGGCAAACCGGACAATCTAAAAATTGTCTCGTGGACCGATGTGGAAGACATTTCCCTCTATAAAATTTCGAGACAGACCTTCGTCGTCATCGCTTTAAACAATTATGAGGCCTATCTGGCCAGGTTTAGCGAAGATGAAGCCCAACACCGCGCGCAAATCGGCAGCATTATCAATAGTCTGGATAATGCCATTGTCTCGGGGGACAGGATCTCGAATGCCCCGCCTCTTCCCGACAATCTATCTTCCGGACATCGTGCGCTCGCCAAAAGACTGATTTACACACGCCAGAAATATGGTGGCGAGTTTCTGCTCACATGGGCTCAGCGCGACCGCCCCGCTGAGGCATTCGCCGCTTATTTGCACACATTTGTGGCCCAGGCACGCGTATAGGTCGGTCAGATTTCTTCGTGCAGATATTCGATAAACGCCTTCATGCGGGCGTGACGCAACTCGGCCATATCGCGGCCTGACGCCGTATTGAAACCGGTCTTCAGCTTGAACAGCTTGGTTTCGAAGTGATCCAGCGCGAAGCTGAGGTCATCCAGTTCGCGTTCCTCAGCCTTCGGATCGAAATGATCGTAGAGGGCGCTGTTCATCCTCCCCGCCGTATAGAAGCACCGCGCGATGCCGACAAAACCGATGGCATCCATGCGGTCGGCGTCCTGCACGATCTTCGCCTCCAGCGTCTCCGGTGTGATATTGGCGCTGTAGGAATGGGCGTGGATGGCATGGGCGGCCGCCTCAATGCGGTCCTGATCCCAGCCCAGTGCCGCCAGTATGCCCTCTGCCTTCTCCGCCGACAGGCGCGATGCCTCAGCGCGCTGGGGTGAGTTCTTTTCCACCTGAACGCAGTCGTGCAGCAAGACCGCCGCCGCCACGACCTCGGAATCGCCCGCCTCGATGGCGCTGAGCGTCATGGCCACCTTAAAAACGCGCTGAAGGTGCGACACATCATGCGAACCGTCGTCCCCGCCCAGAACATGTGGCAGCAGGGCTTCCGCCAGTGCCTCATGGGGCATAAATGACGGTGCCAGACGGGCGGCCATCATACGCTGAAGCGCCTGCGCATCCGGAAACCGGCTGGCGCTTTTGGAAACGGGTTCGATCTGACAATCCATAGACGACTCGATACTGGCCCCTACCCTCGGCCTGAGATGTAGCACGTGATCACAGCCCGATGTGCGCTTTTACACCCTTCACGCGATCACTTTTTCGAAGGCCGTGCGACAGACTAAAAAAGCCTCCGGCGAACCGGAGGCTTTAAATTTTTCAGGACTGATCACCCGTCTTGTATCGCTCGCTGCGAGGCAGGCGATTAGTGTTTGTTATGCCAGAGCTTGCGATAGGCCGCATAGGTCAGGCCCGCAAACAGCAGGAGGTAGATGATCACGGCCACACCGGTCTTCTTGCGAAGGGTCGCGTGCGGATCGCCTGCCCATTCGAGGAAGGCCGCAACGTCTGCTGCCATGTGGTGCACGGTCGACGGCGTGTTGTCGTCGTAGGTGACAAGCCCGTCACGCAGCGGCGGAGCCATGGCCAGAACGCCACCTTCCGGCACCTTGTGCGGATCGCCCGACCACTGGGTCGCCAGAGAGCCCGCCATATAGGGGTTATAGTGCTGGCCCTGAGCAACGTGCAGCCCCTTCGGCGGCTCGTGGAAGCCGGTCAGCAGCGAATAAACATACCGCGCCCCGCCGTGACGGGCCTTGGTGATCACCGACAGATCGGGCGGAACCGCCCCGGCATTGGAGGCCGCCGCCGCGTAGCTATTGGCGTACTTGGCCGGGAAGTGGTCCGAAGGCGTCGCCGGACGGGTGATGGCGTCACCCGTATCGGTATCGACATCCGGCACTTCGAATTCCGAAGCCAGTTGCTTCACCACCGGGTTCTCGTTCGGGTTCTTGTACTTCTCGTCATAGAAGGGACCATCCTTCTGACCGAGGTTACGGAACGACAAAAGGGTCGCCGAGTGGCAGTTGGAACAGACTTCGCGGAAGACCTTATAACCGCGCTGAAGCTGAGCCTGATCGAAGGTACCCAGCGGCCCTTCGAAGCTGAAGCCTTCCTTAGGCGCGTGCGGGTGCTTGGCACCACCGGCGGCCATGGCCGGGGCGGAAAGCGCAAGCGTAGCCGCCACTGCCGCCAGACCGAGCGCACGCAGGATCTTGGTATCGAGGCGTTTCGTCATGAAAGAGGACATCCGACTTAGCCCTTCTTCTTGTTGTGTTCGGCGAGGATGGCCTCGCTGATGGACGCCGGAACCGGCAGCGGCTCTTCTTTCAGGCCGATCCACGGCATGATGACGCAGAAGAACGCGAAGTAGTAGAGCGTCAGCGCGCGCGTCAGCCACAGATAGGAGTTAAACTCGCCATCGAACAGCGTGAAACTCGGCAGGCCCGGCACCACCGGCGCATCGGGCAACTGCCCGCCGCACCAGCCGAGGCCCAGCGCCACGACCACGAAGATCACGAAGAACCAGCGCATCACCGGGCGGTAACGCATGGAGCGCACCTTCGACGTGTCGAGCCAGGGCAGGACGAACAGCACCGCAATCGCCCCGAACATGGCCAGCACCCCGCCGAACTTATCCGGAATGGCGCGCAGGATGGCGTAGAAGGGCAGCAGGTACCATTCCGGCACGATGTGCGCCGGCGTGACCAGCGGGTTGGCCGGGATGTAGTTATCGGCGTGCCCCAGAGAGTTCGGCTGGAAGAAGACGAACACCGAGAACAGGATCAGGAAGAAGATGATACCGAGGCCATCCTTCACCGTCGCGTACGGCGTGAAAGGCACAGTGTCTTCCTTGGACTTGATTTCGACGCCCGCCGGATTGTTCTGACCGACCACATGCAGTGCCCAGATGTGCAGGATGACAACACCCGCAATCACGAAGGGCAGCAGATAGTGCAGCGAGAAGAAGCGGTTCAGCGTCGGCTGGTCGACGGCGAAACCGCCTTGCAGCCAGGTCAGGATCGGACCGCCGATGATGGGGATGGAACCGATCAGGTTGGTGATAACGACCGCGCCGTGGAACGACATCTGACCCCAGGGCAGCACATAGCCCATGAAGGCCGTGGCGATCATCAGGAAGAAGATGATGCAGCCGAGAATCCACAGAACTTCGCGCGGAGCCTTGTAGGAACCGTAATAGAGACCGCGGAACATGTGGACGTAAACGGCGAAGAAGAACATGGACGCGCCGTTGGCGTGCACGTAACGGATCAGCCAGCCATAATTGACGTCGCGCATGATGCGTTCGACGGAATTGAAGGCCATGTCGACGTGCGGCACGTAGTGCATCACAAGGATGATGCCGGTGATGATCTGAATGGCCAGACAGACGGACAGAATACCGCCGAAGGTCCACCAGTAGTTCAGGTTGCGGGGCGTCGGATAGTCGACGAACGAATCATAGGCCAGACGGACGATCGGCAGTCGCTGGTCGAGCCATTTCTCGACGCCGGTCTTCGGCTCGTAGGTTGAAGGATGGTCGCTCATGGTGCCCCCTAACCGATCTTGACTTTGGTATCGGACAGGAATTGGAAGTCCGGCACGGCCAGATTCAGCGGCGCCGGTCCCTTACGGATGCGGCCCGACGTGTCGTAGTGCGACCCGTGGCAGGGGCAGAACCACCCGCCGTAGTCACCCGCGCCGAAGGTCGGCACGCAACCCAGGTGCGTACACGATCCCACCAGTATAAGGTACTGTTCCTTGCCCTTCTTGACGCGATCCGCATCGGCCTGAGGATCCTTCAGGTCGGACAGCTTGACGTCCTGCGCTTCCTTTATTTCCTTGGGCGTGCGGTAGCGGACGAACAAGGGCTTACCGCGCCACTTGATCACCACCTGCATGCCTTCCTGTACTTTCGACAGGTCGAATTCGGTCGAGGCCATAGCCAGAGTATCGGCGGCGGGATTCATCTGATCCACCAGCGGCGGAATGACCGCAGCTACCGCCCCGACAGCGGCCGCACCGGCGGCGATATATATGAAATCGCGGCGGTTGGGATCCCCTTCGCCACCCGGACTCCCTGCGTGATCCTTTTCAGGTTCGCTCACCTTGCACCTCTTCGTCTTGCGCTTATGCGCCACCCCGGCCTGAACGGGCGGGACGCTTACCTCAATGCCAGCCGCACTGTGCGGCCATAATTTTCGTTGACCTGCGTTTTCTGCCCCCAGAAGACATTAGTGCGCATCGGCGCAAAAAAAACGCAAGCGACTCCTCATACCTGCCGGAAGTCTATACGTCTATAGCTACAATTCTGCGCGAAAATAAACATCCCTGTCAAAAATATGGCCACAAAATGCGTTTAGCCCTCTTCCAGCCGGATATCCCCCAGAATTTGGGCAGCGCTTTGCGTCTGTGCGCCTGTCTTGGCGTGGCGCTGGACATCATCGAACCGTGCGGATTTCCGCTGGATGACAAGTCCATCAGACGCTCGGCCATGGACTATGGCGCACAGGCCGATGTCATACGTCACGCCTCATGGACCGCGTTTCTCAACTGGCACGAAGAGGCCGGGGCCGGCAGTGGACGCCTGATTCTGTTCACCACTAAAGGGGCCGGACCTTATCAGCAATTCAGTTTCCGCCCTGACGACATCCTGCTGATGGGACGCGAAAGCGCGGGCGTGCCGGAGGAGGTACACGCATTGGCAGATGCACGCCTGTTCATTCCCATGCGCCCCGGCATGCGCTCGATCAATGTTATCAATTCGGCAGCGATGGCGCTGGGCGAAGCGCTTCGCCAGACGGATGGATTTGCGGCCTGAGGGCGAATGTAATAAGAGGCTGAGCATGAAC
>JASGGL010000119.1:0-9155 GCA_047605065.1 Asticcacaulis sp.
TTTCGGCGACGACCCTGAGCCGTTCGATGACGCCCTTGTCGGTAAGCCCGGTCCGCCCAATCAGTTCGGCGTTCAGGGTCTGCCCGGCCCAGAAGGGCTGGGATCTGAGAATGAGCGAACGGTTGAGGTGATGGGTTTTGATCAGGGCTTCGACGCGCGCATAGTCTTCAGGCGATACGACATCGCGCAGGGTCTGGCCTTCCGGAAGCGCGGTCAGGGCGTGCGGCGTGGAGGCATAGACGATGGCCGGAGGCAGGTACAGCCTTTGCGCGCCCGAGACGATGCGGTCGATACGCGCGCTGTTCCATTTGGTGCCGCGTTTGATTTCGGCAAAACCGATGATCCACACGACATGGTCGTCCTTGACCACCCGCCACAAGGCCGGACCGGTGGACGACCTGACGACGGTCACCTCATCGATATTCCAGTCGGCATCGGGATTTGTGGTTTCGGCGCCGGTTTCGGCCTTGGTCTGGGCAAATGCCGGGGCGGCCATAAGCAGGCACAACCCGATCAGAACGGCTCTGAACATATGATTTCCCCCTGCCAAGGCCCTAAGGGTTCAATCTAGTGACGCGGGCGGCGAAATTGCAAGGATTATCGGGCAAAAACCGGGCTTGCGCCTGTGCGTCCGACGCGTCACAAAAGAGGGTATGACACAGACGATCGAACTGGCTCCTTATCGCGTCACCTTTGAGGAATACAGGGATTTCAACCTGCATTTTTTGATGCGGCACTATCGACACTGGAAGTCCTGGCTGATTTTCCTCCCCGCACCTGCGTTCATCGCGGTGATGTTCTTTTTCAAGGCTGCCGACCTGCCCGGGGCATCGGGCGTGGGTATCAGCCTTACCGCCTTTGTCATCAGTTTCGTGGTGGCTGTCATCCTGATGCAGGGATGGGCGTTCACTGCCTGCATGATGCGGTTTAAAAAGCAGCCTGTCGCACAGGGGGATCTCAGGGTTTCCCTCACGACTGAGCGGTTCATCTCCGCCCTGCCGCATCAGGAAGGGCGCTACGAATGGGCCGGTATAAAGGACGTGGTGCGTTATCGCGATCTGACTCTGGTCTACGTCCACCCCCATGTCGCCATTATCGTGCCGGATCGTGTTTTTCCCGATGCTGCGGCGTCTGCGACCTTCTTCGAAACGGTCCGCGACCGTTGGCAGGCGGCGAAAACGGCATAAGCACCACAGAGCGCTTGACGACGGCCCTCAAGGCTTTAAGAGGGGCGGCGGTTACAATGTGTACGGGTTTGACTGATGCTGCGTCATATCGTTCTGTTCAGCTGTAAGGATCTGGCCGACCGCGACCGTATCCGCAAAGGCCTGTCGCTGCTGACCCAGATTCCCCATGCGCAGAAGCTCGAAATCGCCTTCAACGAAAAGGTCGATCAACTGGGCAACGATATCGAGGTCGTGGTCTACGGCGAATTTACCGATGTCGAAGCCCTGCGCGCCTATAAGGCCCACCCGCTGTACCAGCAGTCGATCGACATCGTCCGTCCCTTGCGCGAAATCCGTATGGCCGCCGATTATACGGTCGAGGCTGCGGCAACCACCGCACTGTAAATTTTCGTTTGGTCGCGCATTTTTTTCCAAAAACCGCTGAATAAAGCATTCGGGCACTTTTTGGCATGCGCTTTAGTTTGCGCAGCGACGCTGCGAAAACGGGTCGCGTAAAAGTGTTCAAGCGTGATGCGGCCGCTTTGTCTTAAAATGTCATAATTGCGCCGCCCCACCTGTCTATCCTGCAGACGGGATCCCCCCGCGCGAGAGACGTGTCATGACCGCCCCGTTACGGACCCTGCTGCTGACCGGCGTGCTTTGCGGCGCGTTTGCCACCTTTTCCGCCGCCCAGACGCCGCCTGTCCTCACGGACAAGACGCCCGCCGCTGCTGACAAAAAGCCGCTGAGCGCTGCCGAAGCCACGCAATGCCGCGCCGTGGCCGAAGTGCTGCGCGACCGGCAATACGAACTGATGGACAGCCTGCTGGTGCGGGTCGAACGGTCGCCGAACCTGTCGCCTGAGGCGCTGGCCAACACACAGAAAACCGTGCGGGAAACCGAAGCGGCGATGAAAACCGCCGAAGGGCATGTCGAACGCTTCATCTTTGCCGCCGTACCGGCACGCGCTGTGAAAGCGACGGTCGGCAAGTCGCCTGAGGCTGATCTTCAGAAGCGTCTGGGCGACTGCTTGAAACAGGCCCCCATCGTCGCCATCAACTAGGGTCCGTACTCAATTAGCATTCCACCACATTGACGGCCAGCCCGCCCTGCGAGGTTTCCTTGTACTTCGACGACATGTCGATGCCGGTCTGGCGCATGGTTTCGATCACCTGATCCAGTGTCACCTTGTGCGGACCGTCTTCGCGGATGGACAGGCGCGCGGCATTGGCGGCCTTGACCGCGCCGATGGCGTTACGTTCGATACAGGGAATCTGAACCAGCCCGCCGACAGGATCGCAGGTCAGGCCCAGATTGTGCTCCATGCCGATTTCCGCCGCATGCTCGATTTGCGCGGCGGTGCCGCCCCACACGGCGCAGAGCCCTGCCGCGCCCATCGAACAGGCGACGCCCACCTCGCCCTGACAGCCCATTTCCGCCCCGGACAATGAGGCGCGCTGCTTATAGATCATGCCGATTCCGGCGGCGGTCAGAAGGAAACGCCCGATCTTACCTTCCGAGCGCGTGTCCGCCTCGGTCCAGCCGTCGAAAGCGCAATAATAACGGATCAGGGCCGGAATAATCCCCGCCGCGCCGTTGGTAGGGGCGGTGACCACACGGCCTCCGGCGGCGTTTTCTTCGTTGATGGCCATGGCGAAGACGTTCAGCCAGTCGAACAGGCGCTCGGATTCCTGCCAGGCGTGGTTAGAGTTGCGCGACTCGGCCTTCAGCGTTTCATGCAGGCGCGGTGCACGACGTTGCACACTCAGGCCGCCGGGTAAAATGCCGGTGGTTTTCAGACCGCGGTGGATGCCGGAAGCCATTACTTCCCAGATGCGCAAAAGGCCGGCATCGGTCTCTGCGCGCGGGCGGCGGGCGTCTTCATTGGCCAGAACCACGTCGTAGATGTTGAGATTATGCTGCGCACAAATTTGCAGCAATTCTGCGCCGGAGGTGAAGGCCATGGGGGCTTTCTGGGTGGCCTTCTGCCCCACACTGATGCGGTCATTGTCCGCCGGAGTCGATAGCTGTGTCGCCGAAGCGATGAAGCCGCCGCCGGTGGAATAGAGGGTGCGTTCGAAAATCTCTGCCCCGGCCTCGTCATAAAGGCGCACGCTCATGCCGTTGGGGTGCAGGCGCGGGGTGATGTCGCCGCGAAAATCGATGTCGCGGCGATAGTCGAAGCCGACGGTCGGCCCTTCGAACAGGGTGATGTCGCGGGCGGTTTTAAGGTCTTCGTAGGTGGCGTCGGCCCAGTCGGGATCGACCTGATCCGGCTCCGCCCCCAAAAGCCCCAGCACCGCCGCCTTGTCCGAACCGTGGCCGATGCCTGTCAGGGCCAGCGATCCCTGAAGTTCGACGCGCACGCGTGCCGCGCGTTCAAGTACGCCCGCTGCCCTGGCCTCGATAAGCGCACGGCGGGTGATCCGCATGGGGCCGACCGTATGCGACGAGGACGGGCCAATGCCGATCTTGAACATATCGAGGACGGATAACATGCGAACTCCTGGTGGATACTTTTGAAACCGGACTACCATGCTCCGTGGCCCGACGCCACCGTTTGCCATAAGGCCAAAGCCCGCTATAGAAGAAGCGCACGGGAAGGGTCGCCGCATGACGCAATTTTACGAGCTTGGCCACGAACCTCAGGCCATGGGGCCGCAAAAGCCGCTGTTCGGTGACGACAGGGCGCTGATCCGCGCGGGCCTGATCATCGGGGCGGTGATCTTCGTGTGGAAGCTCTATATCGCCCTGACCGCCAATGTGATCTGGGAAGAGGGGCATTTCGCCGTTTCGGGGCTTTATCCGGACTGGGCCTATCCCGATATTCCGGCGGGTTTTCCGCTGCTGTCGCGTCTGGTGACGCTGATCTTCGGGATGAATGCCGTGCCGTTGCGGATTCTGTCCCTGCTGATCGCCACCGCCATTCCCTTCGCCATCTGGTTCATGGCCAAACCGGTGGTCAAGCCGCGCGAAGCCATCTGGGCGGCCATTCTGTCGCTGCTGATCCCGCCCCTGTCGATGTCGGGAACCATCTTCTATCCCGAAGGCCTGCTGCAACTGCTGCTGGCCCTGATGCTGGGCTGCCTGATCCGGGCCTTCTTAAGCGACGAATGGAAGTGGTGGATACTGACCGGCGTTTGCGGCGCGCTGGGGCTTTTCGTCCACTTTCGCTTCCTGATCCCCGGCGCGGGCATCGTGCTGTTTGCGCTGGTCACGCCTGCCGGGCGGCGGTTGTGGACCCGTCCGAAGTTCTGGGCGACGGGCGGTGTTGCGGCGCTCGGCCTTTTGCCGTCGATCATCTATAACGCCCTCAACGACTGGCCCGCCATCGCCTTCCACGTCACCAACCGTCCTGTCTGGCGGCCTGATATGAAGCTGATGACGGCCTTCCTCAATCAGCAGATCGGGCTGGTCTCGCCGGTCTTTTTCGCAGGTCTGGCCTTTGTCGGTTATAAGCTGGTGTGGAAGGAGCGCCGTCGCCCGCTGGCCCTGCTGGGCGTGGTCGGGGTCTTTATCTTCGCCCTTTATCTCCTTCAGTCACCGGCCAATGCCCAGATCATGCCGCACTGGCCCTTTATGGCCTATGTGCCGCTGGTGGTGGCGCTTCCGGGCGTCCTGATTGGCTTTGCCGATGCCGCAAAGTCCATGGGCATGCGGCGTGTCCGTCAGGCCGTTCTGGCGCTCGGCCCCATACTGGCATTGGCGACCGGCATTGGTATCACCGTTTATGAATACGCCTGGGCCAATACGACGAAACTGCCCTGGCAGTGGAAGTCGCTGAACTTCATGCGCAACGAAGACTGGACCGTGTTGCATCCGGCCCTGATCGAGGCCGAAGCCGTGGCGCGTCAGCGCTTCGGCCCTCAGGTGGCGGTGGCTGTGTCAGGGCACGTCCCAGCGGTGCGTCTTGAGTTTCCGAACACGCCCGTGCGCGCCTTCTATACGTTGGGTGAGCCCTATGACCGCTTCTCGCGCTTCGGCACGGCGCGTCAGGCGTGGAAGCTGGGTCTGAACGACCTTGTGCACGAACAGGCGGGCAAGGGCGTGGTGATGGTGCTGCCCGACCCCAGCTATATCTATCATCAGCCTGAAGAACTGGCCTTCCGCCGCGATCTCTGCAACCGCTTCGACGACATCACGCTTTATAAGCGCGTGGAACTGCCGCCGGGGCGCAATGTCGTGGCCTTTTACACCGCCCGCGTGCGGACGTATCCACTGGCCCCGGTAGCGGCGACTCCCTGCGCCTTGCTGCCGGAGCTCTATATCGCCCAGCCGCCGCGCGGTCAGTTCATCGACGGCAAGGCGAAGACCAATTATTTCGGCATCGCCGCCGACGCGGCAGGGGTAACCAAGGTCGAGGTACTGATCGACGGCGCGCCGGTGACCACGGCCAATTACGGGCTCGAGCCCGAAGGGTTCCGGACGCCGCAGGCGCTGAGCTACGATCCCAACTGGCCAAAGCTGCAATTCGATTTCCACCTCGATAAGGCGGGCCTGAAACCGGGGCCGCACGTCCTGTCTCTGCGGGCGACGCGCAGCGATGGTACGACCGTCGATGGCGGCGAAAAGACTATCTACATAAAAGAATAGAGCGCGCATCTGATCCGTAAACCGGTGCCCACTTTACGGGATGCGCTTGATACCGAACCGGACTATGCTGCGCAAAAACAAGGAGGCAGCCTATGGGGGTCAAACGGCCGACATCCTTCGATATTGCGGCGCTGGCCGGGGTGTCGCAGGCCACGGTGTCGCGCGCGCTCAGCCAGTCGCCGTCTGTTTCCGAAGAGGTGCGCCGCCGCGTCTTCGAAGCCGCCGCCCGGTTGAACTACACGGTCGACGTCAATGCGCGTAAGCTGCGCTCAAAGCGCATCAACACCATTGCCGTGCTGATTTCCGAAGACCTCGATCAGGACAATCCGATCAATCCGTTCTTCGTGCCGCTTCTGGGCAGCATCCTGAAATATGCCGGTGGCAAGGGTTATGACGTGCTGACCTCGCTTCAGCAGCAGAGCGCCAACTGGAGCACGGATTACGGCTTTGCCCGGCGCGCCGACGGCATCATCCTTCTGGGCTATAAGGATTACGAGGACTATTCGCGCAAGGCGCAGGGCTTAAGCGAAATCGATGAGCCGTGGGTGGTCTGGGGGCTGGCTCAGCCGGGGCAGGCCGGTCACGGTGTCGGTTCGGACAATGCCGAAGGCGCCTATCAGGCCGTATCCCACCTGATCCGTCTGGGGCGTCGGCGCATCGCCTTTCTGGGTGAAGCCTCCTCCAGCCACCCGGAATTTCGCGACCGCTATGACGGTTATGCCCGCGCGCTGACCGAGGCCGGCCTGCCGCTTGACCCGCAACTTCTGGTCGACGGCTTTATATCACGTGAAGACGGGGCGGCGGCGGTCGGGCGGCTGATCGATGGCGACGTCGATTTTGACGCGGTGTTCGCCACCGCCGATCTGACGGCCATCGGGGCCATGCAGGGTCTGCAAAAGCGTGGGAAACGCGTACCTGAGGACGTGTCGGTCGTGGGCTTCGACGATGTGTGGGCGGCGGCGTGCACCACGCCCATGCTGTCGACCGTGCGTCAGGACACGACGGCAGCGGCGAAGGCGCTGGTCGATGCGCTTGATGCTCTGATTGCGGGCGAACCGTTGGAGCAGAGCCGCGTGCCGACGCGACTCATTATCCGCGAAAGCTGCGGCGGATAAAAAAATAACCCCGCTCGACGGGATGACGGGCGGGGTTTTCGAAAGTCGTTTGAGAAGAAAGCCATTCCAGGGTGGAGATGGCGGTTCCGCACGTTGCCACGGGCAGAAGCGGTGTCAGGGTGTTTTTGTTTCCTAAATAGTCCCTGCGAAATCGATTGAACCCCTTGTCAGACAGCCGGGGCGCTCAAGTCAAAGGCTAGGCGCGTGCCGGTGCCCCGGCAATCTGAATACGTATTCAGTCGCTTTGCGGCGTCGTGAATACGTATGCAGCTTACCTTGCCTCAGGCCTGTGCTACCCAAGGGCCAACGAAAAGAACAGGGAGACAGACCATGACAGCGCGACCGATTTTTTTTAATATGCCTGCACCATTGATGCTGGGGCTTGCCATGTCGCTTACCGCTACGACCGCCACTATCGGCTGGGCACCGCCCGCCGTGGCCGCCGCTGAAACCCTCGATGCGGCCTATAGTCAGGCGACGGGGCTGGCGGTCATCGCTCAGGCGCAATCGCCGGATAAGGTGATCGGCGTGCGCGTCCTGCTCGATAATGACGGGCGTCTGTCCTACGCCATCACGCGTAAAGGCCATGAGGTCATCGCGCCGTCGCGACTGGGGTTCATTCTGGCCGATCAGCCGAAGCTCGATCGTCTGTTTACCGTAGATAAAATCCAGATTTCCGGAAAAAATGAAACGTGGGATCAGCCGTGGGGTGAGTGGGAGACGATCCGCGATAATCACACCGAACTGCGCGTCGATGTGGTGCAGAAAAAGTTCGACAACCGCCGTATGACGGTGGTGTTCCGTCTGTTCGACGACGGTTTCGGCATGCGCTATGAGTTCCCGGATCAGCCGCAACTGAAGACGCTGAAAATCACCGATGAACTGACCGAGTTTGCCGTAACGGATAAGGCGACGGCCTTCTGGAATGTGGCGGGCGAATGGAACCGCGAAGAATACGTCATCCAGAAGACGCCGCTGGCCGAGGTCTCCGAAGCCCAGACCCCGATGACGATCAAAACCGACAACGGCCTCTACATGGCCTTCCACGAAGCGGCTCTGGTCGATTACGCCGCCGTGTGGATGCGTCGTGTTGACGGGCAGCGCCTGAAGACGCGTCTGGCTCCGTCGTCCATCGGCCCGAACGTGGTGCGCGACGCGCCGTTCCCGACGCCCTGGCGCACGGTGATCATCACTGACAATGCCCCCGACCTCTATCATTCCCATATCGAGCTGAACCTCAATGAGCCCAATAAGCTGGGCGATGTCAGCTGGTTCAAGCCGTCGAAATATGTCGGTATCTGGTGGGATATGCACCTCGGCACCCGCACGTGGGAGGCCGGTCCGAAGCACGGGGCGACGACGGAATACACCAAAAAATATATCGACTTTGCGGCGAAGCACGGCTTCCGCGGTGTTCTGGTCGAAGGGTGGAACAAGGGGTGGGAGGACTGGTTCGCCACAGGCTATTTGTTCAGCTTTACCGAAGCCTATCCCGATTTCGATCTGGCGGCCGTCACCGCCTATGGTAAAAAGAAGGGCGTGCATCTGGTCGGCCACCACGAGACGGGCGGTAATGCCGGACATTACGAGCCGCAGATGGAGTCGGGCTTTGCCCTCTATCAGAAGTACGGCGTCGATTCAGTGAAGACCGGTTACGTCGCCGATGCCGGTGGGGCGCAACTGATCGGTGCGGATGGCAAGTCCTACTACACATGGAACGACTCTCAGGACATGGTCCGCCACTTCCAGAAGGTGGTCGAGGTCGCCGCGAAATACCACATCGCCATCGACACGCACGAGCCGATCAAGGACACCGGCCTGCGCCGGACCTATCCCAACTGGGTGTCGCGCGAAGGTCAGCGCGGACAGGAATATAACGCCTGGGGTAATCCGCCCAACCCGCCGGAGCACGAAGCCAATCTGATCTTCACCCGCATGTTGTCCGGGCCGATGGACTTCACGCCGGGGGTCTTAAGCCTTCAGGGTAACGGCAAGCCGATCTATTCGACCAAGGCCAAGCAACTGGCGCTTTATGTCGTGCTCTATTCGCCGGTCCATATGGCCGCCGACCTGATCGAAAACTACGAAAAGGAAATGCCGGCGTTTCAGTTCATCAAGGACGTGCCGACCGACTGGGCCGACACGAAGATGCTGAACGGCGAGCCGGGCGATTATGCGACCCTGGTGCGTCTCGATAAGAACAGCCGCGACTGGTATCTGGGGGCGGTGACCGATGAGGAGGCGCGTAGCCTCGATATCGCGCTCGACTTCCTTGAGCCGG
>JASGGL010000120.1:0-9081 GCA_047605065.1 Asticcacaulis sp.
GGGACCAATGGCCCGATGAGCGCCTATATGCTGCTCGACCGCGACAAGCGGGTGTGGAATGACTGAGGTCGTCACCGCGCATCCGGTACGCGCCTTCGCCACGGCGGGGGAGGCGGAAGCCGAGGTGGTGCGCCTGATCGGTGAGGCCCTGTCCGCTGCCATTGCCGAACGCGGCCATGCCCTGTGGATCGGTGCGGGTGGGGGGACTCCGAAGCCCGTCTATCAGCAACTCGATACACTGGATCTGGCGTGGGACAAGATCACCCTGTCTCAGGTCGATGAACGCTTCGTGCCGGTTGACGATGCCGCCTCCAACACGAAGATGATGGGTGAGGCCTGTGCATCGGTGATCGCCAGAGGCATGGTGTTCGAAACCCTGATCCGCGACATAGGCGATGCCGGTGTCTGTGCGCAAAAGGCGGAAACTCTGCTGCGAGACCTGCGCAATGGGGACGCGCCGGTGTTCGACCTGACTCTCTTGGGTATGGGGCCGGACAGGCACTACGCCTCGATCTTTCCGGGTCATGCGATCAACGCCACGGTTTACGACACCGACGCGCTGGTTTTGCCGGTCGAACCGGCAACCGGTGGCGTTGAACCGAAACTTCCGCGCATCACATTGAGCGTGAAGGCCCTCAACGCCTCACGCCGGATCGTGCTATATATTACCGGTCAGGAAAAGCGGGAGGCGCTCAGCGCCGCCCTTGCCGATCCCGATCCGTGGACATCGCCCATAGGGGCCTTCCTGAAACAGTGTCCCGCCCCCGTCGACATCATCTGGTGTCCCTGAGCGGCGGGAAACCAAGCAGCGAAACGATAAAAAATGACCACCGAGCTTCACCCCGTTCTCAAATCTGTCACCGACCGCATCATCGAGCGGTCGAAGGCCACGCGCGCCGAATATCTGAGCCGCGTCGAACGCTATAAGTCGCGCGAGCCGCGCCGCAAGAAGCTTTCCTGCGCCAACTACGCCCACGTCGCCGCCCCGATGACCGAGGCCGATAAGCTGTCTCTGGCGCTCGACAAGGTGGCGAACATCGGTGTCGTCACCGCCTATAACGACATGCTGTCGGCGCACGCCCCCTATTACCGTTACCCGGAAAAGATCCTCGATTACGCCCGCGCCGTTGGTGCGACGTCTCAGGTCGCCGGGGGCGTCCCCGCCATGTGCGACGGCGTCACTCAGGGCAAGCCGGGCATGGAACTCAGCCTGTTCTCGCGCGACGTCATCGCCATGGGCACGGTCATCGCGCTCAGCCACGACGCCTTCGACGCGGCCCTGATGCTGGGCATCTGCGACAAGATCGTCCCGGGCCTGGTCATGGGGGCGCTGTCCTTCGGGCATCTGCCGGTGATCTTCGTCCCGTCGGGTCCGATGTCGTCGGGCCTGCCCAATCCGGAAAAGGCCAAGGTGCGTACCGCCTACGCCAAGGGCGAGGTCGGGCGTGACGCGCTGCTGGCTGCCGAAATGGCCTCCTACCATTCCGAAGGCACCTGCACCTTCTACGGCACGGCCAATTCCAATCAGATGCTGATGGAGATCATGGGCCTGCACGTGCCGGGTGCCGCCTTCGTGCCGCCGCGCGGTGAACTGCGCGATGCGCTGACGCGGGCGGCGGTCGAGCGCGCGGCAAAGGCCTCGGCCCTCAGCGAAGACCCGGCCTATATGGCCGACATCATCGATGAGCGCGCCATCGTCAACGGCGTCGTGGGCCTGCTGGCCACCGGCGGCTCGACCAATCACGCCCTGCACCTGCCCGCCATGGCGCGGGCGGCGGGTATCATTCTGCGCCCCGAAGATATGAACGACCTGTCGCGCGTCGTTCCGCTTCTGGCGCGGGTCTATCCCAACGGTTCGGCGGATGTGAACCATTTCCACGCCGCGGGCGGCATGGGCTTCGTGATCCGTGAGCTTCTGCGTGGCGGCCTGCTGCACGGCGACGTCAACACCGTGTGGGGCAGGGGCCTCGACGCCTATGCGAAGGAGCCCGCCATCCGTGACGGCGCGCTGGTGTGGATCGACGCTCCGGCGGAAACGCTGGACGCCGACATCCTGCGGCCGATCACAAATCCGTTCCAGCCCGAGGGCGGTCTGCGTGAGCTGACCGGCAATCTGGGCGTGGCGGTGACCAAGATTTCGGCGGTCAAGCCGGAACATCGCGTCGTCGAAGGGCCGTGCGCGGTGTTCGACGATCAGGACGATTTCCTTAAGGCCTTTAAGGAAAACACGCTCCCCGAAGGCGATTTCATTTGCGTTGTGCGTTTTCAGGGGCCAAAAGCCAATGGTATGCCTGAGTTGCACAGCCTGACGCCTTCGCTGTCGGCCATGCTGGATCAGGGCCGCAAGGTGGCCCTTGTCTCGGATGGACGGATGTCGGGAGCCAGTGGTAAGGTGGCCTCAGCCATACATTTAACCCCAGAAGCCGTCGACGGCGGACCGATCTCAAAACTACGGTCAGGGGACAGAGTACGCGTAGACTGTGAAAACGGGAACCTGAGCTTCATAGGTGATGAGGCAGAATTGATGGCGCGTGACAGTGCGCCCCGACCGGCAGATGCCGACGGTCTGGGCCGCGAGCTGTTTGCGCCGTTCAGGCGTCTGGTCGGCGAAGCCGTCTCAGGCGGTTCCGTTTTCTGGTAGGTATAATGACGGCGCTTTTCGACAATCAGACCACTTTTGCGACCTCGTCTCAGGTCTTCAAAGGCCTTGTCGGCGATATCGGCGGGACCAATGCCCGCTTCGCCATCGCCGAGCGCGGTGGCGGTCAGACGAAGCTGTCGGAGTTCAAAAGCTTCGAAACCCACGGCTATGACAACCTCTATGCGGTCATCGACGACTATCTGGGCGGCCTGTCGGCGCGTCCGGAGTTCGACTTCGCCGTGGCGGCGGTGGCCGGGCCGGTGGTCGACGGCAGCATCCAGTTCACCAATCTCGACTGGCTGGTTACCGAGACCGAACTGGCGCGGCACACGGGTGCGCGCAAATCGCGCCTGATCAACGATCTGGCCTCGATCGCCTATTCCTTGCCGCACCTGACCGAAGACGACACCAGACTTCTGGGGCCGGTTCGCACCGCCAAGGCCGGGCCGATGTCGGTCATGGGCGCAGGAACGGGCTTCGGCGCGTCGGTGCTGGTCAACGGCCCTTATGGTCCTTATTGCCTGTCGACCGAAAGCGGTCATGCCTCGTGGGCACCGGTCAACGATTTCGAACGCGAAATCCACCGCTTCCTGACGCGTAAGCACGGTCGGGTGACGGTGGAAATGGTCCTGTCCGGGCCGGGCCTCGTCAATCTTTATCAGGCGGTGACCTTCGTGCGCGGCGAGCCGACGCTCGACCTCACCCCGGCCCAGATTACCCATCTCGATGGCCCGGATGCGCAGGGTTCGCGCTATACGGTGGAAACCTTCCTCGACATACTGGCTTCGGTCTGCGGCGATCTGGCGCTGTTCCATGGGGCCACCGCCGGCATGTATATCGCCGGAGGTATCACGCCGAAACTGCTGCGCTATATTGACGAAACCCGCTTCCGCGCGCGCATGGAGGCCAAGGCTCCGATGACGGACCTTGTCGAAACCATTCCGTCGCGGGTCATCACCCACCCGTATGCGGCGCTGGTCGGTGCGGCCAACGCCTTGACGGACGCCGAGATAACGGCTTAGTGCGCATTAAAATATCACCCCTCCTTTTGCTTCGCAGGGGCAGGACGACCAACTAAGGAAACACCATGTCGAATACCGCCAAAGTGCACGCCATCATGACCACCGGTCCCGTACTGCCGGTCATGGTCATTCCTGAAATCGAAATGGCGTTGCCTCTGGCCGATGCGTTGATGGCGGGCGGCATCCGTGTTCTGGAAATCACCCTGCGCACCGACTGCGCGCTGGAGGCCATCAGGCTCATCTCGAAGGAGCGCCCGGACGCTATTGTCGGCGCGGGTACGCTGCTGACGCCGAAGGATGCCGAAAAGGCCGCCGAGGCGGGGGCGAAGTTCGGGGTTTCGCCGGGCCTGACCAAGACTCTGGCCAGACAGGATGCCCTGCCGCTGCTGCCGGGCGTGTCTACCGCTTCGGAAGTGATGAAGGCGATGGAGTGGGGCTTTGAGCGCCTGAAATTCTTCCCGGCGGTTCCGGCGGGTGGCGTCCCCATGCTTAAGGGTATCGGCGGTCCCCTGCCTCAGGTGAAGTTCTGCCCGACCGGCGGTATCGGCCTGAACAACGCGGCCGACTTCCTGGCGCTCGACAACGTTCTATGTGTCGGCGGTTCGTGGGTCGCGCCGGACAAGGCGATGAAGGAAGGCAACTGGGCTGAGATTTCCAAGCTGGCCGCCGAGGCCGTGCAGAAGTTTGGCGCCTGAGACGGGCGTCGTACAACCCGGTCGCACAGATGACGGGGTGCGCGCCTTGACAAGGCGTCGCCACCCCTCTTTTGTCTGAGGATAGGCTTTTATCCATAGATAAGCGTCTCGGCATAGGCCGTAAATTCAGGGAACAGAGGGTTTGTCCGCAAAACCGCATGAAGGGTTTAAAACGCTGAAGGATCGGGGGGCGACGGGCACAGGCGGTGCGTCGACCATCAACGATGTGGCGCGGCTGGCCGGGGTGTCGATCAAGACGGTGTCCCGCGTCATGAACAACGAACCCAATGTGCGCGAGGAAACGCGGCAGAAGGTTCAGGAAGCCGCCAACCTTCTGCATTACCGTCCGAACCTTCTGGCGCGTTCGCTGGCCGGATCGCGCAGCTTTCTGATCGGTCTGTTCTACGACAACCCGAACCCCGCCTACATTACCGACATGCAGCGCGGCGTTATTACGCGCGCCCGTGAACTGGGGTATCACCTGCTGGTCGAGCCTCAGGACAGTCAGGCCCCGGACATGGTGGCCAAGATATCGAGCCTTCTGGCCACCATCCGGCTGGATGGCGTCATCCTGACGCCGCCGCTGTGCGACATGGCGGTGGTGCTCCACGCTATTGAGGCGGCGGGCGTTCCCTATGTGCGCGTGTCGCCCTTTCTGAATCCGGGCCGGTCGGCGTGTGTGCGTCTGGATGAGGCGCAGGCCGCCTATGAGATGACGCGCCACCTGATCGATATGGGCCATCGCGATATCGGCTTCATTCTGGGCCACCCGGAGCATGGCGGCAGTCACCAACGCTACGAAGGCTTTCTGCGGGGCCTGCGCGAAAGCGGGCTTGAGCCGCGCACCGAATGGGTCAAGCAGGGCTATTTCTCCTATGAATCCGGCGTCGAGGCCGGTCGTGCCCTGTTTGCCGAAGCCGCGCGCCCGACCGCCGTGTTCGCGTCGAACGACTATATGGCCTTTGGCGTCATGGCGTCGGCGCAGCAGGCGGGCATCCGCATTCCGGAAGACGTCTCCATTGCCGGTTTCGACGACGTGCCGGGGGCTATGCTAGTCTGGCCACACGTAACGACCATCCGTCAACCGGTCGAGGCTCTGGCCTATGCCGCTGCGGAGATACTGCTGAACCGTTCGGAGCCCGAAGGCGACGAAGTCCCCCTGCCCGAAGAGCGTCTGCTGCCCTTCCGGCTGATCGAGCGGCAATCGGTTCGCCGCCTCTAGAGCGCATTCCGAAAAGTGTGCAACGGTTTTCGGAATTAAATGCGCGGTAAAACAAAAATTTAGAGCACGTTCGCGGTTCAATTAGATCGAAACGTGCTCTAAATGTTTAGTCCCTCGCCGGGCGGTGGCTCTGCCACCTTGGCCGCCGCCTCAATGGCGGCTTGAACGGAATGAGCCCCATAGAAATCATTCCGCTCTAAATCCGTTTTTATTTTGCGCAAAAAAAAGCCGGCAGACCGGGAAACCGGACTGCCGGGTATAAGGCCATTGCCGCCTGAATAATGCCAAATCCAGACGACGATTTAAAACCCCGCGGACGTGCAGCCGTGAAAAAGGGAAAGAAGCTGCACTCAGCCGGGATTTTAAACTCGGATTCGGACGAACGGAGGGAACGTCCGAAAAAGAGCACCAACGGGTACAGGAACTATCTCCGTATCTGACAACGCTGTCAAGGTGAATTTTGACGTGTGCGCCGATCCGGATGGTGAGGCGAGCACGGCTGCGACCCTTTGGGATGTAGTTTTGAAATAGAATATTGAAAAATAAAAATAAATTATTTTGACGTAAGGGAAGATATTTTGCTTTGCAAAAATGCTTGCCTATGAAATCAGCCGCAAGGCTTGCTTGACGTATCCTGATAGCGCTGTCATTAAAGGGTAAACAGGCGGCGCTGGCTGAGAGGTACGGCGACCCACAGGGTGGCGATACGGCGGGTGAACACCCCGCCGTCAACAGGGAGGCGGCACATGCGCGGATGGCGCAAAGGCGTACTCAGGACAGCTATATTCAGGGCAACCATATTCAGGGCAGGGCTGTCGGCGGGGGCGCTGGGGCTGGCCCTTGCGGCCTCCGGCTGTGTGGCCATTATTGATCGCAGTTCTGACTTATCTGCGGGTGACGTGCCGCCTGCGCCCTTAGCCGTCGAGCAAACGCCTGAAAAGGCACCCGTCAACGCGGTCTGGCCCGTGACGCGCGATGCCGGCCTGATCGATGCCGAAGTCGAAGCGCAGATCGACGCGCTGATGCAGCGGATGACGCTGGAACAAAAGGTCGGTCAGACCATTCAGGCCGATATTTCAGCCATCCGTCCCGAAGATTTGAAAACCTATCCGCTGGGCTCGATACTGGCGGGCGGCAATTCCGCCCCTGGCGGCAATGAGCGCGCCGATCCTCAGGCCTGGCTCGATCTGGCCGACGCCTACTGGCGCGCCTCGCTCGACTATCCGGCGAAGGCGAAAATCCCGTTGTTGTTCGGCATCGACGCCGTGCACGGGCATTCCAATCTGGTCGGGGCCATCATCTTTCCGCACAATGTCGGTCTGGGGGCGACGCGCGACCCCGACCTGATGAAGCGGATCGCCGAAATCACCGCCTATGAGATGAGCCTCGCAGGTGTCGACTGGACCTTCGCACCGACGGTGGCGGTTTCACGCGACAAACGCTGGGGCCGTGCCTACGAATCCTATTCGGAAAACCCTGACGACGTCGCCGCCTTCTCCGGTAAGGTCGTCGAAGGCCTGCAAGGGGCTTCGGGTGGCGATACGGGCGTTGTGTCCGGTCACATCATGGCCTCGGCCAAGCATTTCCTCGGTGATGGCGGCACGCTGAACGGCAAGGATCAGGGCGACGCGCAGATCAGCGAAGAGGAACTGGCGCGCCTTCACAATGCCGGTTACCCGCCTGCTATCGAGGCTGGGGTCTTGTCGGTCATGGCGTCCTTTTCGTCGTGGAACGGGGAGAAGGTCACCGGCAGTCGCTACCTGCTGACCGATGTGCTCAAAGGCCGCATGGGTTTTGACGGCTTCGTCGTGTCCGACTGGAACGCGCAGGGGCAGGTGCCGGGATGCAGCAACACCTCATGCCCTCAGGCCTTCAATGCCGGGATCGACATGTTCATGGCCCCGGATTCGTGGAAGGCGCTTTACGAAAACACGCTGGCACAGGTGCGCTCGGGCGAGATTTCCGAAGCCAGACTCGATGACGCCGTGCGCCGCATCCTCCGCGCCAAGATCAAGGGCGGACTGTTTACGCGTGGCGCGCCGAAGGACCGCGTCATCGCTGGTCACTGGGATAATCTGGGGCGGGCGGATCATCGCGGCGTCGCGCGTCAGGCGGTGCGGGAATCGCTGGTCCTGCTGAAAAACAATGGCTCGCTTCTGCCGCTCAAAGGCGGGGCGAATATTCTGGTCGCCGGGGATGGTGCCGACAATATCGGCAAGCAGTCGGGCGGCTGGACGATCACCTGGCAGGGGACGGGTAACCGCAATGCCGACTTCCCCAATGGGCAGTCGATCTTTTCCGGCATTGCCGAGGCGCTGAAGGCGTCCGGTGGCAAGGCCACGCTGTCGGTGGACGGGCGTTACAAGGGGAAAAAGCCCGACGCCGCCATCGTGGTGATCGGCGAAGATCCCTATGCCGAGTTTCAGGGCGACCGCCCGAACCTCGACTATCAGTCGGGCGACCGCAAGGACCTTGGCCTGATCAAAGCGCTTAAGCAGGCAGGTATCCCTGTGGTGACCGTCTTCCTGTCGGGGCGACCGATGTGGGTCAATCCGGAAATCAACGCCTCTGATGCCTTCGTGGCGGCCTTCCTGCCCGGCACCGAAGGCGGCGGCGTGGCCGATGTGCTGATCGGCGATAAGGCCGGCCGGGCGCGCAGCGATTTTCATGGCAGGCTTTCGGTTTCGTGGCCGAAAACCGCCGTTCAGCAACCATTGAATGTCGGTGCGCCGGACTATGATCCGCTGTTTGCCTATGGCTACGGCCTGACCTATGCCAGCGGGGCCGAACTGGGCCTCTTGCCTGAAACTTCGGGGGTGAGCGCTGCGGCCATCGTCAATGTCGATTCTTACTTCACTGCCGGACGGGCGCGCGCACCGTGGCGCTTCTCCCTTGCCGATGCGAAAGGCGTCGTTTCGGGCGATCAGGCGCTGACCTCTCCCGCCGGGGCCGTCAGTCAGTCGGTGATCGACGCCGGGGCGCAGGAAAGCGGTCGCCTGCTGACCTTTACGGGCAAGGGGCGCGGTCAGGCCTATTTCAATGGCGAGAGCGTCGATCTGAGCCGTCAGTCGACCGGAGAGCTGGCCATCGCCCTGACCTACAGGCTCGATGTCGCGCCGTCCGGCCCGCTGTTTCTGGCCATGGGCAGCGATCCTCAGACGGCGCATGAACGCGACATCGCCCGCCTGCTGAAGGCCGATGGGCGCTTCCATACGCTCAAGATAAGGCTGAACTGCTTTGCGGCCTTAGGGCAGGATATGACCCGCATCGGCATGCCCTTTGCGCTGCGTTCGGAACAGCCGCTGAAACTGATCTACCGGTCGGTGACTCTGGCGCCCAATGACGGGGATGCCATATGCCCGGATTGATCCATCATCAGCACAGCCCCATTGTTCCCGGCTCCGGCCGGGACTTTCGTATCCGGGCCATGGTAGCGATCCCAGAAGGAGGAGGTTAGGGCGGGGCGCTGAAATCCATTGCCAAAGTGTAAATTTCGCTTAA
>JASGGL010000121.1:0-9069 GCA_047605065.1 Asticcacaulis sp.
CGTCGGCCCATGACGGACGCACGCCGGGGGTGACGATCAGGAAGCCTTCGGGAACGCGGGCGCGGATCATCGCCGCTTCGTGCGGGCTGGCCACCACGCCGTCGATCCCGGCCTCAACCGCCTGATCGACGCGGCGCTTGACGAGGTCTTCAAGCGCCATGCCGTAGCCCATCTCATCGAGATCGTTCTGCTTCAGGCTGGTCATCACGGTGACACCCAGAATTTTCGTGTTGCCCGCGCGGCCTTCGACGGCAGCACGCATCACCTGAGGCTCGGCATGGACGGTCAGGAGGTCGCATACGCCTTTGGAAATAGCCTCCGCAGCCCCTTCGACCTGCGCGCCGATATCGTGCAGCTTCCAGTCCTGAAACACCGCCTTGCCGCGCGCGCCCAGTTCCGCCGCCAGAGACAGGCCGCCCTGCCCCAGAAGCGTCAGGCCGATCTTATAGAAGCTGACGTGATCGCCCAGCACGTCGATCAGATGGCGGGCCGAGGCCAGATCGGGCTCATCGAGCGCGACAATGATACGGGGATCGGCGGGGAGGGTCATGGCGGTCTCCGGCTGTTTTCGCCGTTTCCATACACCGGATTTTCCCCGGCACAATGCGGAAAAAGCGCGCAGTGGCTACACCCCGGTTACGAAAGTTTTCCCTGTAACCGCTTTGCTGCCTCTGATAGAGAAAGAATCGGTTGCAGGAGGGTGACGTATGTCGGGAGGATCTTTGGGGCTCGTTGAGCTTTACGTGAACTTCTTCATCACCCTGTTTGCCCTGCTCGACCCCATCGGCAATGTGCCGATCTTCGCCGCCGCCACGCGCAGTCAGTCGGAATCGGCGCGACGCTGGCTGGTGGTTTATATTTCGGCCTTTGCCGCCCTTTTCCTAAGCTTCTTCTTCTTCACGGGCCTTGCCCTGTTGCAGTTCTTCGGCATTTCCATGGACGCCTTCCGTATCGCGGGCGGCATCCTTCTGTTCCTGCTGGGTCTCGACATGACGCGGGGCGACTTCCTGGCCATGTTCGAGGAAACCGAATCCCTGACCGAAGACACGATGGACGCCCACGGCGTGCCTTTGCGTGGCCGCGACCGCGCCAAGAAGACCTTTGAAAAGTTCGTGGTGCCCTTCGCCATCCCGCTGCTGATCGGACCGGGTGCCATCTCCACCGTCATCATTCAGGCGGGCGAAGCGCAGAAATACGGCATTACCGGCATGGTCGTCGGGCTTGGGGCCATCCTGACCACCGCCGTCGCCGTGCTGGTCACCTTCCTGTTTACCGGTCAGTTGTCGAAACTTCTGGGACGCGTCGGCATGGTGGTGGTGATCCGCGTTCTGGGCCTGATCCTGTGCGCCCTGTCGGTGCAGATCATCATCTCGGCCTTTTCGAGCATCACCCACGACATCATCGTGCCTGCCGCCGCGCACCCGTACAGCAGCGGGCACTAAATCTCGTACCCTCAAAAATCCGGACGGGTTTAGCGCATCATCTTGCGCAACTGGTTCGAGATCAGCTCAAGCGACCAGTCGTCGGGCAGGATTTTCAACAGCGCCGACAGGAACTTGTTCGGCGCACCCGGTACGCAGACCGCCCGGTTGGCTTCGGCCGCCTGATAGCCTTCGCGGGCCACCTCGTCTGCGCCCATCCACATCCATTCCGGCGTCGCCTGGCTGATGCGGTCGCGCGAGCCGTTGACGTCGTGGAATTCCGAATAGGTATAGCCGGGGCAAAGCGCGCTGACGTGGACGCCATGGTCGCGCGCCTCAAGGTGCAGGCCTTGCGAAAAGCGCGTCAGATAAGCCTTAACCGGCGCGTACAGTGTATCCCCCGGAGAGGCGGGCAGATAGGCGGCCAGTGAGGCGACATTGACGATCCGCCCGAACTTCTGCGCGATCATGTCCGGCAGGACCAGATGCGCCAGCTCGGTCGGCGCGTGCAGCATGACCCTCAGGAAGGTTTCGTGCGAAGCATAGGCGTTGCCGACAAAGCCTTCGGGCAAACCGTAACCGGCATTGTTGACCAGACCATCGACCTTGCGCCCCAGAGACACGACAAAATCGACCAGCTTTTTCGGCGCACCCGGTTCCGACAGGTCGGCGATGACAAAATGCGCCTCGACACCGAAACGCAGGCGGATTTCCTCGCACAGCTTTTCAAGGCGATCCTGACGGCGGCCCGTCACCACCACGTCCCAGCCATGACCGGCGTAAACACGGGCAAAGGCCAGCCCGATGCCTGAGGTCGCGCCGGTAATAAGGACGAGGCGTCGCATCGAAGGCCCTTTGTCAGATATTGCGGATAAGATCGGCGACGGTGATGTGCGCCAGAGCATCGGTCGCCGCGGCGTTGGCTTTTTTCATCGCGCCGGAGACCGCCTTGGGGATGGCCTGCCCGACCGGACAGCCATCCGCGCCCGGCGGGGCCGAGCCCAGATGCGCGCAGCCATTGACGGCGTGCAGCACCTCATCAAGCCCGATATCGGCAGCAGATTTCAAAAGCCAAGTCCCGCCCGACACCCCTGAACAGGTATCGACCAGACCCGCCTTGGCCAATTGAGTCGTCATGCGGCGGATAACCACCGGGTTGGTGGGGATCGAGGCGGCCAGAACGGAAGATGATACCGCCTGCTCGCGCGAATAGGCTCCCTTGTGCGCCAGATAGGCGAGGGTATGTGCGGCGACGGGGAATCTCTGACTGTCGGACATCTAATCGCTACGAAACGCCTCTGTCAGAACCTTTTGGGACATCCCGGCAGGGCCTGAGGCGCGGTTAAAACAACATATTCCATATGCGCCCGATGGCACATATTTCCAGTGTAATTACGATAATTTGACCACCATTCCTAGTGGAATCGGCTTGGCGGCGACGGCGTGCAATGCAATGTGGATTGAATCCGGTTTCAAATGGGCGTAAGAGGCCCGCCGTTCAAGCGAGAGCCGTCCGAGGGTGGCGTCTCAGGAGATATTGCATGATCGGGGATACCCCTGCCGGGAGCAGCCCATCCAACGGCGCCTCGGAAACCACTGCCGCCCCTGCGGACAATGGCACCAAACCGGACCCGGAGTCCGGCCACAAACCGAAACCTCACGATTCCCATACGCATCACGCCAAGCACGCCGGCTTCTGGGCGCTGGCGCTGGGGTCGATCGGTGTCGTCTTCGGCGATATCGGCACCTCGCCGCTTTACGCCTTCAAGGAAGCCCTGCATGCCGCTGCCGGCGATGGGGTGACGCGTCCCGAAATCCTCGGCGTCGTGTCGCTGGCCCTGTGGGCGATGATACTGGTCGTTACGGTCAAATATGTCGGCTTCATCATGCGCGCCGACAACAAGGGCGAAGGCGGGGTCCTGTCGCTGATGGCGCTGGCGCAACGCGCCATAGGCAAGCGCACTGCGGTCGTCTTCACACTGGGCATTATCGGCGCGGCGCTGTTTTATGGCGATGCGGTTATCACCCCCGCCATGTCCGTCCTGTCGGCCGTCGAGGGCCTGAGGACCATTCCCGCGCTCGAAACCCATATTTCAGACCAACTGGTCATCCTGATCGCCGCCGTCATGCTGATCGGGCTGTTTGCCTTCCAGAGCCACGGCACGGCCAAGGTCGGCCTGTTGTTCGGCCCGGTCTGCGCCATCTGGTTCGCCTCCATGGCCCTCCTCGGCATCAGCCAGTTCATCGGCAACCCTGAAATCCTCAGCGCCATCAACCCGTGGTACGCCGTCAAATTCCTCAGCGAGCACGGCATGGCAGGCTTTATCGTGCTGGGCGCGGTCTTCCTGACCGTCACCGGGGCCGAAGCCCTGACCGCCGATATGGGCCATTTCGGCCGCTGGCCCATTCAGGCCGCGTGGCTGTTTTTCGTCCTGCCGTGTCTGGCCATCAACTATCTGGGTCAGGGGGCGCTGGCGCTCAATGTCCTCGCACAGTCTCAGGCAACGGGTCAGCCGTTCGAGGAACTGAACTGGTTCTTTGAGATGGCACCATTGTCCTTACGCCTGCCTCTGGTGCTTCTGGCCGGTTTTGCCACCGTCGTCGCCTCTCAGGCTGTTATCACGGGGGCCTTCTCCCTGACGCAACAGGCGATCCAGCTGGGCCTCCTGCCGCGCCTGAACGTCAAGCGGACGTCAGAAACACAGGAAGGTCAGATCTTCGTCCCGCAGCTCAACTCTATGCTGCTGATCGGCGTTCTGGTCGTCATGGTGACCTTCCAGACCTCGTCGGCTCTGGCGCACGCCTATGGTCTGGCCGTGACCGGCACCATGGTAGTGACCACGATGATGGCCGCCATCGTCATGCGTCAGATGTGGAAATGGGGCTGGCCGCGCGTGTTGGCCTTCATTATCCCCTTCATGATCCTCGACCTGTCCTTCCTCAGCGCCAATGCCCTGCGTTTCTTCTCCGGCGGCTGGCTGCCCGTGCTGATCGGGGCCTGCCTGTTTACCGTCATGGCGACGTGGGTCCGCGGCTCTCAGATCCTGTTCGACAAGTCGCGCCGCGACAGCGTCCTGCTCACCGATCTGGTGGAAATGCTCAAGGCCCGCCCGCCGCATAAGGTTCCGGGCACGGCCATCTTCCTCACCTCGGATTCCGAGGTGGCTCCGGTCGCCCTGATGCACAATCTCAAACACAATAAGGTGTTGCACGAGAAGAACATCATCCTGACCGTCGATACGCGCAACATTCCGCGCGTACCGGAATCCGAGCGCATCTCCATCGAAGCCCTGACCGAGGACTTCAAACGCGTGACCATCCATTACGGCTTCATGGAAAGCCCGAACCTGCCCAAGGCGCTCGGCATCTGCCGTAAGCAGGGTCTGAAGTTCGACATCATGGCCACCAGCTTCTTCCTGGGGCGGCGCAGCGTCGTGGCCTCCGCGACCTCCGGCATGCCCCTGTGGCAGGATAAGCTGTTTATCTTCCTGATGAAAAACGCCACCAACCCGACCGAGTTCTTCCTCATCCCACCGGGACGTGTGGTCGAACTGGGCACACAGGTCAGCGTGTAAAACAAAAAAAGCCGTCGGATAAAACCGGCGGCTTTTTAATGTTTCCGTCTACGCGGAACAATAAAAAACCCCGGCTCACCTGAGCCGGGGTTTTTCCTTTTACATGCCGGGGCGCGGGCCGCCCGGGCCCATGATGCGCATCTGGGTCTGCTGGTTGGCATTGGCCGGGGCTGCACCACCGAAATTGTAGCGCATGCCCAGATAGAAGACCGGGGCCTCCATGCTGCGGCTCGATTCCGAATAGACGGTCTTGGTCGAGGTATAGGTAACCGTCTTACCCGTACGCAGCGGATCGTTGACGTTGATGATCAGGTTGAGCTTCGGCGTCAGTTTGCGAACGTATGAGATATTGCCCATGGCGAACGGCTCGGTATAGCCCTGACCCGTCAGGGTCTTGCCCATGCTGAACATGTTGAGTTGCAGCGTGTCCTTGGCGGTCATCTGATAGGTAATGTTAAAACGACCGCTCAGCGAGTCGGCTTCCTGCGTCCCCACCTGAGCCGTGGTCAGTTCGGTGTGGGACAGATTGCCGCCCAGTTGCACCATCAGCTTCTTCGACAGCGGGCCGGACAGGTTGAACTCAAGGCCCGATGCCTCGCTCGACCCGCCGTTTTCCTGCGTGGTCAGAAGGATGCCGCTGGTAAGGAACGAGCTCGTCTGAGTGATGACGTCTTCATTCTTACGGTAGTAGCCGCGGATCTGATAGCTGAGGACCGACTTGGCGTACTCGTAACCGACTTCGAAGGAGTCGGTCGTTTGCGGCTTCAGGTTCGGATTGCCCTGACTGACGTTCTGAGCGTCGGTATAGGTCAGCGCCGGGTTCAGCGACGAGGCGCTGGGGCGTTGCAGGCGGCGCGCATAGGAGAAGCGCAGCTTGGCGTTTTCCGACAGCAGATAGGTGGCAAAGGCGCTGGGGCTGTACTTGGTGTAGCTGATGTGGCCGCGCGTCCCCGTATCGACGCGCAGGGTGTCGAGGTCGAGGTTTTCAGCGCGCACACCGGCCAGAACCACCCACTTGCTGCCGAACGGCTTCTGATAGGTGACGTAGGCGGCGCTCAGGGTCTGCTTGTACTGGAAGGCGTTCGACAGGGCGGCGTTGCCGAGATCGGTCGTGCCGGTCGATACATTGGTCGTGGCATTGTCTTCGCGCGTAATCTGGATGCCGGTCGACAACTGGTCGGTGCCGACGGGGCGGTTGTAATCGAGGCTGAACACCGCCGTTTTCAGATCGCGCGTCGAATGCTTGGTGTCGGTGGTCGTCTTCACCGTCGGCAGGGTATAGCTGTAGGTATTGGTCGTGTCGGTTTCGCTCATCGAGCGGTTGATGCGCAGGTCGGCCTTGAGCGTTTCACCCGGCTCCTTGCCCGTGTGGCTCCAGGTCAGGGTGAGGCCCTGATCGCTGCCCGGCTGGATCTGGTGCGTGAAGCCCGTATAGGCGCGCGTCGCCACGCCCGCAGTATTATAGGTGATGTTGGTGCTGTCGCCGCCGGCGTCGAGGTCGCGGCGGAAATAGGTGACCTGAGCGCTCAGCGTGTTCTGATCGTCGAGATTATAGTCCACACCGGCATTGGTCGAGAACGCCTTGAAATCGCCGCTGCCCGCGCTGTTGGAATTGGTCTGCGACGTCGTATTGCCGTTGCTGTCCAGCGACTTCATCAGGCGCGTCATCTGGGCGTTACGGCTGTCGTTGCGATAGCTCATGCCGCCATTGAACGAAAACTTGCCCGCCGTATAGCTGCCGGTCAGGTTGCCGTTATAGCGGCCCGAAGAGCCCACCGTCGCCGTCACCGAACCATAGCCGCCCGGACGGCGGTTCTTGCGCATCACCAGATTGATGATGCCGCCCGACCCTTCGGACGAAAATTGTGCGCCGGGGTTATTGATGACTTCGACCGAGGAAATATCGCCCGAAGACATAGCCTGAATGGCGCCCGCGCGGTTGTCACCCTGCATCATGGCCGACGGCTTGCCGTCGATATAGACCTGCACATTGGTATTGCCACGCAGAGCCACGTTGCCGTTGGCGTCGACCGTCACCGACGGCACCTTGTTCAGGGCATCCGCCGCCGTACCGGTGGCCGCGTCAGCGTTCTTTTCATTGTCATAGACCTGACGGTCGATGCGGTTCTGGGTCTTGCCCGCCGTGACGGTCACCGTGGTCGGCTCTTCCGCCTTCTCAGCAGTCTTTTCAGGGGCCTTCTGCTCGGCCGACTTCTGTTCTGCCGAAGCGGTGGCCGGAGCAGTGGTTTGAGCAGCGGCGGTCGAAGCCAGCAGCAGGGAGGCCAGAACCGACAGGCTGGCCGTGGCGCGGAGCGAAAGGGAGGACATGTGATGCGTCTCTGACAAAGGAGCGGAGTGCGTTCGCCACACACAAACGTCAGTTGGCGCACCCCCGTTATTTTGCCATCTACATAAAAATCAGACTTTTGTAAAACACTATGCTGTTAAACCTTTGTAATGTTAGGCAAAACTATGGCTTTATTTGCGTCTGCGAAACTTCAGCGCACCTTAAGTCCCAGTTCTGAAAGAAGTTCTGCCGCCTGAGACCGTGAAATCGTCGCGCCCTTGAAGCGCCGCGCATCCTCAAGACGCACCCCGCCTATATCGGTCCCGCGCAGGTCCGCGCCTTCGAAACGGGCATTGTCCAGCAAGGCGTCACGCAGACTGCAATCCTCGAACACCACCTGCCGGAAGTCGCACCCCTGAAGATCGGCATTGTGCATATCGAGCGATTTCAGCGTCTGTTTGACGAAGGAGATGCCCTTCAACCGCGCGTCATTGAGACGGCAATCTTCGAAACCGATATCCATGTGACGGCTGTGAGTAAAGTCGGCCCCGGTCAGCTTACAGCGCCTGAAGACCGCCTGTACCAGCACCGCCCCTTTGAACGGCGTATTATTGAAATCAGAGGCCGTAAACTGCGCCTCGGACAGATCGGCGGAGGTGAAATCGGCCTGCCCGCCCTTGCACGAGATGAACTGCGCCTGTTCGAGTTTGGCCGAACGAAGTTTGCTCCTGCGCAGGATGCACTCTTCAAACACCCAGCCGTTGAGGATCAGGTCCGACAGGTCCAGTTCCTCAAGCTCGCACCCGATCAGGTGCACAGGCTCGCCCTTATTGGCCAGCAGCAGGACCGCATCGCGGGTGAGGATCTGGTCTTCAATCTTCGTCATCGGAGACTCTCTCATAAGGCTCGTAATCGCCGGTTTCAAAATTACGCATGAAGGCGGAACCTACGGGCGAGTCAATGAGGTGCAACCAGCTATCGTCAGCGTTCAGAACCTTACCCAAGGCGATATATTCTGCTTTCCGGGCGCTGAGTTCTTCGTCGCTAATGCTGCGGTAATCACCACGAATACGCCAACCGCTATCGGGATATTCATCATCCGGCTGCGTCATGTCCGGTTCTTCCCGATAGAGGTAATAGACCGGAACATCCCCATCCGTAACGCATTTGTCGACTATACAACGCTCCCAATAGGACCGCGTTTCGAGCTCCGGAGGCTGCTCACGCTCCGTTAGGATCGAGATAATGTGGAAGGCTTCAAAGCGAACAGATTGTCCCGCCTTAAGCTGTGGCATGTCGTAAGAATCGTTATCCAGCCTGCCCTCATATCCCGTGCCGGTCTTCCCGGTAACCTCGACCCACATCCGCTCAGCATCGTATTTCAGTCCGGCGGGATGGCTTCGGAATACCAGTTGAACCCAGTCTCCGGGTTGCACGGCTTCACAACGTTCTGGCGACGGAATGTAGTAGGTATAGGGGGCCTCCCTCGCATTGATGCGCGGATCATCCAGCGTATATCGCCCGAACCAGCGGCGGTAGAGGTTGTAAATCTTGTCTTGGATCGCTCCCATGCGGCATGTCCTAACACCGTCTGATTAGGGGGTGAAGAGCTTGCGACCCCTTCGTATTTTAAAACAAAAGAAGGGCGGCCCTTTAACAGGACCGCCCTTCTTTTTTGCCTTAGCGGATGAAGAGGTCGCAGACCTCTTCGACGCCATTAATCACGGCAGCTTAGTCACGGCGGGGACGACGCGAACGACGCGGACGGTCGCCGCCCGAACGCTCT
>JASGGL010000122.1:0-8839 GCA_047605065.1 Asticcacaulis sp.
AGCTTCGCCGTTTTGATCTCCTCAGGCGTGATGGGGGCAATGGCGGCATGGGCCGATCCGAAGGTAAGGCTGCCAATAAGGGCGGCGCATCCGGCGATTTTCATAAACATCGTCATGGAGTCCTTTTAAGGCGTGTCAAAAGTCGTTGATAGTCCGTCCCAAGTCCTTTGTAATCGCGTTGCCGGGGCTGTAAATGCCCGATCTGTGTGATGAGGCCGTCAATGAGGCGTTCGCGTTCGGGGTGTGTCTCAATGGCCTCCAGCGGCGTCAGGTGGATGCCGATGGTGAACAGAACCGCGCCGGTGACGGGCAGCTTTCGCAGGGTCTGGCGCTCGACGCGCAGGTAGACCTTGTCACCGTTGGGACCGAAGCGGTTCGGCGGAGACAGGTGCGGGTGATGCAGCGTATCGTTGCCATAGACCGACCAGTTCCAGCGGATGACCGGTTCTTCGGGGCGCAGATTATCGAAGATGCGCTCGATGACGGCGGCGTTGCGCGTGCCTTCCTGAAAATCCGGCACCGGGGCGTGGACGTCGTGCAGGGCCTTTCCCAGTTTTTCGGACAGGGCCCACGAAGAGGGAAAGCACACGCAGCCCGCCGTGACACGCCAGCCTTCGGGGGATTTTTGCAGGATGACGAGGTCTTCGGCCACCTGACGCGCGGCGGCGATCAGCGGGGCCTTGTCTTCGGCCTCGATGGGCTGATTTAGATAGGCGGAGATGGTGTCGAGCGCCTCGGCCTGAGCGGCGTGCGATCCGGCTTCGGCTCCGAACACGGCGTCGCGCTGATCGCTCAGCAGCCGTGCCTTTTCGGCGAGATAGGCGGGCAGGCGCTCATCGCGTTCCAGCCAGACCTCATCACCCAGCGGGGCAAGGCCAATGCGGAACAGGGGGTGTGAACCGTCATAGGGTGTGTGCATGATGGAGCTCCTCCCCTGATTTCAGGGGAGGTGTCGGTTGAGCGCAAGCGAAATCGACGGTGGGGTGAGCAGCCGAACGGTCCGGGGGAGCGTTCGGTATGCGCAAGACGCCGTAGGCATAGTTCAGTACGCTCGGTTTAAGAAAGAACCCCCACCACCGCATCTCAGCTACGCTTCGTGCGGTCCCCCTCCCCAGCAAGCTGGGAAGGTATGAATGAAGCTTACGGTCTGACCGCGCAGGTGCGCATGATTTCGGCGCGCAGTTCGGGGATGCCGAAGCCTTTTTCGGAAGAGGTCGCCATGACGATCGGGTGGGCGGCCGGGCGCTTTTTGATCTGGCCCTGCGTCTTCTCGATCACGGCCTGAAGCTCGTGCGGCTTTATCTTGTCGGCCTTGGTCAGCACGATCTGGTACGACACGGCGGCGATGTCGAGCGCGTCCATCGGCTCGTTATCGACCTCTTTCAGGCCATGACGCGCGTCGATGAGCAGGTAGGCGCGCTGAAGCGTGGCGCGACCGCGCAGGTAGTCGCGTCCCAGATTCTGGAACTTCTTCACCTCGGTCTTCGACGCCTTGGCCCAGCCGTAGCCGGGCAGGTCGACCAGCCGCAGCTTGTCATCCAGCACGAAAAAGTTGACCTCGCGCGTGCGGCCCGGCTCGTTGGAGGCGCGCGCCAGATGGTTCTGCCCCACCAGCGCGTTGATCAGGCTCGACTTGCCGACATTGGAACGTCCGGCGAAGGTCACTTCCGGCAGGTCGGACACCGGCAACTGCTCGATCTTGGCCGCGCCCATCATGAAGGCGGCCGGACGCGCGAACAGCACGCGGGCGGCTTCGAGGTCTTCGGCGGAATAGGCGGCTTCGTCAGTCATGGAGGTGGGCTCCTGAAAAAACCATACCTCCCCGCGAGGCGGAGAGGTATGAAAAAATAGAAGGCGGCCTCCCCATCTGCGTGAGAGGGGGAGGGGGCGCTTTAGTCTTTCTTCGTCCGGGTACGCTTGGTGCCGCCGGCGGACGCGCCACCGGAAGCCGTCGGCTTGCGGGGCTTGCGTGGGGTCGTGGGTTGCTCGACCTCGCCGACATGGATGACCTCCTCGGCGACTTCGGCCACGTGGGCGGCCTCGGACTTCGGCTTGGTCTTCATCACCTTGCCCAGCATGGTATCGATAGGGTTTTCGACGCCCATCTGACGCATCAGCAGGTATTGCTGCGCGACGGTCAGGGTGTTCGACCAGACCCAGTAGATCAGCAGGCCCGACGCGAAGGGGGCCATGATGAAGGTGAAGATCACCGGCATGAAGCTGAAGATCTTGCGCTGGATCGGGTCCGGCATCTGGGTGCCGCTCATATTCTGCGTCAGCCACATGGACGCGCCGTAGAGCAGCGGCAGGACGCCGATGTGCAGGGACGTCCCCATGATGCCGCCGATCAGCGGCAGGGTGGCCGGATCGTAGGGGATGAGGCCGAACAGGTTGAAGATCGTCGTCGGGTCGCGGTCCGACAGGTCCTTGATCCAGCCGAAGAAGGGCGCGTGGCGCATTTCGATGGTGACGAACAGCACCTTATAAAGTGCGTAGAAGACCGGGATCTGCACGAAGATCGGCAGACAGCCCGACATCGGATTAACCTTTTCCTTCTGGTAAAGGCCCATCATCTCGATCTGCATCTGCTGGGCGTTGCCCTCGTGCTTCTTCTTCAGCGCTTCGACCTGCGGCTGAAGCATCTTCATCTTGGTCATCGACTCGTACGACTTGTGCGCCAGCGGGAAGAACAGAAGCTTCACGACCACGGTCAGGCCGAGGATGGCGAGGCCGAAATTGCCGACATATTTGAACAGGAAGTCGAGCACGAAGAACATCGGGCGCGTGAAGAACCAGAAGTTGCCCCAGTCGATCGCCTTGTCGAACGACGGCAGGTTCAGTTGCTTCTGATACGCACTGAGCAGCGAGGCCTGCTTGGCTCCGGCGAACAGGCGATAGGTGACCGTCACCGGCTTGCCGGGGGCCACGGTGACCGCATCGGCGACATAGCCCGCCTGATAGGTGAAGTTGAAATCCTTCTCGTCCGCAGGCGTCTGATCGGTCGCCTTCATGGCGGCGTGAACCTTGGCCTTCTGGTCCGGGATGACGGCGGCCAGCCAGTATTTGTCGGTCAGGCCCATCCAGCCGCCGGTCGAATCGGCCTTGAAGTTCGCCTTCTTCTCGTCCTTTTCCCAGTTATGGAACTTGAATTCCGGCGTCGTATAGCCCGTGCCGGTGGCGTCCTTGGAAAAGGCGCCGATGCCGCCTTCGTGCAGGATCATGTTCTTGCCCAGCGTCGCCGCTGCGCCCTGACGCACCACATTGGAATAGGGGGCCAGAGTCACCGCCGTGCCGGTGTTGTTGAACACCGTGTCGGTGACGGTGATCATGTACTTGTCGTCGAGGCTGAGCTTGCGCTGGAATTGCAGGCCGGCACCGCCGTCATAGCCCAGAACCACGTCCTTGCCCGGCGACAGGACCGTGCCAGACAGGACCGTCCACACGCTGTTGCCCATCGGCAGACCGGCGACATTGGCCCCGACCCAGCCGGATTCGGCGTAGTAGGCGTGCTCGGCCCCTTGCGGACGGAACAGCTCGACATTGGGGGAGTCGGCCTTGAGCGTCTCTTTGTACTGCTTCAGGTACAGGTCATCGATACGCGCACCGGCCAGAGACAGCGACCCCTTGAGCGCAGGCGAATCGATGGTGACGCGCGGCGTGGCGGCCAGCGCCTTGTCGCGCGGCAGCTTGCCTTCGACGAACAGCGCCTCAGGCGTCACCGCGGGCTTTTTGGCGGCTTCGGCCAGTTGCTTCGCCTCGGCGGCGGCGCGTTCCTTTTTCATCTTCGGTTCGGCGTAGAAGAACTGATAGCCGAACAGGATCGCCATGGAGACGGCGAGGAAGATGAACATATTGCGATTGTCGTCGCGTTTCATGTACCGGTCTTTATGTGTGTTAAACTTTGGGCGACAGCCTTATCAGGGCGCGTTTGACATCGTCAAGCAAACCTTGCCAGCCGCAGGACTTGGTGGCGTCGCGGGCGATGAAAACGTAGTCGTGGCCGGGGTGCGCGAACTGCGGCAGAAGCGCGCGGGCGGCTTCGCGCATCCGGCGCTTGGCGCGATTGCGCTCCACAGCCCCGCCGGTCTTCTTCGTGGCGGTAAAGCCGATGCGCACCGTGGGGTCGCCGTCATTGCGAAAACGCGCCTGAACGACCACGCTGGGGCGCGCCTGATACGACGCCTTGTTGGCGGCCAGGAAGTCCGAACGGTTCTTAAGGACGGGATAGGTCATCTGGGGCGGCTTGCGGATAAAGAAAAAGGCCCTCGAATCGCTTCAAGGGCCTTTGTCTATGTCACTGTCTGACGCGGTTAGGCGGTCAGATAGTTAGGCCGTCAGGCGCTTGCGGCCCTTGGCACGGCGACGAGCGACGACTTTTTGACCATTCTTGGTGGCCATGCGCGCGCGGAAGCCGTGACGGCGCTTGCGGACGAGGCGGCTCGGCTGGTAAGTGCGTTTCACGGTTTTAGCTCCGGGTTAGATACGACAACCCCTGAACGCAGAGCCATCGTTGAAAGAAGAGGCGCGTCGATAAACCGTGACGCGGACCTTGTCAATGCTTCCGGCGACGGAATCTCGATTCTTTCTGCCCGCGTTCTTTGAGAGGCCGTCGCAAGCCTGAGTACCCCTTACACGATTTCCTGCCCCTGTTTCACGAATTTGTGTTAAACTGCTTCAAAAGACTAAAGACCTCACCCTTTCCGTCCAGCAGGGCCATGTCCGGCGAACTGAGCGACATCCTCGATCCCAAGGCGCTGCCTCCCAAAGCGCCGAAGACGCCTGCGCATAAGGCGCGGCGGCGGTTCGCCGTGGCGCGTCCGGCCCTGTGGCGGGAGGTCTCCGAAGGGGCGGCGTCAGGCGCAGGTCCGCGCAAGGGCCGGGACTGGGGCAAGGGCTGGCGCGATTTCAATCTTCAGGACTACCTCACCCGCGGCCTCAGGGCGCTGAAGCCGCACCTCAGGCGCGGCTGGCAGGATTTCCGCTCCTTCTTCAGCGGCCTGTCCGGGCGGCTTCTGGCCCTGACCGCCGTGTTCGTGGCGGTGATGGTGGTCATTATCATGGTGCCGTCTCTGGCCTCCTATCAGGAGCGCTGGCTGATCGACCGTGTGCGTCAGGCCGAAATCGCCTCTCTGGCGCTCGATGCCTCGGCCGAAGGCGCGGTGTCGAAGGATCTGTCGAGCCAGTTGCTCAACAGCGTCGGGGCCTCCTATCTGGCTCTGCAGAGCAATGGGGTGCAGTTCGTGCTGCGCGACCCCGGTTCGACGGTGGAGCCCGACACGATCGACATCCGCCACCTGAACCGGGGCTTAAGCGACGATCTGGCCTATCTGTGGGGGCCGTGGAAGACCTTCGCCGGGCGTTCCGACCGCATGATCCGCACCGAGGCCGTGCCGAAGGTGCGTAAGGGCACCGACATCATCGAGATCGTCGTCCCGGCCGAGCCGCTCAAGGAAGAGCTGAAGGCGCATCTGGGCTCGATCCTGCGCCTGTCGATCCTCATCGCTCTGGTCGCCGGTGCGCTGATCTTCGCCTCCCTGTCCTTCTTTATTGTGCGCCCGGTGCGTCAGCTCACCCGTGCGGTGGCGCGTTTCAAGGAAAACCCCGAAAATGCCGGGTCTGCGCCGCGCCTGTCGGGTCGTCATGACGAGATCGGACAGATCGAGGAAGAGCTGTTCAAGATGCAGGAAGAGGTCAGCCACGCCCTGCGGTCGCGCGGGCGTCTGGCGGCGCTGGGGCAGGCGGTGTCTAAGATCAGCCATGACCTGAGGAACATGCTCACCGCCGCACAGATGGCGTCTGAGCGTCTGGCCTATTCCGGTGATCCTAATGTCACCAAGGCGCTGCCGCGTCTGGAAAGGGCGCTGGATCGCGCACTTACGCTGGCGCAGAACGTGCTCAACTACGGCAAGACCGACGAAATCCCGGCGAAGATACAGATCATCCGTCTGCGCGATCTGGCCGAAGCTGCCGCCGAAGACGCCGGGCTGGCGCTCAATGCCCGGACGCCCGACCGTGTGCGCTTCTCGCTCAAGGCCGAGCAGGGCTTCTTCTTCGAAGCCGATCCCGATCACGTCCATCGCCTGCTGGTCAACCTGATGCGCAATGCCCGTCAGGCCATCGAGAACCAGTTGAACCGCAAGACGGTGGGGCGCGTGACGCTGAGCGCGGTCAAGACAGCGGAGGATGTGATTCTGGTCCTCAGCGACAACGGACCGGGGATCCCCGAACGCATCCGGGAAAAGCTGTTCACGCCGTTTTCGGCCTCGGTGACGCCGGGCGGTTCCGGTCTGGGGCTGGCTATCGCGCGCGAACTGGCTCAGACGCACGGCGGCGATGTCCGGCTGATCGATACAGGCCCTTCAGGGACATCGTTCGAGGTACGCATCCCGCAGAAGGGGTGAAGACTTTAGCCACCAAAAACACGAAAAGCACAAACGGTGGCGAAGCGCCGGTTTCGCGTGTGTCGTCTAAAAATCAGCGTGTGTCACTGAGGCCGAAAAAGGCCCTGCGGGCGGGTATTCGGCTGCATATTTTCGAGCTTTTCGTGCTTTTCGTGGCTAAAATTCTCAGCCCACCACGCGCAAGGCTTCATCCGCAGCGGCGACAAGGCCCGACAATATGCCGGGGTCGGACGACGAATGCCCGGCCTTTTTCACCAGATTGAAGCGCGCCTCGGGCCATGCCCGGTGCAGGTCCCATGCCGAGGTCATCGGCGTCACCACGTCATAACGCCCCTGCACGATCCACGCAGGCACGCCTTTGAGCTTATGGACGTTCTCCAGGATCCAGTCCGGCGTATCGAAGAAGCCGCCGTTCTTGAAATACCACGACTCGATGCGGGCGAAGGCGACGGCGAAATCGGGATCGGTGAACTTGGTGGGGGCGTCCGACGGCCCCTCGATCGACAGGGTGTCGCCTTCCCAGCCCGACCAAGCCAGCGCGCAGCGCGTGCGCACCTCGGCATCGTCGCTGTTGAGGCGCCGGATATAGGCTTCCAGCAGATTACCGTGCTCGGCCTGAGGGATGGGCGCGAGGAAGCGCTCCCACACATCGGGGAACAGGTTGCCTGCGCCGCCCTGATAGAACCAGTCGAGTTCGGATTGCCGCACAAGGAAGATGCCGCGCAGGATCAGGGCGCTGACCCGGTCGGTGTGGCTGATGGCGTAGGTCAGCGACAGGGTCGATCCCCACGACCCGCCGAACACCACCCATTTGTCGATCCCCAGCCGTTCGCGCAGGGCTTCCATGTCGGCGACGAGGTGCCAGGTCGTATTGTCTTCAAGCGACAGATCCTGCGAGGCGTGCGGGCGCGACTTACCGCAGCCGCGCTGATCGAACAGGATGATGCGATAGGCCTGCGGGTTGAAGTAGCAACGCAGGTTCGGGCTGGTCCCGCCGCCGGGGCCGCCATGGACGACGACCACCGGAATCCCTTGCGGATTACCGCTTTGCTCATAATAGATTTGATGTTTCCCCTCGGTCGGCATATAGCCGGTGTCGTAAGGTTCGATCTCCGGATAGAGGCCTTTGGTCGGTGAAACAACGGTTTGATCGGTCATGAGGTGCGCGGGGGAAGGGCTGTTACTGTTGCCGCTGATCAAAGACCCATTATGCGCGCCGATACAAGCCCTTTCCCTCTCACAACGGTAAGACGCCAGAGTCTGTTCTATGCGCTGATCTTTATCGGATCGGGCGCCAGCCTGCCTTATATGCCGCTGTGGTTCGCCTCGAAAGGCATGAGCGGGGCGCAGATCGGCCTGATCCTTGCCCTGCCGCTGCTGCTGCGGGCGGTGACCGGCCCGGTCATGGGGGTGTGGGCCGAACGCTTCGCCCTGTTCCGTGCGCCGATGATCCGGCTGGCTATCGGGGGCGGGCTGGCCTATGGCGGCCTGATGCTGGGGCCGCTCATTGAGGACGGGACGTGGCGGTTCGCCCTGTTCGTTGCCCTGTGGGCGCTGGGCTATAGCTGCATCACCTCGATCAGCCCGCTGCTCGACGTCATGACCATTCAGTTGTCCAAGCGCGAAAGTTTCAACTACACCGGGCCGCGCGCCGTGGGTTCGGCCTCCTTCATCGTCGCCAATATCGGGGTGGGCTACGGGCTGAACCTGATGGGGGTCGATCTGATCATCATCTGGGTGGTGATGCTGTGTTTTCTGGCGGCAGGGGCGGCCTGGCTGATCCTGCCCGGTGCACCTCGGCATGTCGAGACCGCAGTCGCCGCGTCCGCGTCCGCATCCGCACCTGCACCGGCTAAGGCAGGCATGGCGCAGGTCCGTGAGCTTCTGGGCAATCGCGTCTTCGTGCTGCTGCTGGCCAGCATGGGCTGCATTCAGGGGGCGCACGCCTTCTATTACGGCTTTTCGACCATCTTATGGAAGGAACAGGGGCTGGACGGCGCGACCTGCGGCTGGCTGTGGGCCGTCGGGGTGGCGGCGGAAATCCTGTTCCTGATGTTCGGCTTTCGTCTGAGAAACCGCTTCGGTTCGTGGACCCTGCTAGTGGCGGCGGGCGCGATGAGCGTTCTGCGCTGGCTGGTCATCGGCTTTGCGCCGCCTGTCTGGGTGCTGTGGCCGTTTCAGACCCTGCACGCCTTTTCGTTTGCCGCCTGTTATCTGGCCGGGCTCGATCTGGTCAACCGCATGGCCCCCAAGGGATCGGAAAGCCTCGCTCAGACCCTGAACGCCGCCTATGTGACGGGCGTGACCATGGGGCTGTCGACCCTGGCTTCGGGGCCGCTCTATGATCTGCTTGGGGGGCGCGGCTACTGGGTGATGGCGGCCATGGCCGGCACGGGCCTTGTGATCGCCGCCTATCTCTATCGCCGTCAGGTGATGCG
>JASGGL010000123.1:0-8835 GCA_047605065.1 Asticcacaulis sp.
ACGTCGTCTTTGCCGCGCGGCAGGGTTTTGGGCGGCTGATGGTGGCCAATGCCGGGGAGATGGCCCCGCGCCGCCGGGCGAATGTGGCCACGTCGCCGCAACAGATCCTCCAGGCCGATTGGGTGTTGCTGTGCGTGAAGGCGCATCAGGTAGCGGGTGCCGAAGCCTGGCTGAAGGCCGCCGTCGGGCCGCACACCCGTGTGGCCATCCTGCAAAACGGCGTCGAACACCGCGCGCGGGTGACGCCCTATGTGCCGGAAGGTACGGTTCTGGTGCCGGTGGTGGTCGATATTCCGGCAGGGCGTTCGGCACCGGGTGTCGCTGAATGGCGCGGACGGGCCAGTCTGCTGGTCGCCGATACGGCGGAAGGTACGGATTTTTGCGCCCTGTTCGCGGGCAGCTTCGTGAAGGCCTCCGTGACGCCGGACTATGTGACGGAAAACTGGAAGAAGCTGTGCGTCAATGCGCCGGGCGGTGCGGTGCTGGCCCTGACCGGTCAGCCGATGAAGGTCTTCCATCAGCCGGGAATTGTCGACATCGCCCGCGCGATCCTGAGCGAATGCGTGGCGGTGGGGCGCGCCGAAGGGGCCGATCTGCCCGACAGTCTGATCGAGGAACAGATGGCGCGCTTTATGATGGCTGCGCCGGACGACACCAACTCGATGTACGACGACCGTGCGGCAGGGCGCGAAACCGAATGGGACGCGCGCAACGCCGTCATCGCGCGGCTGGGGCGTAAACACGGCATCGCCACCCCGGTCAGCGACATCCTTGTCCCGCTGCTGGCGGCGCAAAGTCCGGCTTGATTCTCCGTACAAAGACGCCGACAAGGGGACATGACCGATAAGCCGCCGTTTACCCCCGCCGTCCTGTTCAAGATCATAGACCCCTATATCCTCATGCTGCTGAGCATGGTGGTTCTGGCCTCGCTCCTGCCGGTGCGGGGTGACAGCGCGGTGATCGCCGGGTGGATCAAGGACGCGGCCATCGTGCTGCTGTTCTTCCTGCATGGGGCCAAGTTGTCGCGCGAATCGATCTGGGCCGGGATGACGGCGTGGAAGGTGCATGTGGCGGTGTTCGCCACCACCTTTGCGGTGTTTCCGCTGCTGGGGCTGGGGGCGCAGGCCCTGCTGGGCGCCCTCATGGACCCGATGATGCTGGCGGGCATTTTGTTCCTCTGCCTTCTGCCGTCGACGGTGCAGTCGTCTATCGCCTTTACCGCCATTGCCGGGGGTAATGTCGCCGCCGCTGTGTGCAGCGCGTCGCTGTCCAACATACTCGGTATCGTTATTACGCCGGCTCTGGTGGCAATCCTTATGCAGACCACGGGTGGCGGCGTGTCGCTTGAAGCCATCGGTGATATCGCCCTGCAACTGCTGCTGCCGTTCGTGGTCGGGCATCTGCTCAGGCCGTGGCTGAAAGGCTATCTCGACAGGCACAAGACACTGGTCGGGCGGGTCGATCGCGGCTCGATCCTGCTGGTGGTCTACACGGCCTTTTCCGCCTCGGTGGTCGAAGGGTTGTGGTCGAAGGTAGGCCTGAGCGATCTGGGGCTGATGTTCGTGGTCAATGCCGTCCTGCTGGCTATCGTCATGTGCGGCACATGGTGGGTGTCGGGCCGCATGGGATTAAGCCATGAGGATCGTGTCGTGGTGCTGTTCTGCGGCTCGAAAAAGTCGCTGGCGTCGGGTGTGCCGATGGCGGGGACGCTGTTTCCGGCCGCCGTGCTGGGGCCGGTGCTGCTGCCCGTCATGTTGTTCCATCAGTTGCAACTGATCGTCTGTGCCTTCCTCGCGCCACGCCTGAAACGCGCAGGCGGATCAGCCCCATAGCGCCGGTTCGGGTGGTTCCAGCATAGAGCCGGTGACCTTAAGGCCGTGTTCGCGATCTTTGGCCAGCAGCAGCGGTCCGTCCAGATCGACGAAATCCGCGCCCTGCGCCACGATCATCGCCGGAGCCATGCTCAGCGAGGTGGCGACCATGCAGCCGACCATGATCATCAGCCCCTTGTCCAGCGCCGCCTGTTTCAGCGCCAGCGCTTCGGTCAGGCCGCCCGTCTTGTCGAGCTTGATATTCACCGCATCGTAAAGCCGGGCGCAATGGTCGAGATCGGCGCGCGTGTGCAGGCTTTCATCGGCGCACAGCGGCACCGGGGATTTATAGCCTTCGAGCGCGTCGTCCTCTCCCACTTTCAAAGGCTGCTCGATCAGGACGACGCCGAGGCGTTTCAGTTCGGGCGCAAGCCTTTGCAGGTCGTCAAAGCTCAGGCCTTCGTTGGCGTCGACGATCAGGCGCGTTTTCGGCGCATTCAGGCGCACAGCTTCGACACGCATCAGATCGTCGGGGCCACCGATTTTCAGCTTGAGCAGGGGGCGGCGGGCATTGGCGGCGGCCTGAGCCCCCATGGCTTCGGGCGTGTCGAGGCTCAGCGTGTAGGCAGTTTTCAGCGGGTTGATAGCTTTCAGACCCGCCGCCTTCCATGCCGGAACGCCAGAAGCCTTGGCGCGCAGATCCCACAGGGCGCAGTCGAAGGCGTTGCGCGCCGCGCCCGCCCGCATGTCGGGAATAGCTCCGGCCTCGATGGCGGCTCGTGCGGCTTCCAGCTCGGCCATGGCGCTGTCGAGCGTTTCGCCATAACGGGCATAGGGCACGCTTTCGCCGTGGCCGGTGTACGTTCCGTCGCTCAGTTCGACATAGAAGACGTGCGCCTCGGTCTTCGAGCCGCGGGCGATGGTGAAGCGCCCGGCGATGGGCCAGGCTTCGCTGCGGTAGCTGAGCCTCATCAGATCAGGTCGCTGATGGCGGCGTCGAACAGCAGATAGGTGCGGCCCGTATCGCTGCTCAGTATGTCCCCGAGTGCATGACGCGGATCACGGGTAAGCAGGGCGATATTGATCTGCCGGTCGTAGAAGGTAACAAAGTCCTGCGCCTGATCGCGCAGGGTGACATCGGTGGTCAGGCGGCGGCTCAGGCGACGGATGGCGGCGGGCGCGATGCGGCGGATGACCAGACGCGCGCCTTCATTATCGTCGGCGACGATGGCGGCGATGATTTCCTCAACGCGTGAGCGGTTGAGCAGGGCGTGGGCATCGACCCCCATCGAAGCGACCTCGGCAATCATCAGGTCATCGAGATTGTCATGAGCCGGTTGCGGCTGAGACGGGGCGGCGGGAGCCGTCGGGGCGGACGGTGGTGTGGATGCGGCGGCTTCGCGGCCTTCCATGCCATTGAGCAGGTCGCGCCAGGACCAGCCATCGGGCGTGTTGGCGCGGGGTGTGCTGCGGCCCGTCGATGGCGACAGGGGGCGCGGTGAATCGAGAGGCGCTTCCAGTGGATCGACGCCACGGCGCGGACGCTCGGTGCGCGGCTCCGACCGGGGCTCTGTGCGTTGCTCAGGTCGTGTTTCGGCCCGGACTTCGTTGTTGGCGCGCGAGGAACGGCCCGTATCGCGGGGGCGTTCGAAACGTTCGACATAGGGGTTGGGGCCGGACGGTGCGGCGGGCAGGGGCTGGGACGAAATCACCCCCATCAGGCGCACGGCTTCGGTCAGCATTTCGTAATTGCGCTTTACGCGGTCCTGAAACGCCTGATCGACGCTTTCGGTTTCGAGCGCCGCCTTACGCGCCGCCTCGGTCATAGCCAGAAGACCGTCTTCGACGGCGCGGCGGATTTCCTCAAGGCGCGACTTGGATTGCAGCGGCAGTTCATCGGCACGGGCGTTCAGGTCGCTGAGGGCGCTTTCGACATCGCGGATGCCGTCACGGGCGCGGGCAAAGGCCTGATCCAGATGCTGGGCGGTGGCTTCGCCCGCGTCATCGATGAGGGCGGCGGAATCCTCGATCAGGCGACGGGCTGCACCGAAGCGGGCATCGAAGGCTTCATCGGCTTTTTTGCCGGCTTCGAACAGGGATTCGTTGAGGCGGTCGACGCGGACCTGAGCCGTCTGGGCGGCATCGGCGGCGGCACGTCGGGCGTCTTCGGCGGCGATATTGAGTTGCTCAAGCGCGCGTCGGGTTTCCCCGATCAGTTCGTCGCGCGCATCGGCGGCCATGTCGGAAATGTTCGACAGGGTCGAATGGATGCGCGTCTCGAACGCGGTGCGTTCATTTTCCGCGCCGTTGAGCACCTGGCGGAACTGATCCTGAGCGTGCAGGACCAGTTCGCGCAGCATATCGACGCCGCGCGACGAGGTTTCCCCCAGTTCGATGGTGGCGGTGCGCGCCACGCTGAGGGCTTCGGACAGTTGCCCGCGCTGGTTTTCGAGGTGGACGGCGAAATCTTCCTGATCGGCACGCAGGGACAGGGCGGCGGAAACAAGACCGGCGCGCTGCTGGCTGAGGCCTTCCTCGACGCTGCGGATCTGATCGGCAACGCCGGCGCCCGCCGTTTCGAGCCGCAGGGTCTGGCGGTCGAGATCGTCGGCGATGGCGCGCGCCGTGGTGTGGGCATCGGCGGCGGCGGAAGTCAGGTCGGCGGCGCGCGAGGCCAGAACCGCCTCGGCTTCGCGCAACTGCGTCTGGGCAAGGTCTGAGGCGTCGGCGACCATGCGCGCCTGACGGTCGACGGCTTCGATCACGCCGTGTGCCTGAACGTCAAGCTGCTGCCCCATGCGGATCACGGCTTCGCGTTCGCTGGATAGCGCGCCGGTGACCACATGGGTCGAATGCCGCGCCTGCTCGGCGGCACTCAGCATGGCCTCGGTTTCGGATTTCAGCCTGAGGCTCAGTTCGTTGAGGTCGTTGTGCGCCACGCGGACGGCGTGAACGGCCTGTTCGACCTGCTGACGCAGGGATTCGACCAGTGCCGTCGTGCTGGTGGCAGCCATAGAGGCGGGGGCGATCATGGCATCGGCCAATGCGGCGGTGCGCCGGGCTTCGTGCGACAGGGCGGCGGCATGGCGCAGTGCGAAGGCCGAGGCCACGATCAGGCCGATGGGAAACAGGGCCAGCGCCCCCAGAATCGCCATGCGGAAGGGCTGAACCGTAAAGGCCGCTATCTGGGTTTCCGCCCCCAGCACGAAGGCGGTGAGGCACAGGGCCCAGCCGAGACTGACCACGGTAACGCCACCCCAGAAGCGCCCGCCGGAGCCGCCGGAGACCTTCATAATGCCTTCGGGTTTGACCTTCACGGTCGCGGGCGTGACCGGAGTGGTCGCCGCTATGGGTTCGTGGGCGCGGGCCGTGGCGGGGGGCAGGCCGGTTTCGGCAGATGGCGGCACGGAGAAGGGCGCGTCCATCAGGTCCGGTTTGACCGGCGCGTCGTCTTCGACGGTCACTTCCATTTCGGCGACGGGCATTTCAGCAATGGGCATTTCGGCAACGGGCGCTTCAAACACGGGCGCTGCCGCGATGGGCTCAGGTTCCGCCGTTTCGAAAAGGATGTCGGCGTCGGATTCGGGCGTAATTTCGGCGGACGTAGGTTCCGGCGTCGGGAGGTCAGGTGTCGCAGAAGGGGGGCTGAAATCGGACGACGGAATGTCGAGATCGTCCTCGCTGCCGGCTTCCGGCGCGGCGGATTCATCTTCCTCGAACAGGGGGCGCAGACGGGATTTGCGGTTGCGCGTCTCCGAAGATCCCAGATTCAGAGGAGGGCGAATGCGTGATTTCATAGAGTTACTGTCCTGCGCCTGTCACTTTTCCACGGAAAAGCCGGGGTTCTCCCGTAAGGCGAAACGCTAGCCGCAGATCGTCCTTAACGCAAATGGTTTGCGCAGGAAAACAGAGGACTTAGACGCGATCAGGCGAGGTTATCCGCCGACAAAGGTGCGTATATTCGGGGAGGGGGCCGCCTTGGCCATCTGCTGAGGGCAGGGACCGCTTGTGTCGGCAGCTTCCGGGCTGGCCTGTGCAGCGGCAGCGATATGGACATCCTTCTGGACGCGGATGCGCAACTCGTCCTGCTCGACAATGGCCTTATTGACCGCGTGCTCGGCTTCGCGGGCGATACGTTCGGCCTGTTGAGCCATTTGCGCTTCGATGTTCGCTTCCAGCGGTTCATGCACCGCGATGCGAATGGTCAGGGCCGGAGGCGCGGGTGGGGCAACCGGCAGGAGGTCGAAGCCCGTGCGCGGATGCGCCGGTGCGCGCGGGGCCACCGGAGCGGTTCTGATCGAAGGCGGGGTGGGACCACCGGACATGCGGGCGTTCTGGCGGGCGTCCTGATTGGCCTTCTGAATGTCGGCAAGCGCCGTACGCTCGGCGTTGCGGGCCTTTTCCGCTTCGGCGCGGGCGGCCTGATGTGCAGCTTCCTGAGTGGCGGGATCGCTGGCGTCGGCGGTTTCGGACGGGGCTATCTGTGCCTTGGCGGTTTGCTGCGCCGGAGCAACGGCCGGGGCCGGTTCCTTGCGCGGTGTCGTGGCCCCGCCTGCGCCAAAATGCAGGAAGGCGGCGGAAACCAGAGCCGAGACAAAACCAATAATAAGGTCAAGCAGCGCCGACATGAAGGGTGCGCATCCAGTTGCGTTGGCTGAAAAAGGACCGAAGCCGGCCCGGAAAATAGCTCTGCCGAGCGGATACGCGCTCATCAATACCGTGAATTCGTGAAATAATGCCTCAGACTCTCTGCGATCGCAACCGAAACCCTCCGCGATTGTCGAATTTGTAACCTTGCGGCACTTGCGCAACGCTTTGGTCACAAGGCCGGGCGGGGCATGGATTCCCGGTTGTCGGGCGGGCCGGTAAGTGGCACACAGGATGTCAGCGGTTCAACCGCCTGTTTCGCATTTCCTGATAGAGGGGTATGGTTTTGCGTATCAAGCTCCCACTATTCGTACTGACGGTTCTTTTGCCCGCGCTTCCGGCGATGAGCCAGTCGATGGGCCAGTCTCCGCGTCTGATCGAGCCGCCCCGTTACGGGCAGGTGCATGAGGTTCTGGGGGCGGCGCGCTACGTCGCAGGCCCTAAGGCCGGGTGTCCGGTGGCGATGCGCACCTTTGAGGGCGGTCCCTGTCTGGATACGGTGGCCGCACGGCTTAAGGCCACGGGGGAAAAGAGCACACGGGTTCTGGGGGTGCGCCATGCGGCGGCACCCGGCGAAGCGGTGCGCGGGGTTTACGGGACGGACTATACGCTGATCGACGTGACGGTGGCCGGTGACGCGCTGAAATGGCGCGAACTGGACCTGCCGACCTCAGAGGTGCGTGTGCCGCGCAATTGTTTCGCCCTGAGGGGCGAAGGCGTCTTCTACACGGTCGAAACGCGGGGCGGGCAGACGGTGGCTCAGGAGCGTCAGACCGCCATATGCGGCGGCGGGCCGCGTCAGCCTTCGGGGCCTTATATGCCCGAAGGTCCGTCGATCCCGATCGATCCGCCCGCCGTCGGTGCCAGCGTCTATACCGGTGCCGACGCCTGGCCGCGCACGGAAATCCTGCGCACCGAGGGCGAAACGCGCTATCTCACTCAGGCGGATGCCGGGTGCGCCGGGGACTATCTGGTGCGTAAGGTCTATTGCGCGCGCACAGGCATCGACTTTCTGCGGGCCAATGCCGCTGTGAAGGAACTCGATCTGATCGGGGCCAAGCGTCAGGTGCGCGATGGCGACGCGCTGGCTGATGACGACATCGAACAACTGGTGCTCAAGCGCACGTCGAACGGCTTCAAGGCCGACAAGCGCTGGTTTGCCAAAACCATGCTGAGCGTTCCCTCAGGCTGTTCCGCCAATGGTGAGGCCATCTATCGCGTCCGGGCGCGCGACGAAGGGCTGTTTGTCGCTGAGGAGGCGCAGGCCACGTGCGGCGCGCCGCCACCGCCCGTGCCGTCAGCCATTTACGAGGTCTATGGGGACATGCGTCCGATCGCCTATCCGCGTCAGGGCTGCCCGCAGGATCTGGTGTTGCTGGCCGGGACCTGTTTTCAGGAGGTGGTCGCCTACATGCAGAGGGCGGGGCACAATGCGCTGGATGTCGTGGTGATGACCCGCGCGCCGCGTGCCGGGGATCGCCTGAGCCAGAGCTACGACATGGCCAAGGTCAAACGGCTCGAAAACGGCAAGTACGAAGCCGACCGCAAATCAGGAAGCCGCGGCAATGTGATGCTTATGAACCGCTGCCAGTCTATGCCTTCGCGGCCTTCGGAAGGGCAGGGTTATATCGTGCAGTGGGGACCGGGTGGCCTGATGGCGCAGGCCTATGAGTGGCAGGCCTGCCCCGCCTATTGAGGTGGTTTCGGCTTTAGTCGCCGCCACCGCCGCCATCACCACCTCCACCGTCGCTTGCGCTGCTATCGGCGGAACCGCTGTCACCGGAGTTGCCGTCCGACGCAGAATCGGGGCGGCTGTCCGGGTTCGTGTCTTCGGACATGGCCTTATCGGATGTGGGGCCGGGCGCTGACGTCGTGTCGGTGGTGGTCGACGAGGTGTCAGCCTGTCCGGGGGGTTCTGTCCGGGTTTCGCGCGGCTCAACGACTGGCAGGATGAGTGACGGTGTCAGCACCAGAAAGATAAGCCCGCCAAAGACCACGCCATTGGCTCCGATCAGGGCCAGTGTGCTCAACTGGCTGGGAACGGGCAGAAAACCGGCCAGCGGCGAGGCAAACAGCGCATAGATCGGCAGGACGACCAACAGAGCCTGCGACAGCCAGTAGGCCGGGCGTCCCGCGTCACGCAATCTCAGACGCGCCGCAAAAACCGTCCCGACAATGAGCACCCCAAGCTGCACCCAACCCAGCCAGGGCGCATCGATGGCGACAAGGCGCCGGGCGATGTCCGGCGCGCAGACCAGCGCAAACAGGGCGATCAGAAACAGGGCAAAGGCGGTGCGGCGCATCGGATAACTTTGTCAGGTATTAGAGCGCTTCCCGACAAAGTGGATACCACTTTTCGGAAAAGAAGCGCGTTAAA
>JASGGL010000124.1:0-8816 GCA_047605065.1 Asticcacaulis sp.
GAGGATGCCATACCCCAACTGTCCCCGCTTGTCGAGGGGGTAATGCATTTATTTTACCGGCGACCGGGCTTTATCCCAAAAGGCCTTTCCAATGCCCCATCCGGCCAGAGCCGCCAGACAATAGACCGCTGTAGCCGGACCGTTTTCAGACACGTCTTTATAGATGAGAAATATCCACAGGCCGACAAACGCCACCCTGAATACCAAACCTGCATACATATAGATTTTCGAAGGAGGTACCGGAGGCAGGGTCGACTCACCGAAGTCACGTACAACGGTGGCGGACTTTGATACGGGAGCCGCCACAAAGGCACCCAAAGCCTGAGAGATAAGTAATGGAACAACATATATTTCTGGCAAGATGGACGAAGCCGCCGCACAAAGGCCAAGAATTGCGACATATAGAACAATATTTGCCGCAATGAATTTAATAATCATGCCCTTCGGCTGACTCTGCTTAAGACCCGCTTCGATAATAAACGGCGCGAGGCTGTATGCTAAGCCAAAGCTTAAACCTGATACCAGCCCGTCCGCATCGCCCCACAGATACAGGTTGCCGAACGCCAGATTATTGGTGGCCGAGGTTGATGCACATACAACCGCGATCACGGGCATAACCATCGCCGCACAAAGCCAGTATCCCCATTTAGTGAGAAGTTTTCTCAATGCCGCTCCCTTCCCTTCAGACACTGACTTCCACACGCTTCAACACGATCCACAGTCCCAACCCGGCTCCGGCCAGAGCCGATAGTGCATAGTAGGGATAGATGACCAGCCCAACCCCCAGCATGAGCAGGATCAAACCCGAAGGCGCGATGTCGCTGATCTGAAACCGACCTTTGAGGGTGTGGAAAAACGCCATCAGCCTTACGCTCAGCGTCTGCCCCAGAATGAAGGCCACGCACGCCCAGTACAGAACGAAGGGCTGCCCGCTGTCATCCAGCCACGGCAGCAAACCATAGTTGATCGCCAGCACACCCAGAAGCGTACCGCTCCAGCGCACGATGCTGTAATCCTTGTCCTGAATCGACGCCAGCCCCCATATGGCGGTCCCGGCAACCACTGTATGCAGATGGAAATCAGGCTCGTCGGTAAAGCTGAAGACGGCCAGCCGGTCGTGGATCGGCGCAAAGATATTCAGGCCGACCCTGTCGAGCACAGCCCGCAGCCCCTCCCAGTGCGCCGCAAACAGATACGCAATCTGGATCAGGGTCATTACAATAAAGGCGCGGTAGGCGATCCGGTATTGCCCTTTAAGGACCGGCTTTTCCTCTTCCACGATCCGCGTGTCATGACGATCGATGATCGTCTGTAGCTGTGTCGGTTTGTCCATCTCCCCCCGTCCTTAGAGTAACGCGCTTCTTTTCCGAAAAGTGGTGTCCCCCTTATCGGGAAGCGCTCTTAACCCCCTCGATCAGCGCCAATCTTGCCATGTCCTTGGGGCGTCCGAACAGCCGCAGGATCGCCGCCTGCTCCTCTAAGGTCGGCAGCCTCAGCCCGCCCGCCCACATTTCACTTGCGATCCGCAATTCACACCATTCACCGCCCGACATCACTTGCAAATCCCCCATGAAGTCGATCTCCAGACCGCCTTCGGGCCAATACTGGAAATAGGGCGAGGACCGGAAGCTGGCATCGGGACGCGGGGGCATGGCATCGGCCCCAAGACGCAGACGCGCCGCCTCAATAACATCGGACGGGCCGAACACATCGACATCCCTGGGGCGCAGGTCCACCCCGCTCAGATACAGCGCCGTCGAGCCGATAATCCACCACGGTGCACCTTCGGGCATGACGGCCTGTATCAGGTCCAGCGAAACACGCAGTTCAGAGAACATGCGTCACAATACCACACACCACAACCTCAACAAGAGCGCACATTTTTCAGCGGCGACATCATACCGCCGCCGACCGCATGTAGTTTGCGCCGATATACTCCTGAGAGGCCCTATGATTTTCTCGCGCCGCCATCTCCTGTCCACCCTCAGCGGGGCCGCTGTTGCCGTCACCGCCCAGTCTCTGACCGGAAAGGCCGTGGCCGCCAGTTGCGGCGTCGCCCTGCCCGAAGAGACCGAAGGCCCCTTCCCCGCCGACGGCTCGCGCATGGGGCCGCCTCCGGGTATGGCGGCCATGCCGGGCGCCCCGGCCTCGTCCAGTCCTACGCCCAATGCCTTAAAGCTGCCCTTCATCCGCCGCGCCGATCTGCGCAAAAGCGGCACCACTGGCCACGAGGCGAAGGGCGTACCGCTGTCGCTGCGCATTCTGGTCACCGGCGCGGGTTGCCAGCCCCTGAGTGGACACGCGGTCTATATCTGGCATTGCACACAGGACGGCGACTATTCGCTCTACAGCCTGCCGGAAGAAGACTTCCTGCGCGGGGTGCAGATCAGCGACAGCGCGGGCTACGTCACCTTCCACACCATCTTCCCCGGCTGTTACGACGGGCGCATGCCGCACATCCATGTCGAGGTCTACGCCTCGGCGGAGATGGCGGTCGACGCCGCCAACAAGCTGGCGACCACGCAGTTCGCCTTCGACCCGACCCTGTGTGAAAAGGTCTATACCGAAGCGGCGGGTTACGAAAAAAGCCTGCCGAACCTGCGCCGTATCAGCTTTGAAACGGACAATGTCTTCGGTGACAACAGCGCCGCAGAACTGGCGGCCCAGACCATACGCCTCAGCGGCAATGCAACGGACGGCTTTGCCGGTACCGTAACGCTCGCCCTGGGGGATGGTGAACGCGAACCCGCCCGCATGGGGCCTCCGGGCATGGGCGGGCCGCGTGGTATGGGGCCAGAAGGTAGAGGACCGGGGGGTAGCCGTAACGGCCCGCCGCCGGGGCCGCCTCCGTCATTCGGATCGCGTAACCGCAAATAGATACGAAAAGAAAAAGCCCGGACCAAAAGGCCCGGGCTTTTCCATGACTTTCACGAAGCCATGACTTTCACGAAGAAAGGCGAAATTACTTAACTTCGACCTTGGCGCCGGCGTCTTCCAGCTTCTTCTTGATGTCGGCAGCTTCCTGCTTCGAGACGTTTTCCTTGACGGTCTGCGGAGCGCCTTCGACCAGGTCCTTGGCTTCCTTCAGGCCGAGGTCCGAACGGATGCCACGGATTTCCTTGATCACGTTGATCTTCTTGTCGCCGCCGTCAACCAGGACGACGGTGAATTCGGTTTGCTCTTCAGCGGCTTCAGCCGGAGCAGCAGCGGCGCCACCGGCGACGGCAGCGACGGCGACCGGAGCGGCAGCCGAAACGCCCCACTTGTCTTCGAGGAGCTTCGACAGTTCGGCAGCTTCCAGAACGGTCAGGGCGGACAGGTCAGCGACCAGTTGTTCGAGTTTGGACATGGTATTTCCTTAAGGATGAGATAGGTTGGGGAATGAGCTGTTAAGCGTTTTCTTTGGTCGCGTAAGCGTTGAAAACGCGAGCCAGTTGGCCTGCGGGTGCCTGAAGCACGCCAGCAACCTTGGTTGCCGGGGCTTGCAGCAGCCCGATGAGCTTGCTGCGGAGTTCGTCCAGCGACGGCAGGGTCGCCAGCGCCTTGACGCCATTGGCGTCCAGAACGGTCGAACCTTCCATGATGCCGCCAACGATTTTGAACTTGTCGTTCTCTTTGGCGTACTGGGCGGAGATCTTCGCAGCCGTCACCGGATCATTGGCATAGGCCAGCACGGTCGGGCCTTTGAACAGAGCGTCGCCCTGTTCACCCGCGGTGCCGTCCAGGGCCTTCTGAGCCAGACGGTTCTTAAACACTCTGAGCGTAGCGCCTTCCTTACGAAGACGCAGGCGCAGGTCAGCCATTTCCACAAAGGTCATGCCCGAATATTGGGCAACAACCACGGAGCCGGATTCGGCGAAGACGCTCTTGAGCTCTTCAATCGATACGGCTTTTTTAGCGCGGTCCATTGTGGCCTCCGGTTGAGGTTTGCATCGCCGGACAATCCGGCAACACGGATAAAAGCCTTTTAGCGTCCCGGAAACCGGAACGCGGAAAAGACGCTGTCCATGAAGGGGGCAAAGTCACCGAAAGCCACGGCTTCCATAAGGACTCCGTGAAATCTTGCGGGTGTTTCGCGTCCCGTCTATGTTCGGGTTCCGGCGGCTACCGGAAATTTATGGAACAGGCGGCCCCTGCTCCCACGAAGGTCTCGGACAGAACGGATGGGAAAGGGCTTTCCCACACCGAGGCGCGCTCCTTACCCGCAACGGGTTTTAAAATCAAGGCTAAAAATCAGTCGCGCGGCAGGCGCGCGGGCCGTTTCAGCAATTCACCACCACAGTTCGGGCAACGCCCTTTATAAACCTCCGTCGCGCAGTCGGCGCAAAAGGTACACTCATAACTGCATATCCACGCCTTAGACGTCTCAGGCGGCAAGACCTGCGTACAGCGCTCACAGGCGGTTTTCATCTCTAACATGGGCGTCTCCCGGTTCACCCGATCACGAATAGACCACGACGCGCCGCTGTTGCAGATGGCGGATATGGCATCTATAGATAAAATCATGCCAAACCCTGCCCCCAACCGTCACGTCTGCGCCCTCGCCTTCGATGGCATGCCGTTGTTCGAATTTTCCATCGCCGTGGAACTGTTCGGGCTTGAGCGCCCGGAAATGGGTGAGGACTGGTATCGCTTCCATGTTGTCGCGCTCGATGACGGCCCCTGTCGCACCACGGCGGGCCTGAGCGTCACCGCCGACGCCCCGCGCGACTGGGCGGAAACAGCCGACACCCTCATCATTCCCGGCTGGCCTATGGATAAGCCGATACCTGCCGAGCTGATCGACCTTATCCGCCGCGCCTATGAACGCGGCGCGCGCATCGTCACCATCTGCTCAGGGGCCTTCGTGCTGGCGGCGGCAGGGCTTCTGAAAGGGCGACGCGCAACGACGCACTGGAAATACGTCGACTACGTCGCTCAGACCTATCCCGATGTCGAACTTGTCCCCGACGTGCTCTATATCGATGAAGGCCAGATACTCACCTCGGCAGGCAGCGCGGCGGGCATCGACCTGTGCCTGCATCTGATCCGCCGCGATTTCGGTCCCGAAGCGGCCAATAAGGTGGCCCGCCGTCTGGTCGTTCCGGCCCACCGCGACGGCGGGCAGGCGCAGTATATCCCGCGCACCGTCCCCAGCGCCTATGAACGCAACCGGCTGGGGCCGCTGCTCGACCACATGCGCGAGCGCCTCGATGAGCCGCACACGGTGGCGCAACTGGCGCGGCGCGCAGGCATGAGCGAACGCACCTTCCTGCGGCGCTTCGAAGAGGCCACCGGCACGACGCCTGCCAAATGGCTGATACAGGTGCGCCTGCAAACCGCGCGTGATTTTCTGGAAGCCACCGACGATCCCATAGACGTCATCGCCCAGAGCTGCGGTTTCGGCAGTGCCGCCAATTTCCGCCACCACTTCCGCGAAACCCTGTCGACCACGCCGACGGCCTATCGCCAGACGTTTCAGCGCCTACCCGTCGCCCATACGCCCATCCTGCCTGAACCCGTCCTGCCTAAACCCGTCTGGCCTGAGGTCAACGCCTAGGCCGACCTTGACGCGATCGAGCGTCACCATCGACTTGAAGTTCTTCACCGTCGGATTGCCGTAAAACAGGCGGCGCGCCAGAACCTCATAGGCCTCCATAGTGGCGACCAGCACGATCAGGACGAAATCGGCCTCGCCTGTCACGTAATAACACTGTTGCACTTCGGGCGTGGCGTTGAGTAGCGCCCGCATGGCGTCGAGATCGGCGATCCGGGTGCGCTCCATGGTCACCTCGACGGCAATAGTGATCGGCAGGCCCACCCGATGCGGTTCGATGACCGCGATATTGCGGGTGATGATCCGCTCTTCCTCCAGCCGCCGGATGCGCCGCTGCACCGCCGCCGTCGACAGGTTCACCTTTTCGGCAATCGTCCGCAACGGCGTCCGGTTGTCGGCCTGCACGATCCCCAAAATCGCATAGTCAAAATCGTCAGGGGTAAAAGTTTTCATTCCGGCCGCCTTAAGCGAGACATTTTCCCGATAATGCCGCAAAACAGAGCGCAATTATCATTCAGCGCGAAATATATTCCACTCCCTATCGTATTGAAAGGAATGGATTATGCGCAGCGCCGCGTCTCAGGGTTTTCTGCTGGCCTTTATCGGTGCCCTGTTCTGGGGCGTGTCGGGCACGACCATGCAGTTCCTGTTCGTCGAGCGCGGTGTGAGCGCCGAATGGATGGTCAGCGTACGCATGCTGATATCCGGCGTGCTGTTGCTGCTGATCTTCGGTGTGCGTCAGCCCCGCTCTGTCTTTGCCATCTGGACCGACAGGGACAATCTGCGCCGCCTGTTCCTTTTTGCCCTGCTCGGCATGCTGTCGGTGCAGTACACCTACTTTGCCGCTATCCGCGAATCCAATGCCGCCACCGCCACGGTTCTGCAATATACCGGGCCGGTGATGATCGCCGCCTGGTATGCCTTTAAGGAGCGCCGCTGGCCGGGCTTTTATGAAGCCCTGTCCATCGCGCTGGCGGTCGGCGGCACGGTGCTTCTGGTCACCCATGGCCGCCCCGGCGACCTGTCCATCTCGCCGGCCGCCCTGTTCTGGGGGATCGCTTCGGCGGTGGCCTTCGCCGTCTATTCGATCCAGCCTGTACGCCTGATGCGGCAATACCCGGCCCCGATCGTCCTCGGCTGGGCCATGCTGATCGGAGGCGTGGCCTTCAGCTTCATCCACGCTCCGTGGGACGTGCGCGGCGTCTGGGACGCTCCGGCCATAGGGGCCGCCGCGTTTGCGATTATCGGCGGCACGCTGATCGCCTTTCTGGTCTATATGCAGGCCACCAAGCTCATCGGTGCGCGCCGCGCCAGCCTGATGGCCTGCGCCGAGCCGTTATCGGCAGTGCTGATCGCGGTGACCTTCCTGAGGGTGCCCTTCGGTCTGGCCGAAGCCGTCGGCACGGCCTGCATCGTGGCAACGATCCTGCTTCTGACGCTCAAGCGCGAACCTGAGGCCGCCACAGCCCCGGAACCGGCCGAGTAGCTTGCTTTTCGACCGCACCTTTGGCAAATCGGCGGGAGTGTCTTGGGCGCAACCCTATTGCTCAAAACCGGCCTCCACTTTTGAGCGGGTTGTTTATGAGAACAGACCTTGACGACATCCTCGCCTTTTTGGGCTCAGAGACACCGCGCGCATGGATCGACGCGGCGCTTGAGCAGCAGGACATCCTGCTGCTGGATCACAAGAACTGCGAGTACAAGGCCGCCTCCAACGCCCTCAACCTGATGGCCAAGTACAATACGTGCGAAGTCCTGATGAATGCCATGTCGCGTCTGGCGCGTGAGGAACTGGTCCACCACGAGCAGGTGATGAAGCTGATGAAAAAGCGCGGAGTCGAACTGCGCCCGCTGACGCCTTCGCGCTACGCCATGGGCCTGAGGCGCATGGTCCGCCGCACCGAGCCCGGCATGATGACCGACATCCTGATCGTCTCGGCCTTTATCGAAGCGCGCTCGTGCGAGCGTTTCGCCGCGCTTTACCCGTTTCTCGACGACGAACTGGGCAAGTTCTACAAAGGCCTGCTCGACAGCGAAGGCCGTCATTTCAAAAACTATCTGAAACTGGCCGAACTCTATGGCGATGCCGATGACATCGCCGCGCGCATCAAAGCCATACGTCCGGTCGAACAGGCCCTGATCAATGATCCGGACAGCGAATTTCGCTTCCACAGCGGCGCGCCCGTCGCGGCACTTGCCACCGCCTGATCCCTTGGGCATCCTCTCCGCAAAAAAAGCGGAGAGAAACAGATGCTCAGGACTTTCATGCTGGCCACCCTTGCTCTGGCTGGCTTCATGCTGGTGGCCAGCGTCGCCCCGACCATGGCCCAAACCCAGTATACGCCGGTATTTGATCATAAGGCCCCGGACCCGCCGCGCGACCTGAAAAGGCCGGCCATACTGGTCCTGAGCAAGGCCAATGCCTTCAGGCACAAGAGTATGCCTGTCGTCGCTACGGCGATCAAAGACATAGCAGCGCAACGCAACTGGCCGCTCTATGAAACCGACAATGCCGCCGTCATGACGAACGCCCTCATGAAGCGCTTCGACGTCATCGTGCTCAACAATACGACGGGCGACCTGTTCACGCCTGAGCAGCGCCTCGTCTTCCGGAAATGGATCGAAAAGGGCGGTCGCGTGGTGGCCCTGCACGGCGCAGGCGGCACCAGCAACCATCCCTGGCCGTGGTACGTCGATAATGTGATCGGCGCGGGCTTTACCGGGCATCCGAAAATCCAGAATGGCACGATCCGCATCGAAGACCACGACCATCCGGCAACCAAGGCCCTGCCCGCCTCATGGCCGCGCAACGACGAATGGTACAGTTTCGACCGCAACCCGCGCGGACCGAATGTGCGTGTGCTGGCCAGCGTCGATGAGGCCACCTATGACCCTACGGACAAGCTGCGCATGGGCACGGACCATCCGGTCATCTGGACGAAATGCCTCGGCAAGGGCGGCATCTTTTTCAGCGCGCTGGGCCATCAGGACGCGGACTGGTCCGATCCGGTTTTCCTGAGCCACATCGAAGGGGCGCTCGACTGGGCACGGGATAAAAAAGCCCGCCTGTGCTGAGTTCAGCGTAGCTGATAGGCTGGACTGCGGATATCGGCCGGTTGCGACCATTCCGCCGACACCCGTTCCCCGACCAGCCGAAGCGTCAGCATTCTGGACCACAGGCGCAGATACGCCACGCCATCGGCGTCGAATTTAAGGGTCTGGGTATAGGCCGACATCGTCGTCCCCTCCTTTTCCAAAACAAAGCGAAGCTGAACCGTGC